>CAJQNW010000305.1 GCA_905479765.1 uncultured Tepidamorphus sp. | reverse complement strand
CCATTTCATCGACGGCAAGCCGTATATCAACGACGTCCTGACGTTCGAGACCCTGTCGCCGATCGATGGAACGGTACTCGCCACTGTCGCCCAGGGCGGTGCGAAGGATGTCGACATCGCCGCCCGCGCGGCCGCAACCGCGTTCAAGTCCTGGAGCAAGACGAGCGGCAAGGAGCGCCGCGCGATCCTGCATCGAGTAGCCGATGCCATCGAGGCGCGCGCCGAGGAGATCGCCTACATCGAGTGCCTCGATACCGGCCAGCCGATCCGATACATGTCGAAGGCGGCGCTGCGTGGGGCGGAAAACTTCCGTTTCTTCGCCGACCGCGCGCCGTCGGCGAACGACGGGCTGTCGCTGCCGACGGCGTCGCACATGAACTACACGATGCGCCAGCCAATCGGCCCCGTCGGCGTCATCACGCCGTGGAACACGCCGTTCATGCTATCGACCTGGAAGATCGCCCCGGCGCTGGCGGCCGGCTGCACGGCCGTCCACAAGCCTGCCGAATGGAGCCCGCTGACGGCCGCGCTGCTGTCTGAAATCTGCCTGGAAGCGGGGCTTCCGGCGGGCGTCCTCAATACCGTCCATGGTCTCGGCGAGGAGGCCGGCAAGGCGTTGACCGAACATCCCGACATCAAGGCGATCGGCTTCGTCGGTGAATCCACGACCGGCAGCCACATCATGGCGCAGGGCTCGGCCACCCTGAAGCGCGTGCATTTCGAACTCGGCGGCAAGAACCCGGTGATCGTCTTCGACGACGCCGATCTGGACAGGGCGCTCGATGCCGTTCTGTTCATGATCTACTCCCTCAATGGCGAGCGCTGCACCTCGTCGAGCCGGGCGCTGGTGCATGAATCGATTTACGAGGATTTTGCCGCTAAAGCCGCTGAACGCGTGAAGAAAATGCGGGTTGGCCATCCGCTCGATTCCGCCACCGAGATCGGCCCGCTGATCCACTCGCGCCACGTCGACAAGGTCATGAGCTATGTCAATGCCGCCAGGGAGGACGGTGCCACCATCGCAGTCGGCGGTGGCCGGGTCGGCGAGGCTGGGTGCTTCGTCGAGCCGACGCTTTATACACACGCACGAAACGACATGCGCATCGCCCAGGAGGAGATCTTCGGACCGGTGCTGACGATGATCCCGTTCAAGGACGAGGATGAGGCGCTCGAAATCGCCAATGACGTCCGCTACGGCCTGGCGGCCTACCTCTGGACGAGCGATGTCGGCCGCGCCCACCGGATCGCCCAGGCCGTCGAGGCCGGCATGGTCTGGGTCAATTCCGAGAATGTCCGTCACCTGCCGACGCCGTTCGGCGGCGTGAAGTCGTCCGGCATCGGCCGGGACGGCGGCGACTATAGTTTCGATTTCTATATGGAAACCAAGAACATCGCGATTGCGTTCGGCGGCCATAAGGTGCCCCAGATCGGCAACGGTTAGACCGGCGCAACGGAGGAAACCGCAATGGGCAATCTGGCACTCGCAGCCAAGATCACGCATGTCCCGACCATGGTTCTGTCCGAGAGGGACGGCCCCTTCAAGGACTGCCGCAAGCCGGCGATCGACTCTTTGAAAGCGCTGGGCGAAAAGGCCCGCGAGATCGGCGTCGATACCTATGTCGCGAGATGCTTCCCGAGTACTCGAAGAAGTGCCATGGGGAAGGCCTCATGGCCGATACCGCGATGCTGTTCGGTGCGCTGGGCTGGAGCGACTATCACGGCCGGGCGACAGTGCTATGCCCCTATTTCGAAGCGACCGGGTCTGGCCAGGTCAATGCGGAATTCGCCGTCAGCAACTGATTAACCGTCACTAAGCGGCCCGTCTGCCGGCCACTTCCTCGGAGCTAGAACGAAATGCCCGTCGCCAATCCCGTGATGAACCCGCCCTTCAATATCGTCCGCGTCAGCCATGTTGAATTCGCCGTGACTGACCTTGAAGCGTCGCGCGCCTTCTATGTCGATTGCCTCGGCATGACTGTGACCGACGAGTCGAGCGAGCATATCTATCTGCGCGGCATCGAGGAGCGGAACCATCACTCGATCCTGCTGACCCGCGCCGCCGATCCGCTCGTTCGCGCAATGGGGTTCAAGGTCGCCAGCGAAGAGGATCTCGACCACGCGGCTTTCTGGTTCGACAAGAAGGGGCTTCGCGCCGAGTTCGTCGAACGACCGCACCAGGGCCGCACCCTGCACGCCGTCGATCCGCTCGGCATGCCCATCGAGTTCTACTTCAAGATGGACCACGTGCCCTCGAAGCTGCAGAAATACGCTGAACATCGCGGCGCCCGCATCCAGCGCATCGATCACGTCAATTGCTTCACGCCCGACGTTCAGGTCAGCCACGATTTCTACAACGAAATCGGCTTCCGGGTGACCGAGTACACCGAGACCGAGGACGCTGATCCGAAGCTCTGGGCGATCTGGATGCACCGCAAGGGCAATGTCCACGACCTCGCCTTCACCAACGGCATGGGGCCGCGGCTGCATCACATCGGCATGTGGACCGCGACGCCGCTTGATATCCTGCACATCTGCGATGTCATGGCGACGAGCGGTTATTTGAAGAACATGGAGCGCGGGCCAGGCCGGCACGGTATCTCCAATGCCTTCTTTCTCTATATCCGCGATCCAGATGGCCACCGTGTCGAGTTGTTTACCAGCGACTACCTGACGGCCGATCCGGACAATGAACCGATCCGCTGGACGTTGCGTGATCCGCAGCGCCAGACGCTTTGGGGACATCCCGCGCCGCAGAGCTGGTTCGAGGAGGGGTCGCTGTTTGAGGGGGCACCGTCTGTGCAGCCCAAACTGGAGGCCCAGCCGATCGTTGCCCGGTAGCGCCGGAGCCGCATGGCGCGTCCGGAATGATTCGCATGGTGTGCTGTTTCTGTGCGATCTTAAGCGGATCAGGCGCGCGCGCATGCACGGTATTATTGTAAAAAAGTCGTCTTATTAACTATTTGGCTAGCCGTTTGTTTCGACTGCGAATATATGATTTGATATTCCCTTACGGTACAGAATAGCAGCGTTTTGCGCCTGTACACGCGCGCTTCGAAAGGGGCAGTGTATGCATAGTTTCAGCAACCAGGCAGGGTGAAATGAAGCAGGCAGCAACCCGGGAAAGCGCGCGAGACGCCATGGTGACCGCGCCGACTGAAACCAGCCATCAAACGCTGATGCAGCCATTTACGCGTTCGTTGCCGTCGAAATTGCTGCGCTTGCGCGAGATGGTAATTCAGCGGTTTCGGCCGCTGGTGCACATGCGCCAGCTGACTGACCAGCAGTGGCGGATAATTCGAGCGCTGGCTGAATTCAAGGAAGCGGAAATTCTGGTCCTCAGCGAGTGGTGCACGATTCATCCCGCAAGCCTGTCTCGCATTCTCCCGAAGATGGAAGCGGCAGGCCTTGTTACGCGGCGGACGAACGTCGCCGACAAGCGCCGCGTCATCGTTGCCCTTTCGGAAAAAGGCTGGGCACTGTACGAAAGCATCCTTCCGGATTCCGATGTGGTTTATCAGTCTCTTATCGAGGATATCGGGCAGGATCGCCTCGACGAGCTAAACCGGGTCATCGACGAAGTCATCGACGCTTTGTCGACGTCGGGCAGCAGCCGCCACTCCTGAATGCAGCTGGATGCCGTGTAATATTGCGGGCGGCCGGGCGTCAGGCCGGCCCGCGATCCAGCCTCCGCTAACCGGCTTCCGCGGGCCAGAATCCGCGTGCGGGAGTTGCGGCGTCTTATGAATGGCGCCCCGGACTTCGCTCCTTCATCTTCTTGCCCGATTGATGGCGCCCGCCGTGCTCCTACCGCCGGCGGCGGGGCGGCAATCACGCGTCGGGATTTGCCGATGGTCACGGTGGCCGGTTAGAAGCTGTTCGCTTCGAGATTCTTCCCGGTCCGGGCCTCGCGCTTACAGGACCTGCATCCCATATGGCTTGCATACTCCGCCGGTGCCGGCCGGGCGGAAGAACCACGCCTATAAAAGGTGCCGAATTGTCCGATCAGTTATTTGCCGTTTTGCAAGTCGTTTTCATCGATATCGTTCTTGCCGGAGACAACGCCGTCGTCGTGGCCATCGCCGCAGCGGGCGCGCCCGTGCACATGCGGCGCAAGGTCATCTTCTACGGCATCGCCGGGGCGGTCGTGTTGCGCATCGGCATGGCCCTGGCCGCCACTCAGCTTCTCGACATTGTCGGACTGTTGCTCGCCGGCGGTATCCTGCTTTTGTGGGTGTGCTGGAAGCTCTACCGGGAATTGGTGGACGCGGCTGCCGAACACGCCGGCGCCGAGCTTTTGGCCGACGACCTTGATGCCGACGAGGCCAGGGCCGTCCCGACGAAGACGGCCGGGCAGG
>CAJQNW010000304.1 GCA_905479765.1 uncultured Tepidamorphus sp. | reverse complement strand
GTGGTAGCGCCGGTGATTGTAGTGATCGACAAAGGCATCGATCTGCGCCTCCAGATCGCCCGGCAGGAAGTAGTTTTCGAGCAGGACGCGGTTCTTCAGGGTCTGGTGCCAACGCTCGATCTTGCCCTTGCGTCTGGGGGTGGTTGGGTGAACCTCGGGAGTGTTCCATTCGCTGGCCCGAGAGCCAGGTTGCTAGATCGCCGGCGATGTAACACGGCCCGTTGTCGGACAGCAGACGCGGTCGGTGCGCGATCCTGGCGCTGTCGCACCCGGATGCTTTGAGCGCCAGTTCCAGCGTGTCCGTGACATCCCCGGCCTTCATCGTGGTGCACAGCTTCCAGGCGATGATGTATCGGGAGAAGTCGTCGAGGATGGTAGACAGATAGAACCATCCCCAGCCGATGACCTTCAGATAGGTGAAGTCGGTCTGCCACAGCTGGTTCGGGGCGGTCGTTTTGTCCTGGAACTCATCAGCGGCCTTGATGACCACGAAGGCCGGGCTGGTGATCAGATCGTGGGCCTTGAGCAGGCGGTAGGCCGAGGATTCCGAGACGAAGTAGCCCTGGGTGTCGGTGAAGGTGACCGCCAGCTCACGCGGTGACAGTTCCGGTTCGTTCAAGGCCAACTCGACAATCTGATCTCGCACTCCATCGGGAATGCGGTTCCAGACCCGCCTCGGCCGCGGCTTCTGGTCTTTCAGGGCATCGACGCCACCGGTCAGGAAACGGTCATACCAGCGATTGAAGGTGGATCGGGGAATGCCGAGTTTGTCGAGCGTGCGGCGTGCCGGCAAGTGCGATCGCTCGACAATCCGGATGATCTCGAGCTTCTCTGAGGCGGGGGGAGTTGCTTTCTACCCTTGATATTGCTGTAGTTGACCTGATTTTTTTGGGGAGCGTTTTGGTCAGTGAATCCTCGGGTGCTCAGTTGCTAGGTCTCGACACCCTCCCAATCCAACAGATCATCGAAGCCCTTCATGATGGGGTGGTGGTGATCGATTCAGACGGGATGATTGTCTATGCAAACTCCGCATACACACGGATCCTAAACGTACCCGTCAACCGCGTATTGGGGCGCAACATGCGGGAAGTGCAGCCGGAAGCGCGGGGTCTAAGGGTCATCGAAACGGGGCAACCCGTACTGCGTGATGCCTTCTACCTGAAGGAGCTTGGCGCGGACGTGGTGGTCAGCTCAACGCCCATTTTCAAAGACAGTAACATAGTCGGGGCAGTCACGATCTTCCGGACCTCCGAAGAACTGCTCGAACTCTACGGAGCATATCGCCGCGCACACGGACTTGTCGATTATTATAAAAGCTTATCGACTCCCAATAATGGTGTCGAAGGCTTCGCCGAGGTCATCGGCCGCAGTCCAGCAATCCTCGAGTGCGTCCGGCTGGCCAATCTGGTTGCGCAAACTGATGCCACCGTTCTGCTGACGGGAGAAAACGGCACCGGCAAGGAGGTCTTTGCCCAATCGATCCACAAGGCTAGCAAACGCAGCAACAAGCCTTTCATTGCCGTCAACAGCGGCGCGATACCCGACACCCTACTGGAATCCGAATTGTTCGGCTTCGATTCGGGCGCGTTTACGGGAGCAGCCAAAGGGGGAAAGCTCGGCAAGTTCGAACTCGCACACCACGGAACCTTGTTCCTCGACGAGGTCGGCGACATGAGCCAGGCAATGCAGGCGAAACTGCTGAGGGCATTGCAGAACCACGAGATCGAAAAAGTCGGCGGCACCAGGGTTGTGCGGCTCGATGTGCGCGTCATCGCCGCCACCAACGCAAATCTCGAGGAGAAGATCGCTGACGGGTCGTTCAGGGAGGACCTTTTTTATCGCCTCAACGTCTTTCCCATTCGTCTGCCACTGCTGAACGAACGCCGCGATGACATCCCGCGGCTGGCTCAGCACTTTCTCAATCAATGTTGTAACCTTTATCAGAAGCGAATAGTGCTCGCGCCGGATTCTCTGGAGGCGTTGCTGAATGCAAACTGGCTCGGGAATGTACGCCAATTGCGCAATGTCATCGAGCGCGCCGTGATCGTATCTGATGGAGGTGTTCTTATGCCGGAGGATTTCCGGAATTGGCTTCACCCTTCACAAGACGAGGACAACCCGTCGGCGAAGAGTGCGCCCCGGCTTGAGGATGAGATCAGGGGGCTTGAGCGGAAAGCCTATGAAACCGCCATTGCGTCAAATGGCGGAAACAAGTCGAAGGCCATGGCGCAACTCGGTGTCAGCCGGCGGACCTTCTACAAACGCCTGCGCGATCTCGGCATCCGCTGATGCGCTTGCCAGTCTGGTACGGTCAAGGGGCATCATGGAGTAGGGGTTCTGTGGGCATTTCTGCAATCACACCCGCTAAGCGGCTTTTTGGGTGACGTGAAACACATGATTTCCGCGCAGCGCTCTTGGAGCGTGGAGTTGGATCGTAAGCGCTGTCCGTCGTCAGGGTTTTTGGGCAATTTGGCGAGCCGATCTAGTGGAGGCTCTGGCCCATTTGGGTTGTCATTTTAGGCAGCCGTCCTGCGATACAGCAAGCGGCGTTGGTTGATGGTTTCGCGCTTGATCCTTTCTCGTGTCAACAGGATTGTTTGACCGCGTCCGAAGTAGACGTCGGTCGGCGTTAGATTGCCGAGGCTCTCGTGGTAGCGCCGGTGATTGTAGTGATCGACAAAGGCATCGATCTGCGCCTCCAGATCGCCCGGCAGGAAGTAGTTTTCGAGCAGGACGCGGTTCTTCAGGGTCTGGTGCCAACGCTCGATCTTGCCCTTGCGTCTGGGGGT
>CAJQNW010000303.1 GCA_905479765.1 uncultured Tepidamorphus sp. | reverse complement strand
TCTGCGGGGACCTGGGCGGGATCATTGTGCCCGAAAACGAAGTTGTAGCGGGGCAGACCGGTAAATCGAGCCGCGGGCTCCGGGCCGCCCTTGGCGAACGCGTCCGGGTAGAGGAAATCGGTCACGGGCGTGCCTCCTGGTTCAGACGACGGTGCAATGCAGGCCGCCGTCGACACAAAGCTCTGTGCCGGTGATGTACTGCGCTTCGTCGGAAGCAAGGAAGACCGACGCCATGGCGATGTCCCATCCCGTCCCCATGCGCTTCATCGGCGGGATCTCGTTGCGCGCGGCGACCATTTCCTCGACGTCTTTATAATACCCGGATATCTGCTGATAGATGTGGGGGGTATCCATGACACCGGGCAGGATGCAGTTGGCGCGGATGTTCTTCGGCGCATACTGAACCGCCAGCGCGCGGGTGAAGTTGTTCACCGCCGCCTTCGACGCGTAGTAGGAGATGTAGGGGTATCCGGTCCAGCGGATCGCGGCCAGCGACGAGATATTGACGATCGCTCCGCCGCCCTGCTTCTCCATGATCGGCAGCACCGCCTTGCACGCCAGGAAGACGCTCTTGGCGTTTACGGCCATCACCATGTCCCAGCTCTCCTCGCTGGCCTCGACCGGCCCGCCGGATGAATTGATGCCGACATTGTTGTGCAGGATGTCGATGCGCCCGAATGCCGTCATCGTCGCTTCCACGGAAGCCTCGATCTCGGCAAGCTTGGTGACGTCGGCGGCACAGGCGATCGCCTCGCCACCTTCTTCCTTGATGACGTTCGCGGTGGTCTCGGCAGCCTCCAGCGAGATGTCGACGCAGGCGATCTTCGCCCCCTCCCGTGCATAGGCGACGGCCGCCGCCTTGCCGTTGCCCCAGCCCTCGCCGACGGAGCCGGCACCGAACACCAGTGCGATTTTGCCTTTCAGACGGTCGACCATGGGAAACTCCGGCTTTGGTTACTTGAGGATGAGATCCGGCAGCCACAGGGACAGCGCCGGAATGAGCGAAAGGGAGGCCAGAACCACGAGCCCGATCCACACGAACGGCAGAACGTCCCGGACGCCCTTCTCGAGCGGCAGGTCGGCGATCTTGCAGGCGACCGCCAGACAGAGCCCGATCGGCGGCGTGATCAGCCCGAGGCACAGATTGACGATGACGACGACGCCGAGTTGCACCGGATCGACCCCCAACGCCACGCCGGCGGGGTGCAGGATCGGCACCAGCATCACCATCGCCGCGTTGGCTTCCATGAAGGTGCCGACGAACAGCAGCAGCAGATTGATCATCAGGAGGAAGACGATGGGATTGTCGGAAATCGACGTGATCAGCGCCACGGCCGCCTGCGGGATCTGGGCATAGGCGAGCTGCCAGGCGAAAAGCTGGGCTGCACCGACGATGATCATGATCACGGCGGTCGTCTGTGCCGCCTCGCGCAGCGCCTCGATCAGGCCACGCCAGGTGAGCTCCCGATAGACGACACCGCCGACGATCAGCGCGTAGACGACCGCGACGGCCGAACATTCGGTGACGGTAAAGATGCCCGAGACGATGCCCACAAGGATCAGCAGCGGCATCACGACGGCGGCGATGGCGCGGCGGAACGCCAGCGCGATGTCGGAAAGCGAGACCGGCTCGTGAACCGGATAGTTGCGCCGCCGCGCGGTGAAGAACACATAGGCGAGTGCCGCGCCGCTGAACAGGACGCCGGGAACGAGACCGGCGAGAAACAGGGCAACGATCGACTGCCCGGTTATGACGCCGTAGACGATGAAGCCGATGGACGGCGGGATGATCGGGGCTACGACCGACGACGCGGCCGTTACGGCGACCGAGAAACCTCGGCTGTAGCCCTCCTTCTCCATCGCCGGAATGAAGATGCGGCCCAGCATGCTGGTGTCTGCCACCGCCGAACCGGAGATCCCGGAAAAGAAGGTGGAGGCCACGACGTTGCTCATCGCCAGACCGCCGGCGAAGCGGCCGACGAGCGCATTGGCGAACTCGACCAGCCGCGCCGTCATCCCACCGCGTGACATCAAGGAGCCGGCCAGCAGGAAGAAGGGAATCGCCAGCAGCGTGAAGCTGTCCATGCCGGAGAACAGCCGCTGGGCGACGATCACCGGATTGGTGCCGGTGTACCAGATGACGCCGAGACAGGCGGTGATGATGGAAAAGCCGAGCGGCATGCCGATCATGATCAGCGCGACGATGCCGACGGCGAGCAGGACGATGGTCATGGCGCATCGCCCTCGCCGGCGAGTTGCCCGGCCCTGCGCAGCGCCAGCAGGGCGGCGATCAGAGCCCCGCCGACGGGAATGGCCAGATAGGGCCAGAACATCGGGATTTCGAGGGCGGCGGAATCCCGCCGCCCGCCGATCAGCGCGAACTGATAGCCGTAGAAGACCAGCGAGCCGGCCATCACCAGGATCAGCGTATCGCGGATCCAGGCGACGACCGCTCGCGGCCCGGGAGGAAGGGAATTGGCGACGAAGGCGACGGACACATGCCCGTCGCTCCGCATCACCATGGCACTGCCCAGCATGGTGATCCACGCCATCAGGAACCGCGCGGTTTCCTCGGTCCAGCCGGGTGCGTCGTTCAGGACGTAGCGGGCGAAGACCTGCCAGCAGATGGCGACCGTCATGACGACGATCATCACCAGCAGCAGAATATCCAGAACGCT
The DNA here is from genome assembly GCA_905479765.1 of uncultured Tepidamorphus sp. GTDB lineage: Bacteria > Pseudomonadota > Alphaproteobacteria > Rhizobiales > Tepidamorphaceae > Microbaculum. The sequence continues at coordinate 10,480 of CAJQNW010000303.1, read as the reverse complement.
CTCAATCCCTCGGGCGATGGTCCGGAACATGACCCCTCCTTCCCGGATGTCGGGGTTTACTGGACCGCGTTGATGCGCTCGACCCACTCCTTCAGTTCAGGGAATTCGTCCTTGATCGGCGCCACGGTGGCCCGGAAAGCCTCCATGTCGGGCGTCACGATCTCGACGCCGTTCTCCTCGAGCATCTTGGCGTACTCGTCTTCCTTCGCGACCATCTGGTCGGTGGCCCAGAGCATGGCCTTCTCGCCCTGTTCGACCAGAATCGCCTGCAATTCCTCCGGCTGGGAACTGAACCAGTTGGCGTCGAAAATGAAAGTCATCGCGCCAATCACGTGGTCGGTGTTCATCACGTAGGGCTGATGCTCGTACCACTTGAAGGTATAGATCACCTCGAGCGGATTCTCCTGCCCGTCGATGACGCCCTGCTGCAGGCCCGTGTAGATTTCCAGCGCCGGCATCGGGACCGGGCTCGCGTCGAGCAGCTCCCACGTGCGGCGATACATCTTAAGCGGCGGGACGCGCAGCTTGAGGCCCTTCAGGTCCTCCGGCTTCTCGACCTTCTTGTTCGCCGACAGCTTGCGCGCGCCACGATAGCCGGCGCCGACGATCTTGAAGCCCGTGCGCTCGGCAACCTCGTCGGCGAACTCGCCGCCTATGTCGCCATAGTAGACCTTCTTGAAGTGGTCGAGGTCGCGGATCAGGTAGGGGAACGCCTCGATGCCCGGCAGTGGATCGTAGCGGTCGAGTGTGCCGATCGATTCCAGCACGACATTGTTCGTGCCGATCTGCAGCGCTTCAATGGCTTCCTGCCAGGTGCCGGTCGTGCCGCCCGGCGCGATGTTGACGGTCACCTTGCCGTCGGAAGCGGCCTCGACACCTTTCGCGAACTTGTCCGCGGTCTCGAACCAGATGTTGCCCGGATTGTAGACGTGGGCGATCTGGATCGTCGTTTCGGGAATTTCTGCAAGCGCCGGCATCGTCATGGACAACGACAACACGGTCGCCGCCGTGGCAGAGGCCAACAGGGTGGTGTGAAGTTTCATCGGGAATTCCTCCAGGTATTTGGTTTTGTTCAGTTCCCAGTCCTTCATGGCATCAGGCGACGCGATCTCCTTTCTTGACCTGTACCGTCCGGTTGTCGACGCCCGGCAGCATCTGCGCCGGGTCTCGGGTAACGACGACGTCGATGAGCGTTGGTCCGCCCTTGCCCGCGATACCCTTCGCCAATGCGGCGGCGATATCGTCCGGGTCCTCGACGCGGATGCCGGTGCAGCCGAGCGACTCCGCGACCTTCGCGTAGTTCACCTCGACCAGATCGCTCGACTGGTAGTTGCCGGCGCCGTACATCAGGTGCTGCAGCGCCTTGACGTAGCCCGACGCCGCATTGTTCACGACAATGACGGTGACCGGCAGTTCGAGCCGTCGCGCGGTCTCCAGTTCGCCCATCACCATGTTGAATCCCCCGTCGCCGGTGAGCCCGACAACCGGCCGCCCGGGCGCGGCGAGAGCGCAGCCCATGGCACCGGGCAACCCGTAGCCGATCGAGGCGAAGCCCCGATCCGGCACGAAGCCGCGCCCGGCCTGCTTGGTATCGTAGAGAAGCCCGCCCCAATGCGCGGCGAACCCACCGTCGGCGACCAGGATGCCGTCGGCCGGCATCACGTTGTTCAGCTCGTTCAGGAGCCGCGCCATGTTGATCGGGCGCTCGTCGGAGGTAAGCCGCTTGTCGACCGAGACCCGCCACTCGGCCATCTTGGCGGCGACCTCGTCGGCATAGGCCTGCTGGCGGGCCCGGATCGCGTCGGCATCCGCACCGATCGCTGCCTTGAGGTCGTCCAGCCCCTCGCGCGCATCGCCCCACAGCTTCAGCGTCGGCTGGAAGGTGCGGCCGAACTCCTCCGCGACATTGTCGAGATGAATGACCGTCTTGTCGGCGGCCGGCACCGTATAGCGCTTGGTGGCGATCTCGCCGAGCTTGCAGCCGACCACCAGAAGGCAATCGGATGCCTCGATCAGCGCATTGGCGATGCGGTCGTAGCGGCCGAACAGCCCTGCGCTGAGCGGATCGGAACAGGCGATCGCCCCTTTGCCTGTCATCGTATGGGCAACAGGCAGATTGATCGCATGTGCAAGTGCTTCGGCCGCCTCCGTCGCGCCGGAGATGTGGACACCGCCGCCGCACAGCATCAGCGGACGCTTTGCTTCCGCCAGCATCCGGGCGGCCTTGTCCAGATCGGCGGAGGCCGGCCGGCAGCGCAAGGACGGCGCCGCGGAAATCGCCTCGTCAATCTCGAACTCTCTGTCCTCGAACGGAAACGTGCCGTGGCAAACGTCTTCGGGGATGTCGACCACGACGGGTCCGGGGCGCCCGGACGTCGCCACCTGGAAGGCGCGGCGAATGAGCTCGGGGAGCCTCTCGACCATCTCGACGCGAATCAGTTCCTTGCAGGCGGGTTTCAGGATTTCGGTCTGGCGGGACTCCTGGGTCATGTTCTTCCAGGAGTGCATCCGATGCGAATCGCCGACGAAGACAACCAGCGGCGAGCCCGCATTGAGCGCCTCGACGAGACCGGTCACCAGATTGGTCGCGCCGGGGCCCAGCGTCGCGTCGCAGACGCCGACCCGGCCCGACACCTTGGCGTAGGCATCGGCGATGAACACGGCGCAGCGTTCATCGTTGATCAGGTTGTGATCGAGTCCGATCCGCCGCGCCGCATCATAGAAGGGCAGCAACTGGAAGCCGCCCATGCCGAACATCGGCCCGACGTTGCAGGCCTTCAGCATACGGGCCATCGCCTCGCCGCCGGTCATTTCGTTTGTACTCACTAAACCTTCTCCTACAGAGCGTTTGATCTTCTTTTTCTAGACCCGGTAACCCAGCACCCGTGGCAGCCACAGGGCGATTTCCGGAAACAGGATGACGAGCAGCATGGCGATGCCCATGGTCAGCATCAGCCAGAGGACCCACGGCACGGTCGCCTCGATTGGCACCCTGGCGATCCGCGCCGTGACCATCAGATTGACGGCGACCGGCGGCGTGAACTGGCCGATCGCGACGTTCATCGCCATCAGCACGCCGAACCACGTGAGGTTCCAGTTGAACGCAAGCGCGATCGGCACCAGCAGCGGCAACGTGATCAGGTAGATCGAGACCCCGTCGAGGATCATGCCGGCGACCAGCAGCACGCACATCACCAGGATCAGCACGACGAGGCCGTTGTCGCTGAAGGCCAGGATCGACTGGGCAGCGTAGTCGAAGGCCCCCAGCGTCGATCCGGCCCAGGCGAAGAGCCCCGCCAGCGAGATGATGATCATGATCACCGCAGACGTCTCGGCGCTTTCCGCCAACACCGACCAGACGTCGTTCCAGCTCATGTTGCGATAGATCAGGACGCCGACGAAGAAGCCGTAGGCGACCGCAACCGACGCGGCTTCCGTCGGCGTGAACAGGCCCGAGCGCAGGCCGCCGAGGATGATCACCGGCGCCATCAGTCCCGGGATCGCGCCCCTGAAACTCGGCCAGAACTCCGGCCGCGTCATGTCTTCCGCCGCGCCGAAATCGTGCTTCCGGCTGAGAAAGACCGTCGGCAGGATCACCGCCAGACCGGCCAGGACACCGGGAATGAGGCCGGCTGCGAACAGCGCGCGAAGATCGACGCCCGGCACCAGGATCGAGTAGACGATCAGTGCGATCGACGGCGGGATCAGGATAGCGGTGGACGCGGAGGCGGCGATCACGCTTGCGGAAAACGCGCGGGGATAGCCGGCCTTCATCATCGACGGGATCATGATGGTGGCCACCGCCGCCGCGTCGGCGGGACCCGACCCGGACATGCCGCCCATGATCATGCAGACGAGCGTCGCCACGATGGCAAGCCCGCCACGCCGCGGCCCGACGATGGACTGGGCGAAGATGACCAGGCGCGCCGCGACACCGGAACGCTCGAACACCATGCCGGTCAGAACGAACAGCGGAATGGCGATCAGCGGATACTTGGCGACCGAGGCATAGGTGTTGGCGCCGACCATCGCCACGGTATTGAGATCGAGGCCGACAGCCACCGCCGCCGCGCCGGCAAGACCGAGCGCCACAGCGATCGGCGTGCCGAGAATGAGCAGGACCGCGAAGACGCCGAGCAGCAGGAAATTGGCGGAAATCATACCCTGCCTCGCAGGGTTGCGATCAGCCGGCCGAGAATCCGCAGCAGGATCACCACGCTCAGAATCGGCAGCCAGATCGTATAGATCCAGGTCGGATAGCCGAGCCCCGGCGAGGTCTCGTTGAAGCGGTATTCGTCCCAGCTCAGTTCGCCCGAGTACCAGACGATCAGCGCGAACATCAGCAGCGAGGCAAGCGCAGCGATCACCTCGCACACGAGCCGGCCGCGCGGCGGCAGCTTGTCGGGCAGGAACGAGATACGGATGTTCTCATTGGTCGCGAATGCCAGCGACGCGCCCACGAAGGTCATGAAGACCAGCAGGAACACCGAGAATTCCTCGGTGAAGGCGAAGGACACGTCGGTGGTGTAGCGGACCACCACATTGGCGAAGCTGATCAGGCAGATCAGCGCCATGGCGATCGCGCCGGCGGCGCGCTCGATCGTGACCGGCACCCGCGTATGCGATGCGCCGAGCCTTTCAGGAAAATCGGGATCCGTTTCCGACACGATTCCACCTTCGCAGCATCGAGGCGGGCGCCAGGCGCCCGCCTCCTTGGAACCGTCAGCGGTTCGCGATGGACTCTTCGGCCTGATTGACCAGATCGGGACCGATTTTCTCTTTCCAATCGGCATAGACGCCGCGCGTCGCGTCGACGAAGGCCTGGCGCTCTTCGGGCGTCAGTTCGATCACCTCGACACCCAGCGCCGCGACTTCCTCGACCGCCGAGTTGTCGTCACCGGTCAGACCCTTGCGGGCGACTTCGATGCCGTGGGCGCCGGCGTCCTTGGCGGCCTGCATGACGATTTCCTGATCTTCGGGCGTGAACGACTCCCAGACGTCCTTGTTCAGCGCGAAGATCAGCGGGTCGGCCACGTAGTGCCACATGGTCAGGTTCTTCTGGCCGATATCCTGCATCTTGGCGATCGTGAAGACCGAGAGCGGATTTTCCTGTCCGTCGACGGCCCCGGTCGTCAGGGCCGGCTTGGCATCGGCCCAGCTCATCTGGGTCGGGTTGGCACCGAGCGCGGTGAAGGTGTCATTGAACAGCGGCGAGCCGACGACCCGCATCTTCAGGCCCTTCAGATCGTCCGGCGTGCGGATCGGGTGTTTGGAGTTCGACACCTCCCGGTAGCCGTTCTCCGCCCAGGCCAGCGGCACGACTTCGTTGTCGCGCAGGATCTCGAACAGCTGCTCGCCGACGGGCCCCTGGGTCAGCGCGTCGATCGCCGCGTAGTCGGGCATCAGGAACGGCAGCGAGAAGATGTTCAGCTCCTTGACCTGCGGCGACCAGTTGATGGTCGAGCCGACGGCCATGTCGATGACACCGCGACGCATCGCGGTGAATTCCTTGGTCTGGTCGCCGGAGACGAGTTGCGCACCCGGATAGACCTTCATTTTGATCCGGCCGTCGGTGCGTTCGCCGACCAGCTCGGCCCATTTCTCGGCCGCGATGCCCCACGGGAACGGCGCGGGCACGACGGTCGAGATCTTGTACTCTTCTTTATATTCGGCGGCGGCCGGCAGCGCCGTGACGGCGGCGAGACCCGCCAGCAGGGCCAGTTTCAAGATACGCATGGATATTCTCCCTTCGTTGCTTTTTTCAGTTGGTTGTCAGGTTTTCACGAGGCCGCGCGCGGCGGCCGCGATGGCGTCGGCGGTGATGCGCACCTGGTCTTCGAGGACAGGCGCGTAGCTGATCGGAATGCGCGGTGCGCCGAGCCGCTTGACCGGCGCCTTCAGGGCCGGGTGCAGGTTTTCAGCGACCGTGGCGGCCACTTCCGCACCGAAGCCGGCGACGGAAACCGCTTCCTGCACCACCAGCAGCCTGCCGGTACGCTCGACACTGGCCAGCACCGCATCCTTGTCCCACGGCCACAAGGTCCTGAGATCGAGCACCTCGGCCTCGATGCCCTCGCCGGCCAGCGTCGTCGCGGCCTCGGTTGCCGTATGGACGGCCGCCGACCACGATACGATAGTGAGGTCCTTGCCCTCGCGGACAGCGCGGGCCTTGCCGAATTCGGCGACGTCGTCGCCGTCGGGTACGTCACCCCCGAGCGCCCACAGGTTCTTGTGCTCCATGAAAACGACGGGATCGTCGCAGCGGATGGCGGCCTTCAGGAGCGCCCGATTGTCGGCCGGCGTCGACGGCACCGCGACGACGAGGCCTGGGATGTGCGCATACCAGGCTTCCAGCGACTGCGAATGCTGGGCCGCGGACGACCGCCACATGCCGATCGGCTCGCGCACGACGAGCGGCACCCGCGTCTGGCCGCCGAACATGTAGCGGGCCTTGGCCGCCTGATTGACCAGTTCGTCGACCGCGCACAGCGCGAAGTCGGAAAAACGCATCTCGACGATCGGCCGCGTGCCGGTCATCGCCGCGCCGACGGCGGCACCCATGATGCAGGACTCCGAAATCGGCGCATCCGATATGCGGTCCGGCCCGAATTCGTCGACGAGCCCCTTGTACTGCCCGAAGACGCCGCCGCGACCGAGATCCTCGCCGACGGCCCAGACCATCGGGTCACGCCGCATTTCCTCGGCAACGGCCTGCCTGGAGGCATCGATGTAGGTCATCACCGCCATCAGAATGCCCCTCCGCGCGGATCGCCTATGTCCTGGACATCGACGTAGGCGAGGTCCTTTTCGGGCCAGTCGCTGGCCTTGGCGGTTTCGTAGGCGTCTTTCATCTCTTTGGCGGCAGCCTCGGCAATCGCGGAGAGTTCGGATTCATCTACCCCGGCGGTCAGCAGCATCTGGCGGCAGTTCTCGATCGGATCGTTCAGCCAGCGTTCCTTTACCTCGTCGGCGGGGCGGTAGGGCGCGGGATCGGAACTGGTATGGCCGGTCAGCCTGTACGTGCGCGCCACCAGGAAGCGCGGCGTTCCCCGGCGCGCCTCGTCGATCAGCTCGCTGGCGATCTCGTCGACCGCCGCGATGTCGTTGCCGTCGACCGTCTCCGACTTTATGCCGATGGAGTCGGCTCGCGCGGCCGGGCCGTCGCCGGACGTCATGGCCTTGGTGCGCGTCGTCGCCGCAAAGCCGTTGTCCTCGCAGACGAACAGGATCGGCAGCTTGAACACGCCCGCCCAGTTGAGTCCTTCCAGGAACGGGCCGCGATTGATCGCGCCGTCGCCGAAGAAGCAGACGACGACCTTGTCCTCGCCCTTCAGCTTGATCGCATGCGCCGCGCCGGCGGCGATGTTGATGTTGGCGGCGACGACGCCGTTGGCGCCGAGCATGCCGACCGAGAAGTCGGCGATGTGCATCGAACCGCCCTTGCCCTGGCTGGTGCCGCCGGCGCGTCCGAACAGTTCACGCATCATGGCCAGCGCATCGGCGCCCTTGGCCATCGTGTGACCATGACCGCGATGAGTCGACAAAATGATGTCGTCGCGGCGCAGGTTGCCGCACACACCGGCCGCCACCGCTTCCTGCCCGATGGAGGGGTGAATGGCGCCGAGCACGAGTTTTTCGTTTGAGGCGGCGATCGCCGCAGTCTCGAATTCGCGGATCCGGCACATCTCGCGGAAGCGCGCCACGTATCGTTCGCGGTCGAGGTTGGAAGCAGATGAGGATTGGCCAGCCGGCACTCTTGTAGTCTCCCGTTTATTCGGCGCGCCCTATTGGGGTGCAACCCATCTCGATACGGACGGCAACAGCCCGGTGAAGGGCATTCGTCCCGCGTTGGCGGTCATGACGGAAAAGTTGGGGATTGGGGTGAAGCAAGGCGCGCGCGGCACGGCCGAAACCGGTGCGTTACAAGCCTCCGCACCGCCCTTGGCGGGGCGCAGGATATCCTTGGGTGCACTTATCACCTGCCTCCCATCCGACTCGTATTGAGTTCGAGTTCGGATAAAGATCGTTCCGCATCGTGGAACATTGAATAGGATAAAATGGAACACTTGACCCGTCAAGCGCCTCTTCACGCCGTCGCCACCAAACCGGGACCGGACCGTAAATGGGGTAATCCATCTTCATTCTCCCGATCGAATCGAGAGGAAGAATTCAGGAGAGGCGGATCACGACAGATCGACCGCATCACGCCGCCTGCCGGCCAGAAGCGGGCCGTATGCGAGGCCGAATCCACCAAAAGCTGCGACCCAGGCGATTGCGGACACCGCGAGCAGCATTTCGGGCGAACCGGACGAGAGCGCAGCGCCGAGCCTGGAAAAAGCCGCGATGAGTACGCACAGGTAGATGAAAAGAGTAGCGGGCCCCGCCGAAAGCGCCTGACCCGTGTGGCCCAAGGTGGCCCGCGTCATGACGGCAAGCGTCATCGTCCCGATCGCCCCGGTGGTCCAGGCGTGCACTGCGCCCGTCGAGAAGGACGCGTCGTCATGAAAAGCGGCGAGACCGGCGAGGACAAAGCCAAGCGGAACGAACAGGTAGCCCGCGTGGAGGATCGTCACCAGTGGCTCGGCGAACGTCAGTTGAGGCTGCCAACGGATCAGCCGAACGAACTGGAGCGCCGCCGCGAGGAATAACACCGCGGCGACCCAAGGCGCGCCGCCGCCCCGTGCGGGTTCGAAAACCCAGGCCGCGAGCGCGGCGGCACTGATGGCAATCGCTAAGGCGTCGAAGCACGAGAACGGCTGCGGCATTATTTGCGACCCGCGTTGCCTCAGCCAGTTGCCCGTGAAACTTGGAACGATCCGACCGCCGATCAGCATGATCAGCGTGATGATCACGGCGATCGCCAGGCGCGCGCCGTGGACGCTGTAGCCGAGGCGGAACACCTCCCACTGAAACAGGGCCTGGCTTGCCAGCAGCGCGAGGACGATGACGAGCACCTTGAGATTTCGCCGGTTGCGTCCCGCGAGTATTTCCCTGGCGATGACGGCGCAAAGCGTGGCGAGGAATGAAAGCGTGATGACGGCCGTGGGGACAGGGCCGATCCACAGCGACGTCGCGACCGCGCCGCGCCCGGCAAGCCAGATGCCGAACAGGACCGCGAGCGGCCATCCCACTACCGGAAGCCGCCCCGTCCAGTTCGGCACCGCCGTAAGCAGGAAACCCGCGACGATCGCCGGAACATATCCAAACAGCAACTCGTGGGCGTGCCACGCAATCGGAGGGAAATCGGTCGGCAGACCGATGAACCCGAGATACCACGGCACCCAGACAGCGACGACGATCGCGGCGTAGAGCGCACCGAACAGAAAGAATGGACGAAATCCGTAGCTGAACACCGCCGGCCCACTCCACCTTCGCGCCAGTTGCGCGGTCGTCGGCGCGCTCATATCGGCAACCCGGCTGATTGACGTCCGAGAATCTGCCGGTCCCCGGGTGGGGCTGAAGGCTTGCCCGGCCACAGGTCAGTCTGCATCGTCCTCACTCCCCGCCGTGTCGGCGAGGCGGGCCCGCCGCCTCGCCGCCATCCGCTCCGAGAGATCGGCCTGATCTTTCGCCGTCAATCGGACTTTCGCCAACGGAATGACAATCGCATTCTCGAGTGCAAGATGCCGCCGTTCGCTGGCGGCAAACTTGCGCAATATCCGTTGCAACGCAGCTGACATCGGTTTGTCCGGGTACGCGATGATCCGGCGCAGCCCAGTGACAATTTTCGTCGCACGCTTTTCATCGTCTGCATGCTCCCCCGCAAGATGAGCGAGAACAGGTTTGATGTCGTCTTCGGGCTTGGCGCGCCGTCTGAGCAGGGGAAACAGATCCTGCTCCTCGTCGAAAATATGATCCATCAGTTCCGTCTCGATGTGATCGGCGACGAGCGCGGCGAGCACAGTGTCGAATTCACCGGCATCCGCAAGCTTTTCGCACAGATAGCAAAGCACGCGATGGCGATGGTGGTCGGCCAGAATGAAATCGAGCGGCGTTGCCAGGAGCCGGGCCGGCAGCGGCTCGAGCCTCTGGAGTCGTCCGCCGGGGGCGGTCACGCAACCGCCTCCCGCACATCGACGACCGCGCGCTTTAGGATCGTCGACAGCACTACGAGCCCAGGCGTTTCGCTGCGACCCATAACGCCGACGAGCTGCACCCAGGCGTCATCGTCGGCCCGCTCCATGAAGCGGCGAACGGCGAGCAACATGAATTCACCGGTTTCCAGGTCTAGCCGGCCGGCGGCATCTTGAACGTCGGCCAGAAGAGCCAGATCGCCGGCTTCGATGAGAGTCGTTTCCGCGACACCCGGGTCATCGAGCCGCGAGATGATGTCACTCAGCATGGCTTCCTCCTGTCGCTTTCGATTGCCGCTCTCCTACTGCACCAGCATGCCTTTCGCCGCGGTCAGTTCGACTCCCTCGATCTCGGCGCGGCCGGCGAGGATCGAGATGTACTGGTGGACGGCACGGTGGAAGACGGC
>CAJQNW010000302.1 GCA_905479765.1 uncultured Tepidamorphus sp. | reverse complement strand
GATGGATGTGGTTTCTGCAGAGACCGTAACACTGCAATCAGGCGCACGGCACGCGGTTGCAACAGGCCTCGCGGTGGCAATTCCGCCAGGGTTCGAGTTTCAGGTTCGCCCGCGTTCGGGGCTCGCGCTCAAACACGGGATCACCGTTCCCAACACCCCCGGCACAATCGACAGCGATTATCGCGGCGAGGTGAAGGTGATTCTCGTCAATCTCGGGACCGAGCCGTTCACGATCGAGCCGGGCAGCCGCATCGCGCAGATGATCGTCGCACCGGTGACGCGGGCAACGCTCGTCGAGGCCGAGGGTTTGAGCGACAGCGCCCGCGGCACGGGCGGATTCGGGTCGACGGGGCGCTAGGACTCCCCAATTTCCGCTCATTCCCGCGAAGGCGGGAATCCAGGGCCATACACAGCGGCCGTACCACACCGCCCTAGACTCCCGCTTTCGCGGGAGTGAGCGGCGTGCGTCGGGACAGCCTGTGCCAGCTTGTAGGTGCGTAACCGATGGAATGGCATTTCTTTGATCAATTCCGAGGCTGATCTCCGCGGAATTATTTTCTAAAATAGCACTAATATTGATAACCTAATTCTATCCGAACACTAAAATTGGAATGGGGCAGACCTCGCGGCATCGCGCCCGGCGCATTACCTTGGTCCGCAACCATCCGATAAGCAGCCACAGCTGCACCCCGGGAACCCAACGGAGATTTGAGATCATGAGCCAGGAACAGAAACTCGGTCGCGGCCGTATCTACGAGTCCATCACCGACACCATCGGCGACACGCCGCTGGTGCGCATGGACAAGCTCGCCAAGAAGCACGGGATCAAGGCCAATCTGCTGGCCAAGCTCGAATTCTTCAATCCGATTGCCAGCGTCAAGGACCGTATCGGCGTGTCGATGATCGACGCGCTGGAGGCCGACGGCACGATCAAGCCGGACACGGTGCTGATCGAGCCGACCTCGGGCAACACGGGCATCGCGCTGGCCTTCGTGGCGGCGGCGCGCGGCTACCGGCTGATCCTGGTGATGCCGGAGACGATGTCGATCGAGCGGCGCAAGATGTTCGCCCTGCTCGGCGCGGAACTGGAGCTCACCGAAGGGCCGAAGGGGATGAAGGGCGCCATCGCACGCGCGGAGGAGCTCAACAAGGAGATCGCGAACTCGGTGATCCCGCAGCAGTTCGAGAATCCGGCCAATCCTGAAATTCACCGCAAGACCACGGCCGAGGAAATCTGGAACGACACCGACGGCAAGGTCGACGTATTCGTGTCGGGCATCGGCACCGGCGGCACCATCACCGGCGTCGGCCAAGTGCTGAAGCCCCGCAAGCCCGACCTGCACATCGTCGCGGTAGAACCATCGGCCAGCCCGATCCTGTCGGGCGGCGAGCCGGGCCCGCACAAGATCCAGGGCATCGGCGCCGGTTTCGTGCCGGCGATCCTCGACCGCGACGTGATCGACGAGATCGTCCAGGTATCGAACGAGGAGGCCGTCGATATGGCCCGCGAGGTCGCCAGGACGGAAGGCATCCCGGTCGGCATCTCGTCGGGCGCCGCCGTCGCCGCCGCCCTCAAGGTCGCCGCCAAGCCCGAGATGGCCGGCAAGAACGTGGTGATCATCATCCCCTCGTTCGCCGAGCGCTATCTCTCGACGGTGCTGTTCGAAGGCATAGGCTGAGCATCCGCCTCTAGGGGCAAAGCGGCACGCGGCATACGCCGGGTCCAGCGCGGGCCCGGCGTTTTCATATGTCGTGTTTGGTATTCTGACGCGCACCTTACGCTACGGCTTATTGGTAGTGGCGCGGCGTCTCCAAGCCGGCTAGGCTTTTGACCGGCTCGTATTCCCGAGCCCGTCAGCCGTCGGAAAGGGATTGGTCGTGCGCGCTATTGCTCGTCTTTTTATTGTCGTTCTTGCTTTTTCAATGCCGATATCACCACTGCGGGCGCAGGAGATTTCTCTCTCCGCGCCGGCATCCGCGCCGATGAATTCCGTCGTCGAGGTGCAATGGAGCGGGCCGGATGCTGCCGGCGACTACATCGCGGTCGCCGACAAGACCGGCAAGGCCATTCCCTATTCCAGCTACGCCTACACGGCCAAGAGCGGCGGCAGCGTGAAGATCACGCTGCCCGAGAAACCCGGCGACTATGCGATCGCCTACCTCAGCAAGCGGAAGGAAACGCTCGGCTTCGTACCGATCGTCGCAGAACCGGTGAGCGCCACGCTCGACGCGCCGGACAGCGTTCCGGCAGCCTCGTCCTTCAAGGTGGCATGGACCGGGCCGGACAACGCCAAGGACCACGTGACCATCGGCACCGCCGACGGACGTTCGATCCCCTATTCGAGCTACGGCTACACCGCGCAGTTTCCCGGCGAAATGGAACTGATCGCGCCAGAGAAACCGGGCGACTACACGATCGTCTACGTCACCGGAAAAACCGTCGTGGAAAGCCGGCCGCTGACCGTCGCCGGTCTGGAGGCAAGCCTCGAGGCGCCGGCGTCGGTGCCGGCCAACAGCACGTTCAAGGTGGTCTGGACCGGTCCCGACAATCCCAAGGATCACGTGACCATCGGCAATGCCGACGGCAAGCCCATTCCCTATTCGAGCTATGGCTATACCGCCCGGTTTCCGGGCGAAATGGAACTGACGTCGCCGGAAAAACCCGGTGACTACACCGTCGCCTACGTCACCGGGTCGACGGTCGTGACCTCCGTGCCGTTCACCGTGACAGCGCTCAGCGCCACCATAGGCGCGCCGGCAGCCGTCCCGGCCGGGGCGCCGTTCATGGTCGACTGGACGGGGCCCGACAATCCCAAGGACCACCTGCAGGTCTATACCGCCGACGGAAACAAGATTCCCTATTCGAGCTACGCCTATACAGCCCTGAATCCCGGCCAGGCGGAACTCGTCGCACCCGAAGAGCCCGGCCCCTACACCATCGCCTATGTCACCGGATCCAGCGTCGTCACCACGTCTCCGGTTATGGTGGAAGCGGTGAGCGCGAGCCTTCAGGCCGAAGACGCGGTCGATGCCGGTATCGCCTTTCCGGTCACCTGGACCGGACCGGGCAACCGCCGCGACGTGATCACTATGATTGGCGCGGATCCGAATTTTCCCGTCGCACGCGGCTATATCGCCAACAGCGAGGGCGACACCGTGATGCTGACGGCGCCGGCGACGAACGGCGACTACGAACTGCGCTACATGACGCCGGGCGGCAAGCAGCTCGCCTCCCGACCGATCCGCGTCGTCGCGCCGCCTGAAAAGCCGGGGTCGCTGGCCGTACTGCCGGCGACCGGGCTTACGACACTCAACGCGCTGGAAGTTGTGCTGGACGCATCCGGCTCGATGCTGAAGCGCCAGGATGGCACGCGCCGCATCGATATCGCCAAGACGACGCTGTCGAAACTGGTGAGCGAGACGATCCCCGAAGGCACGCCTTTCGCGCTGCGGGTCTTCGGACACAAGGAGGCCGACAGCTGCCGGAGCGACCTGGAGGTGCCCTTCGCGCCGCTGAAGAAGGATGCCGTGCTCGGACTGATCGGCGGGGTCGAGGCGATGAACCTCGCCAGGACGCCGATCGCGCGATCGCTCGAACTGGTTGAGAGCGATCTGGGCCCGGCCGACGGCGAACGCGTGATCATCCTGATCACCGACGGCGAGGAGACCTGCGAGGGCGATCCGGCGGCCGCGATCTCGGCATTGCGCGGCAAGAACACAGATCTGCGCGTCAATATCGTCGGTTACGCGATCGAGGACGCGGGCCTTGCCGACACCTTCTCCAACTGGGCGAACCTCGGCAACGGAGCGTATTTCTCCGCCGGCAACCAGCACCAGCTGGCGGACGCGCTGACGGCGGCAACCCAGCCGAAGTTCACCGTGGTCAACGCCGAGGGCGCGATCATGGCCCGCGGCCTTGCCGGCGGCGATCCGGTCACGCTGCCTGCCGGGACCTACGAGGTACGCTTCGGCGGAGATGGCGGGAAAGCGGTCGCAGCCGTGGTCAGGCCCGAAACGGAGACCTCGGTATCGCCGTGAGCGGACTTGCCTGCAATACCCTTCAAAAATGCGTTCCATATATTACGTCACGTTAACGCCCGGCCTGCCAACGTGTTGGTTTGGCGGCTGTTTTGACCTATCGTGATCAAAGGGGCCGGAGGAGACCGCACGCTGCGACAGTGACGCTACGGTTTGCTCCAATGTCCGCATTGACCGCAGGCGCATTATCGGCGCGCGCTTCAGCTTTCGCCGGGCAGCGGTGTCTCGGGTCCACGCCGTCAGGCTAACAGCCGCAATAAGGATTGCCAGGAGGGAGGGGCGAACCGATGTTGGCGCCCATGCAGTTAAGTGACGAGGAACTGGAGCGCTATGCGCGGCATATCGTGCTCGCCGAGATCGGCGGGCCGGGCCAGCACAAGCTGAAACGCGCGCGCGTGCTGGTTATCGGCGCGGGCGGACTTGGCGCGCCGCTCCTGCAGTATCTCGCGGCCGCAGGCGTCGGCACGCTCGGGATCGTCGACGACGACACCGTTGCGCTATCGAACCTGCAGCGGCAGGTGATCCACGGCACCGACACGGTGGGAACGGCAAAGGTCGATAGCGCGGCCGACGCGATCAGGCGTATCAATCCGAACGTCCAGGTCGAGGCCTATCCGCTGCGGCTCACGCCCGACAATGCAGCAGGCCTCGTCTGCGGCTTCGACATCGTCGCCGACGGCTCGGACAATTTCGCGACACGCTACGCGGTGGCGGACGCGTGCGCGGCCTGGCGGCGGCCGCTCGTGTCGGCAGCGGTCGGCCGCTTCGACGGCTCAATCACCACGCTGAAGCCTTATGAGAGCGACAAGGAAGGCCGTCCCAACCCGGGCTACCGCGACCTGTTCCCCGGCCCGCCGCCGGACGGCACGCTGCCGACCTGCGCTGAAGCGGGTATTCTCGGCGCGCTGACCGGGGTGATCGGATCGATGATGGCGCTGGAAGTGATCAAACTGGTCACCGGCGTTGGCGATCCGCTGATCGGCCGGCTGATGCTTTTCGACGGCATGTCGATGCGCGTCGAGACGATCGGATACGGCGCCGGCTGACAGGACGCTGCCTGGCCCCGGTGCCGATCAGAAGATCAAAAGAGACCGGCCCGAAGGCCGGCCTCCGAAGTGCTGCATGTCCTGAAACTCAGGTACACCCACTATCCGGGGCTATAGCCGGGCGGGCACTGGACCACAACGCGATTTCCGTAGTTGTCGTAGGCGTAGCAATAGCCCGGGCGATTGGCGACGGCGCCGATGATGGCACCGGCCGCACCGCCGATCGCGGCGCCGGCCAGAGCGCTACCGGCCGAGCCGCCGGCAATC
>CAJQNW010000301.1 GCA_905479765.1 uncultured Tepidamorphus sp. | reverse complement strand
CATCGCCCGGGCGGCATCGGCCGCAGCATCCGCATAGTCCGGTTCGCGATGCATAAGCATTGTCGAAAACGCGCCCTCCATCAAAATGATAATATGGCGCGCAAGTACGGGCGGGTGGGCAATACCCGCCTTAGCAAATCTGTCACCCAGCCACGCCTCAAATTTTTTCTTGTGTGCAGCCCCGATTTTTACTGCCGGATGACCCGGCATGTTTGCGAGCTCGGCTACCGTCCGCTGAAATCCGCAGCCTTTCCATTTCGGGTGCCTTCCGCCGTCGGCTACGTGGGAGAAGATGGACGCGATTTTGTCGGCAAGCGTCCCATTGGACTCGTCAAACCAACGCTCGAAAAGCGCCAGATTGGGTTGGTCCCGCGATTCAAGATAACCCGCGACCAAGTCGTCCTTGCTCTTGAAATGATAGTAGACCGTTTTCTTTGTGACGCCTGCCTTTTCTGCAATGGCGTCGACGCTGGTCGCGCGAATTCCTTCACCGTAGAACAGCTGGTTGGCGGCCGCCAGGATACGGTTTCTGGTGGATTGGGGGGTCTGCGCCATAGGTATACTAACCAGTGAGTGTTTCAGCACTCCCATCACTGATACCTATCCCTCAAATTGTCAACGCCGAGGGAAAAATGACTGATTGCGTGAAGGTGGATGTCACGGACAGCGTCGCATTGCTGACGTTGAATCGCCCGGAAAAACTGAATGCGCTGAACTACGAGACCAATGACAGGCTGATGGATCTGCTCGATCAGATCGAGGGCGATACGCAAATCCGTGCGGTGATACTGACAGGAGCCGGAGACCGAGCGTTCTCTGCCGGTGGCGACATTCACGAATTCTCTGAGTCGGTCCGTCAGGGCCCCGAAATCGCTGTGAAGGATTTCGTTCGACGCGGTCAGGGCATGACCGCTAGGATGGAAGCATTCTCAAAGCCTATCGTAGCAGCGGTAAACGGGATCGCGTTTGGCGGCGGTTGCGAGATCACCGAAGCGGTGCATCTTGCCATCGCGAGCGAACGGGCCGTCTTTTCGAAACCGGAAATCAATATCGGCATACCGCCAACCTTCGGCGGAACCCAGAGGCTGCCTCGGCTGGCGGGCCGCAAACGCGCGCTGGAGCTCCTGCTGACAGGCGACACGTTCGGACCTGAGCGTGCACAGGAACTGGGTCTGGTGAACAAGGTAGTGGCGCACGAGGAGCTGATCCCGGAAGCCTATGCGCTTGTGCACCGAATCCTCCGGCATTCACCCGTTGCCGCGGCGCGGATTATCACCGCGGTCACCCGCGGTCTCAACACGACCATTGCCGAGGGATTGCAGATCGAGTCCGAACAGTTCGCGCGGATGGTGGCCACCAAGGATATCAGGGAAGGCCTGGACGCGTGGATCGAGCGCAGGACGCCCTGCTACAGCGGCTGTTGAGGCGGAATGATGGAGCACACGACCTTCTCCAAAGAGGTTTTCGCCACGTTCAGATCGCTGGACCGTCCCGGACCGGTCCAGCTCCTGAACCTGATCAAGCTGAGGCAATCCGCTGACTACCCGGATGGGCGAAACGTCTCAGGACGTGAAGCCTATGAAACCTATAGCCGGATCAGCGCCCCGGTTCTGGCGCGGCTGGGAGGCCGGATTGCGTGGCGCGGTGCATTTGATTTGACCATGATCGGCCCCTCGGAAGAGGCTTGGGACATCTGCTTTGTCGCGGAATATCCGTCCGTAGAAGCCTTCATCGCCCTGATGCGCGATGCCACCTATCAAGAGGCGATGACGCATCGGCAGGCAGGAGTGGCGGACAGTCGCCTCGTCAGTTTTGCGCCGATGCCATTTGGCGTCGAATTCGGAGAGCGTCACCTCGACGATAAACGAGAACCGTTGCCGGCGCCGAGCAAAATGTCAGGGAGCGGTCTGGATGATTGACCATGTATCCGTGCCGGTTTCGAACTTGGCTCTTTCGCGTGCGTTCTACGGAACAGTGCTTTCGGCTATCGGACTGAATGAACTGGTTTCCCGTCAATCGACGGTTGGGTACGGTAAAAAATATCCTGAATTCTGGATCAATGCCCGTCCTCAAATGAAGCCTATCGACAGAAACTACGGAGCTCATGTCTGTCTGCGTACGGCTTCTGAGGCGGTCGTAATCGCCTTTCATCAGACTGCCATCGAACAAGGTGGCGGTGACGCAGGTACGCCGGGTCCGAGAACAGCCGCGCTCGGTCCTTATTTCGGTGCATTCATCTTCGACCCCGACGGGAACAAGATCGAAGTTCTCACCTTTCCCAGAGCCATATCAGAATGACCGAAGCGCTACGGAAGAGTAGTGCAGGCGTCGTGTTCGGCTTCCTGGGCATGTTGGGGTTCAGCGGGACGTTGGTTGCGACTCGTGTTGCAATTGCCGACTTCTCAGCGCTTGAAATCACCTGTGCCCGTATTCTGATCGCCGGCATTCTGGGTCTGATCGTATTGGCCGCGACACAAAAACTGGCGCCGCCGGACAGGACGCTTGTCCCGCCGATTCTGATAATGGGTCTCGGCCTCGCCGTGGGATATCCGTTTTTTCTCGCGCTCGCGCTCAGGGATGTTCCCGCGGTTCACGGCGCTGTCGTAACCGGGCTGGCGCCCGCCGCCACCGCGATAGTCGCCGTGATACGCACGGGCGAACGTCCGTCTCCCGCCTTCTGGGCCGGCAGTCTCGTGGGTTTTCTAGCCGTTCTGTATTTCGCCTACGACGCCGGGGGCGGGCATGTCAGCCCTTCGGACGGTTGGTTGATTCTCGGAATGCTATCGCTCGGCGTGGCTTACGTCGAAGGGGGGAGGGCCTCCCAGGTCCTCGGAGGAACCGTCACACTTAGTTTGGCAATGCTCGCTCTTTGTCCTTTCGCGGCAATTCTTCTGCTGATGTCCACGTCCGCTGACCAGATCCAGACCGTTTCGTCGTCGGGTTGGATCGCGATGGCTTATCTTGGAGTAGTCAGCATGTTTCTGGCTTCAGTCTTTTGGTATCGGGGGCTTGCAGTGGGAGGAATCGCGCGGATCGGTCAGATTAACCTTTTGCTGCCACTGGTCGCCCTCGGTTGGTCAGCACTATTCCTGAGTGAGGAAATCACGCCAACCGCAATTGCCTGCGCTTTTATTGTCCTCGCCGCAATGCTGGTTTGTCTGAAAAGCAGACAAGGTTTGAAGCCTCGCGCCCACTTAAGAACTGCAGATACTAAAGCCCTAGCTGAAGCAGGTGAACCCATAACGACTGGTGATATCAATGACACCAACTGAACCACTTGTGCCAATCACTCTGTCCCAAAGTGGTGGGAGCAAAATCACTAAATATGTCGTGTTGGCAGTTCTCGGTTCGATTGCAATAGCCGTGGTGATAGCGACAGGTTTGGCTAGCGCTATCGGTGGAGCATTCAATCGCTTCAAGAAGTACAATTGAACAAGCATCGATTACTCGCAGGTCAACACCGATAAACATACCTTGCGGTGCATCAATATTCACGAAACGAGAACATAATGAACGACAAATATATTCCCAACATCGACCTGGCAGTCCTAGCGAATTCCATTCCAGCTCGAAAAAAGCCGTCGGTCTATCCTGAGCCATTTTTCTCAAGGATGGCGGGGCGTAGCAAACGACAGCTTGGCAACCATTTTGGACTTGCGAATTTTGGCGTGAACCTGACGGAGCTCGCTCCAGGCGGAGAGTCGTCGATCATGCACAGACACAGCAAACAGGATGAGTTCATCTACATATTGGAAGGATCTCCGACCCTTGCCACCGAGGAAGGAGAACAGGCTCTCGGACCCGGTATGTGCGTCGGTTTTCCCGCCGGAGGGACTGCACACCACCTGATAAATCGGAGTTCCGAGCCGGTACGGTACATTGAAATCGGGGACCGAACACCTGGTGACCAAGGTGAGTATCCGCAAGATGATTTGTCCGCTGAACTTCAGAATGGCGCTTGGGTTTTCAGGCACAAGGATGGTCGACCTTATGATGTTTGAAAGCTGATCACGCCGATCGCGGAGCTTGAGATGTTGAGCTGCTAGTGTGCAGGGAGAACCGTATCGTGCCTTTTACAAAACTGCATGTGCCTGAAAGTTACTCGAGTGAACTGTGTGAGGCGTTGAGTCAGCTCATTCACGATAGTCTTGTGGAAACGTGCGATGTGGATCCTGACGATTTCTTCTGCCTAGTTGCGCGCTACCCGCAAGGCGATATGTTTATCAGCCCAACCTTTATGGGAAATCGAAGCTCCAAATCGACAGTAGTTGTTGAAATATTATTGCTGATCGGGCGTTCTCACGATCAAAAGGAAAATTTGTATAAGGAAATTAGAAGAAGAATTGCGAAAACCGACGCCCGCCCAGAAGATGCGATAATTTACCTT
>CAJQNW010000300.1 GCA_905479765.1 uncultured Tepidamorphus sp. | reverse complement strand
GCAGGCCGTCCGGTTATTGCCGCGTCTCGAGACATCAGCACAGCAGGTGAGAGCGTCCGCGGCATGTGGGGGGAAATCGCTAAATTCAGCCGCAAGGTTCTCGCGCGCGATCTCATGCTGATCCGCCGAATGGGCGTGAGCGACATCGTCTTCCTGATGGCAACGCTCCTGGGGCTTGGCCTTTTCACCTGGTACGCGATCAGCGGCACACCAGGCAAAACCCCTGTGACGTTTGCCCTGTGCGGGGCGTTTCTGGCGTTCGCCGCCTGGTACCTGCTCGTCGGCCTGCGCCGCAAGCAATTGCTCGGCTATTTCCGCGAGGCGATCGAAAAGGCACCGGCGGCCTTCGCGATTTATGACGAAAGCGACCGGCTCGTTGCCCGCAATCGCGCTTACGAAGCCGTTCATTCGACGGCGTTTGCGACGGTTCGCGGATCGATCACCTATGAAAAACTCGCCCGGGCGGATTATACCGGCGGATTACCCGACTCTGTTGAGGAAACAGCGTTCGCCGAACGCCTGCGTGCCCACCGGGAGGCCAGCGGGCAGGCCGATGACCGGTCGTACAGCAACGGGCGCTGGCTGCGCGTCCTCGTCGCCCGCACCCTCAATGGCGCTCGCGTCAGCATCGGTATGGACGTGACCGAACTTCGCGAGGCCAAGGCAGCGGCAGACAGGGAGTACGCCCGGTTCCACAGTCTGGCCCAGACCCTACCAATCGGCATCTGGCAGTTCGACGCCGACGGCCGCACCATTTTCGTCAATCGCGGGCTTCTCGACCTGTTCGGCCAAAACTGCCAGGCCGACATCGAAGGCGTCGCGGCACCCGACTTCATCGCCGCTCATGTCGAGGGGTTCGACGCCAACCAGCTGAATGCGGACTACAACAACCTCGGCAATCTCACCGTTCGCGGCGAGGACGGAAGCATCCGCCATGTCATCGTGCGCACATCCGGGCTGAGCGGCGAGGCGACGGGGGCCGGCGAGACGATCATGTCGTTCATCGACGTGACGGCATTGAAGGAAGCCGAACGGCGCATCGACTATCTCGCCCACCGCGACACGCTGACGGGCGTGCGCAACCGGGCCGCCTTCCAGGACGCAATCGAAACCGCCACGGACATCGCCACCGGCGAACACCCCTGCTGGGTGCTGGCGATGGATCTGGACGGCTTCAAGCCCGTCAACGATCAGTACGGCCATGCGGCCGGCGACCAGTTGATGCGCGAGTTCGCCGACCGGGTGAGAAAGATCGGCCGGCCGGATTCCTTTCTCTATCGGCTCGGCGGCGATGAGTTCTGCATTATCCAGATGGATACGCCGCGCGCCCAGGTCGACGAGATCGCAAAGGCGCTGGTTGCCGCGGCGGCGCAACCGTTCCAGATCGGCCACAACCGGATCGGGATCGGCGTCAGCATCGGGATTGCCGCCATCCCGCTGGATGCCGCGGATTCCGAAACCGCCCAGCGCTACGCGGACCTGGCGTTGTATTCGGTCAAGAAGCACGGTGGCGGCGACTACGCCTTCTTCACCAGCGCTCACGCCGAGCGCGACCTGCAGGAACGCGTCATGACGCTGGACCTGTCACGCGCACTGGCCAGCGAGGAATTCGAATTCGTCTACCAGCCCGTGTTCCATCGCACCGGCCGCGCGATCGTCGGGATCGAGGTGCTGTTGCGCTGGATCAACGGGCGGACGGGAAAGAACGTCCCCCCGGCCGAGTTCGTCACGGCCGCCGAACGCTCCGGCATCATCTGCCGCATGGACTATTGGGTGATATCCCGCGCCGCCAGGCAGATATCCCAGTGGTTGGACCGTGGCATCGAGCCGCCGCTGGTAATGATCAACATGTCTCCGCTGACGCTTGAGGACAGCAAGTTCCTGATCCGGATCGACGAGGTCCTCGAAAACCATCCCGGCGCCGGCGGGCGGATTTGCATCGAGATCACCGAGGACGACGTAACCGACAACGCCGCCTCCTTCCGTGAGATTTTCCAGCAGCTGCGCGATCGCGGAATTCAAACCGCCATCGACGACTTCGGGACCGGCCAGACCTCCGTCACGCTGCTCCGCGATTTCCCGGTCAGCTTTATCAAGCTGGACCGAAGCTACACCGAGGTCACGCAAACCGACCGTCAGGCCATGTCGATCGTCACGACCATCGTCCGGCTCAGTCGGGAACTCGGCGTCAAGGCGATTGGCGAAGGTGTGGAAACCCAGGAGCACCTGGCGGCATTGGAGACGATCGGGTGTGAAATGTTCCAGGGCCATCTGTGGGGCCGGCCGGTGGCAGCCGGCGAAATAGAAGAGCGTTTTTCGCCCCGACAGGACCTGACGATCACCATCGACCGGGCGGTCACTCGCCAGGCGTGAAGTCGGCTTCCTTGATCCGTTCAGCGAGCGGAACGCGCTTGCTGCCGCCGTTCGCACCGCGGCCGTCGACCGATACCGCGTCGATCAGGGCACGCACTTCGCTGTCGCCCTCTTCGGCCGCCATCCGCGTGATCCGCGCGGCGAGATCGGCAATGGTCTCCCGCAACTGCGCGACATCCCGGCCCTCGCCGGAGGACGCGGACGCAACGGCCGCGTCGCCCGATCTGGCGGCATTCCCTGCCGTGCCGATCCGCGCGATCTCGCGCTCCTTGATTTCCAGCCGGGCCTCGAAATCGGCAACCATGCTCTTCAGTTCGGCCCGTTCTTCCTGAAGTTTCTTGATATCGTCTTCCTGCTTGAGCTTGTTCAAGGCAGCAGCCGACAGCGCGGCGGTCTTCTCGGCAACGCGCTCACGCTGGGCTTCCAGCATTTCCGCCAGTTCCTTGGTCTGCTTGCGTCGTTGCAGCGACAACTCCCGGCGCCGGCCGACGCGCCGGTTCAGCTGGGCGATCCGCGCTTCGCGGCCCTTCATGGCACCGGTCAGTTCGTCGACTTCCGAACCGCGCCCCTCCGACTCGATCGAGCGCGTTGCCAGATCCGCCCGCAATTCCACGGTACGGCTCTTGTAGTTTTCCAGCTGCGTCGCCAAAGCGGCGATTTCCACTTTGCGGCTGTCGGCGAGCGCGGCGGTTTCGTTGAGCTTCGCCTCGGCCTCACGCAGCTTGTCGTTCGCCGCCGAAATGGACTGCTGTTTTTCCTTCAGCGCGGCCGACTGCGACGATACCTGGCGTTCAAGCCCAAGTACGGTCCCCTGAAGATCCTCCACGCGCTGATCGAGTTCATGCACGGTTTCCTCGGCAGCGGCGATTTCTGTTTCAAGCTCGCCGATACGGGCCTGCCGGCGACCCAGTGCGACTTCGCGTTCCGCCGCGAGCGCCTTTTCCTCGCCGAGGCGAACCTCGACCTTGCGAAGCTGCACCGCGAAATCGGCGCGGATGAGATCTTTTTCCGACTGGATCTCGGCCATCGACAGGGGCGTCGTGGCGCGTATGCGCTCTTCGATCAATCGCGCAGCCCTGCGCCAGATGACCGGAATCACCAGAAGCGCGAGCAGGGTGGCAACGAGTGCGCCAAGTGCAAAGACGACGAGGTTTTCGATCATATGCCGACCAGCGTCCACGGGACGCGCGTAAAAATACACACCGCAACCGGACGCGCCAGTAACGGTGACTCATAAGGTAACCTTTCGCGCTGCAACACTCCAGCGCGGAAATTTCACCCCATCATATGGCAATTAGAAAGGATTCCAGGTCGCCTTCCGGGTCATCTTGAGATAGCCGACGTTCACGCCGAGTCTGGCCCCAAGGCCAGTGCGGATCGGTGCGACCACGACGTTGTTGCCCGTATAGATCGAGACGCCGGCCCCGGCGATCAGGTACGCCGAGCCGTTCACGCCGCCGAAGTAGCGGTAGATCGCCTCTGTGTCGGGGAGATTGTAGACGAGCATCATGACCCGCGCGCCGTCGCCGCCGAAGTCCCAGCCGATCGAGGGACCTTGCCAGAAAACCTTGTGCTGGCCGGCGTTTTTCGTGTTCAGCACGCCCTCGCCGTAACGCAATCCAGCGACGAAGGCACCACTGCCCTCCTCGCCGAGGATATAGCCGTTCGGCCGGCCCTGGCTCGAGAAGAGGTATTCGATGGACTGTGCCAGCCCTTCGCTGACCTGACCGAAGAACGAATGCCCCGCCTTGAGAATTTCGTCGTTTTCGTAGGTGCCAGGCTGGGTCGCGGGTGCGGTCTGCGCCAGCAAACGCGCAGGAAGCGCCGTCCCGCCGGCAAGCGCTGCGAGCCCAGCAAGCATTGAACGCCGGGTTTCGGACATTGCGAACTCCTTCGTGTCGATTTGCCGTGCGGTTCGTGCGCGCTGTTTTGCCGTCGTTAACCGAGGCGATGGCAATATCGCGCCAACCGATTCATGCCACCTCCTATCTTTTGCAAAGAGATGGTTAAAAATATGTCTTCAATTGTCCGCGTCTGCCCGAGTGTAATGCTGGCGATTGCGCTGTTTCTCGGACTGTCGCTGGCAGCGCCGCCGGTACGCGCGCTCGAGAACGGCCACTTCATCATCAATCCGGCCACCGGCTTTGCCGCCAACGGCCACGATCCCGTCGCGTATTTCGTCGACCGCACGCTACGCGAAGGCAAACCCGAGTTTGAAGCTTCGTGGAGCGATGTCGCATGGCGTTTTGCCAACGAGGGCAACCGCGACGCCTTTCTCAGGAATCCGCTGGTCTATGCCCCGAGCTACGGCGGCCACTGCCCCGTAGCACTGGCGCGCGGCTACCCGGCCGAAGGCGATCCGCGGCTGTGGGCGGTCTTCGAAGACCGCCTCTATTTCTTCTATTCGGAAGAAAACATGCAGGAGTTCTCCGAAGCCCCGACGACCATTGTTTCCGAGGCACAGGAAACCTGGGACCGCCTGTTTCCGTTCTGACCGGTCCTCCCGGCGGGCCGGATCAAGACCGGTCGATCAGGGCTGCTTGCCCCAGGCAATGAAAGCGGGATTGTCGTAGCCGCGTTCGCGTTTGGCATAGCGCAGCGGACTGCCGTCGGTGGTCAGCACGCACCCGCCCGCCGCCCGCAACACTGCGTGGCCCGCCGCGGTATCCCATTCCATCGTCCGGCCGAAGCGCGGATAGACATCCGCCTCGCCGCGCGCC
>CAJQNW010000299.1 GCA_905479765.1 uncultured Tepidamorphus sp. | reverse complement strand
CGACGCAAACTCAGCCTCGTGTCCCGGACTTGATCCGGGACCCAGGGCCATACGGCAAAGCGCCAGCGAGTATCACGGCATGACCACCGTCTCCGGCCACGACGAAACCCTCCTCAACGACAAAAGCCGCTGGGCCTCGCTCACTGTGGGCTGCGTGCTCGCCGGCGGCCTGTCGCGGCGCATGGGCGGCGGCGAGAAGAGCCTGAAGGACCTCGCCGGCCAGCCGATGCTCGCCCGCGTCATCGGACGGCTGACGCCGCAGGTCGGCGCCATCGTCATCAACGCCAACGGCGATCCGGCCCGCTTCAGCCAGTTCGATCTGCCGGTCGCCGCCGATCCGGTGCAGGGTTTCGCCGGCCCGCTTGCCGGCATTCTGTGCGGAATGCGGTGGGCTGAGGCGCATCACCCGGACGCCCGCTGGGTGGTCACGGTCGCGACCGACACCCCGTTTTTTCCCGAAGATCTCGTCACCCGGCTAGTCGGCGCGGCCGGTCACCACGAGGCGATGATCGCACTGGCGAAGTCCGGCGACCGGGTGCATCCGGTGTTCGGCCTGTGGCCCGTGGCGCTTGCCGACGACCTGGAAGCCGCCATGCGCGAGGAGGACCTGCGCAAGGTGCTGGTCTGGGTGCGCCGCCACGCCAATATCGAGGTGATCTTTTCGGGCCGCGTCGTCGACGGTGTCGAGATCGACCCGTTCTTCAACATCAATACACCCGAAGACATGGAAACCGCCGAGGCAATCGCCGGGGAAATCGCATGACCCCGGTCTTCGGCGTAACCGGCTGGAAGAACTCCGGCAAGACGACGCTGGTGACGCGGCTGATCGCCGAGTTCGCCGGGCGCGGCTATCGCGTCAACTCCATCAAGCACGCCCACCACGCCTTCGATATCGACGTGCCGGGCACCGATTCCTTCCGCCACCGGGAGGCCGGCGCAACCGAGGTCGCCATCGTATCCGGCACCCGCTGGGCGCTGATGCACGAGGTCCGCGATAACGACGTACCGACCATGGACGAGATCATCGCCCGACTGGCCCCTGCCGATCTGATCCTGGTCGAAGGCTACAAGCGGGAGACCCAGCCGAAGATCGAGTGCCGGCTCGGAGCTCAGGAAGGCAAGGCGCCGCTGGCGCCGAACGATCCGATGATCGTCGCCGTCGCCAGCAATCACGCCCCCGATGATACCGGCGATACGGGCGACCTGCCCCGCTTCCACCTCGACGCGATCGCCGAGATCGCCGATTTCATCGCCGCCTACCACAACCTGACTCCGCCAGGCGGGCCATCGACCAGCAGAACGACATCCGATGCCGCAGCCCAAACTGCTTGACGACTGCTTCCTGCACGACAAGGACCGGCTGCGCCACGACGAGGCGCTGGCGATCCTGCGCGAGCGGCTGACGCCGGTTACCGCGCCGGAATCCGTGCCGCTGGCCGAAGCCGTCGGGCGCGTCTGCGCCGACGCCGTGACCGCGCCGCGCCAGGTGCCTGCCGCGGATAATTCCGCCGTCGACGGTTATGCGTTCGCCCAGGCCGACTACGAGGCGACCGGCGGGTTCTTCCCCGTTGCCGCACGCATTGCCGCCGGCCATCCAATCGACGACCCGCTGCCCGTCGGCGCCGCCGCACGGATCTTCACCGGCGCGCTGATGCCGCCGCGCGCCGATACCGTCGCGATGCAGGAAGATTGCGAGACCCACGAGCAGGACGGCCAGGATTTCGTCGTCATACCGCCCGGCTTGAAACCCGGCGCCAACCGCCGCAAGGCCGGCGAGGATCTGATGGCCGGCAACATGCTGGTCGAGGCCGGGACGATCCTCAGGCCGCAGGAAATCGGCGCCATCGCCTCGACCGGGGCCGGAACCGTCTCCTGCTTCGCCCCGCTGAAGGTGGCGGTCCTGTCGACCGGCGATGAGATCCTGGAGGCCGGCGAGGCGTTTCGCTCAGGCTGCGTCTACGACGCCAACAGGCCGCTGCTTGCATCCCTGCTCTCGACGCTGCCCGTCGAGGTCACCGATCTGGGCATCCTGCCCGATAAGGCCGGCGTCGTCCGCGATGCGCTGACCGAGGCCGCAGCCACCCATCACGCCGTGCTCACCACAGGCGGTGCCAGCCGCGGCGAGGAGGATCACGTCATCGCCACGCTCGGCGAACTGGGCAAGCGCCATATGTGGCAGCTCGCCATCAAGCCCGGCCGTCCGATGGGCTTCGGCCAGATCGGCGACTGCGTGGTGCTCGGCCTGCCCGGCAATCCCGTCGCCGCCTTCGTCTGCTTCGCGCTTTACGTCCGCCAGGCGCTTTTGGCTCTGAGCGGCGCGACCTGGATCGAGCCGCGCCGGATACTGCTGGAGGCGGACTTCGAGCTGCCCTCGAAAAAGACCGACCGGCGCGAATTCCAGCGCGGTTTGCTGGTGGAAAATGCTGACGGGATAAGCCGGGTGGCGAAATATCCGCGTGACGGATCCGGGCTCATTACGTCGCTGCGCGAGGCGGACGGGCTGATCGAGATCCCCGAGGACGCCACCTCCGTGTCGCGCGGCGACCGGGTTCGATTCCTGCCCTTTACCGAGGTCGGCCTTCCCCCGCGCTGACCGTTTGCGGGCGTTCGGGCGCGTTTACTTCTTGTGCCGGAACGCGTCGTCGAGCAGCGAGCGGTCGAACCCGCGCATGGTCGACCCACCTTCGGCATAGCGGTAGACAGCCGCCGCGTAGACGCCGCTCAGCGCCGTGGAATAGATGCCGAGCGCCAGCACGACGAGCAGCGTGAAGGCGCCTACGATGATCCCGAGCACGGGCCCTCCGGGCATCTTCATCAGATATGCCGCCGAACCGAAACCGACAAAGATGATGGGGAACATGATAAGGCTGAAGGCCAGCCCGATGCCGCCGTTGCCGATGACGTTTTCGCCCCAGGTCTTGCGCAACAGCATGGCACTTTCCTTCACCGCGGCAATCGGGCCGACGCCCTTGGCCGCGATGATCGGCACGACCAGGAAGGTCGAGATCGTCCAGGCGACGCCGATCAGGCCCTCGATGATGCGGCCGATGAAGCCGAAACGCTCGCCGATCATCCGCAGGATGACGCCGACGGTGGCGGAAATCACCGCATAGCCCATGATCGTGCCGATCCGCGCCATCGAGATGGCGAGCGCGTCGCCGAGCGTCGGATTGTGGCCCTGCAGCCGCAGCAGCGCCGCGCCGACCAGGGCGGTATTGAAGAAGATGATGACGAAGTACTGGACGATGTAGAAGCCGAAGAACCAGGCATACATGCCCGGCGTCATCATCTGGTCCGGATTGCCGCCGGCATTCGCAGCTTCGGTGAATTGGGCGAACATGCCGGCGAAATAGGCCGGCGCCAGGAAAGCCGCCGCGACGATCAGCGAGCAGATGCCCGAGACCACCGGCAGAACCAGCAATTCCTTGTCGTTGCTGAGAACTTCTGCGCTCGCCTTTACGAGCTGCCAGCTTCGGCCAATGCGTTCGAACATGATCCTGCCCCTTCGATGCGCGCGCTGAAACACGATAATCGCCGTCAAAATGCACGCCGGCGCTTAAAAAATCGCGAACTGGAGCAGGAAAATACGGTCGAAATGCTTAGGTGTTGATCCTCAAAGCCCGTACCGCCATTCGGCCGGCACGAATTTGAACCCGCCGCCACGCATGACATAGCCGATGCCGGGAAACGGCAGGTGCATGCCGGCGACCAGCAAGCGATCGGTCTCGGCCATATCGAAAGCACGCCGCCGCGTCCCGGCCGCCACTTCCGGCGAGGTGTCGAAGGCGATCGACCAGTTGGGGTGCGCGAACTGAAGCATCGGCGAATGCACGATATCGCCCCAGATCAGCAGCGTATTCGTGCCCGATGACACCACGAACCCGGTATGCCCCGGCGTGTGACCGGGCAGCGCCATCGACCGGATGCCGGGTATGATTTCCTCGTCGCCGCCGATCTTGCGCACGGTCTTCACATAGGGCGTGCCGGCGGCCTGGGCGGCCTGGAAGAACGGCTTGAAGAACTCCGGCGCGCCGGCCAGGTTCTCCGGGCTCATCCAGAAATCCCAGTCGTCCTTGTGAACCACGAGCTCGGCGTTGGCGAACGCCGCGGCGCCGTTCGTGGTGGTGATGCCACCGATGTGGTCGGGATGCATGTGGGTTGCGATCACCACGTCGACCGCGGCGGGGTCTATGCCTGCGGCCGCCAGCCCTGCCGGCATGTCGCCCATGCTCGGGCCAAGCAGGTTGCGCCCGCCGGCATCGACGATCGCAAGCTTATCGCCGGTATTGACGACGAAACAGTTGACCGACGCGCGCAGCATGTCGCCGACCGGGACGAAATTCGCCTGTTGCAGCTTCGCAACTTCGTCGGCCTTGGCATCAGGGAACAAATCGACGCCTAGGTCGATATAGCCGTCCAGGACCGCCGTGACCTCGATATCGCCGACGGCGATCCGGTAGATTCCCGGCACCTGACGTCCGGCTTTGGGCTGGGCAGCCAGAATCGGACCGGCACCCATCACGGTACCGGCCAGCGCGGCGCTGGCGGCCACACCTGCCTGCAGAAACTGTCGGCGGCGCATTAGCATTCCGGAATCCCCAATTACTCGACACAGTTCGCTTCCGCGCGCAGACTCTAACACGCAGGCAGCGGCCCCTTGAACCGCTTCTTTTTGCCATATGTCAAAGGGTTAAAGGGGTAGAACCCGAAAAACGCAACCCTGTTGCGCGGCTATTAAAAATGATGGGAAGATGCCTGCAACCGTCCGATAGCGCGGAAAGTAGGGATCTGAAAGTAATTCATTGCCAACCAAAAGGGGAACACAATGCGTCATTTCCTAAGTATCGCCGTAACCGTCACGGCACTTGTCATCGCGGGAGGAGCCTCGGCGAAGGACTGGAGCACGGTCCGCATCGGAACCGAAGGCGCCTATCCTCCCTTCAATTTCTACGACACCGACAAACAGCTCCAGGGTTTCGATATCGATGTCGCCAAGGCGCTGTGCGAGAAGATGGAAGTCAAGTGCGAGTTCGTCGCCCAGGATTGGGACGGAATTATTCCGGCGCTCCTGGCCAACAAGTACGACGCCATCATCGCCTCGATGTCGATTACCGAGGAACGCAAGAATACGGTCGATTTCTCGGACAAATATTACAACACGCCCGCACAGTTCGTGGCGCAGAAGG
The DNA here is from genome assembly GCA_905479765.1 of uncultured Tepidamorphus sp. GTDB lineage: Bacteria > Pseudomonadota > Alphaproteobacteria > Rhizobiales > Tepidamorphaceae > Microbaculum. The sequence goes on along the minus strand of CAJQNW010000299.1, from coordinate 1,025 downwards.
GTTCCGGCATCACCGATACCTCGCCTGAAGGGCTGAAGGGTAAGACGCTGGGCGCCCAGTCCGCGACGACCCATGCCTCCTTCCTCGAGGACAAGTATCCGGAATCCGACGTCAAGCTCTACGGCACCCAGGACGAGGTCAACGCCGACCTGGTGTCCGGCCGGCTCGACGCGTTCATCTCCGATTCCGTCGTGTCCTACGAGTGGCTGGAGAAGACCGACGACGGCAAGTGCTGCGAACTGATCGGCGACACCTACACCGACGTGAAGTACTTCGGCGAAGGCGCCGGCATCGCGGTGCGCAAGGAGGACGAGGACCTCAAGCAGATGTTCAACGAGGCCCTGGCCGAGATCGTCGCCGACGGCACCTACCAGGCAATCAACGAAAAATACTTCCCGTTCTCGATCTACTGAGCGCGTGATGCGCGCCTGATCTCCGCTATCCCCGGTGGCTGCACCGCCGCCGGGGGATTGGGCGTTCGGCGATAGTGCGCTCCGTGAGTAGCGTTCCGAATTTTGCGTTCCAGGAGGGGGGAGCGATGGCGGACCTTTTTCAACTGCTCGAACTCGGCCCCAACGGCTGGGGCGATGAAATCCTGGCCGGAGCCTGGCTGACCATCCGTCTGGCGCTCGCCACCCTGCCCTTCGGGCTGGTGCTCGGCTTCCTGGTGGCCCTGGGGCGAAACTCCCGGTCCCGCGTCCTGCAGGCGCTAGGCGGCGTCTTCACCACGATCTTCCGCGGACTGCCGGAACTGCTCACCCTGTTCATCGTCTACTACGGCGGCCAGATCCTGCTGCAAAAACTGGTCGGCCTGTTCACCGACACCTATGTCGAGGTCAACGGCTTCGTCGCCGGAATGGTCGCGCTCGGGGTCGTCTTCGCGGCATTTTCCAGCGAGGTCTTTCTGGCCGCCCTCAGGGCCATCCCGGCGGGTCAGGTCGAGGGCAGCTTCGCGCTGGGGCTGACCCGGTTCCAGACGCTGCGGCTGATCATCTTCCCGCAACTGTGGCGCTACGCCCTGCCCG
>CAJQNW010000298.1 GCA_905479765.1 uncultured Tepidamorphus sp. | reverse complement strand
CGCCCGCAAGGCGGCGCTTGCCAGCCTCCATGAACTCCTTCGACCAGGTGTAATACAGGCTCTGCGCGATGCCTTCCTTGCGGCACAGTTCGGCAATGCTGTCGTCACCGCGTAGACCGTCCAGCACGATCCGGATCTTGTCTTCCGCCGAGAAATGCCGCCGGGTTGCCCGGCGGATATCCTTCACTACCTGCTCCGCAGGCCGCTTTGCATTCGTTGTTTTGGGTCGCATCGTCGTTCCTTCGTCAATGCGACGAGACCAAAACCCTCCTTAACTCACAACCTCAAATCTGGGCCATAGGTGCTGACGGGGAACACTTCGTGCGTACGGACAGTCCTTTCAAGACGTGGGATGGCCTGCTCGATCACGCACGAGAAAATCCCGGGCAACTCAAATGGGCGACGGCCGCACCACGCGGGCTTGCGCATATCGCCACTGAGGCGGCGTTTCGGCAGGAGACGGTCAGCGCGGTATTCGTCCCATTCGGCGGCGGGGCGGAAGCCGTCACCGCCCTGCTCGGCGGGCACATCGACGCCGTCGTCGCTTCGGGCTACGGCCCGCATTTGGAGGCTGGCTCGATCCGCCTTCTGATTGAGACCGGACCCGAGCCGATCCCCGAGGCTCCCGAGATTCCCACCTTCAAGGAGCGGGGCTACCCGCTCGCTATTCCCGCGGCCTATGGCCTGTTCGGTCCGGCTGGATTGCCGGGCGAGGTCGTCGCGTGGTGGGAAACGCTTCTCAAGGAGATGACGGTCGGCCCGCGTTACGAGACGTTCCTTAAAACGCTTCACGGCCATCGTTTCTTCGAAGACAGCGCCGCCTTCACCCGCACGGTGGTGACGGGGTATCGCGAGATCGGGCGGCAGATCGAGCTGTTGGGCCTGCAGCCATGACCGCCATGCGGCTGAGCGCGTTCTGTCTTGTCATCGTGGCGCTCGTCGCGGCCGTTGCGGCGGTTCGCATGGGTGTGTGGCGGTCCGGCGCACCTGGGCCCGGCCTGTTCCCGTTGTCCGCCGCGCTCCTGCTGCTCGTCGCCAGCCTCGGGGTGGCGGTCCAGACGGGCCCGGAGGATGGCGCACAAGAGCCGGTCGATCGTCCCCGCCTTCTGCGCTACGGCGCTGCGATCGCCGTCTTCGGCCTGGTCCTGAAGCCGCTCGGTGCGGTGGTTGCAACGGTCGGCCTCCTCGTCGCTATCCTTCGCGGTGTCGAGCGGCAGCCCTGGGCGTTCTCATTCGGAATTGCACTCACTCTCGCTTTCCTGTCTTGGGCGGTGTTCAGGCATCTCCTCGGCGTTCCCCTGCCCCGGGGCATACTGGGTCTTTGACGATGGAGGCACTCGCAAATCTGGCGGTGGGATTCGGTGTTGCACTCCAGCCGTCGAATCTGCTGGCCGCGTTCGCTGGCGCTGGTCTCGGCACGGCCATCGGCGTGATCCCCGGGCTTGGGCCTACCGCGGCGATCAGCCTGTTGCTACCGATCACGATCCTCCTGGACGGGACGAGCGCGGTGATCCTGCTTGCGGGCATTTACTATGGCTCGCTTTACGGAGGCTCAACGGCTTCGATCCTGTTGCGCGTGCCCGGCGAGGCCGCGAGCGTGGTCAGCTGTTTCGACGGCTACCCCATGGCGCGCCAGGGGCGCGCCGGTGTCGCGCTGGGAATGACCGCCTTTGCCAGCTTCATCGCCGGCATTGTCGCCACCTTTGGGATCGCCCTGCTCGGCCCGACCTTCGCGTCGGGCGCGCTCGCCTTTGGGCCGGTCGAGAGAGCCGCGCTCGTGGTGTTCGGACTGGCGCTTGCTGCCAGTATCGGCGAGGGCCCGCGCGTTCGCGCCTGGACCATGGTGGCACTGGGGCTGTTGCTCTCCAGCGTCGGCGCCGACCTTGTGACAGGTCACGAGCGGTACACGTTCGGTAATGCCAACTTGCGCGACGGTTTCCACATCGCCGTCCTGGCCATGGGCATGTTCGGTGTGAGCGAAGTACTCGTGCTCGCGGAACGGCGCAGACGCCTCGATGCGAGCCTGGTGACCAGCTACCGCCTGCGCGATCTTCTGCCGACCGGTAAAGACTGGAAGGACTCGAGCCTGCCGATGGCGCGCGGGACAATACTCGGATTCTTCCTCGGCCTGCTGCCAGGCGGCGGCGCACTGATCGCAAGCTTTGCAAGCTACGTCATGGAAAAGCGCCTGTCCCGAACGCCGGAGCGCTTCGGCAAGGGCGCGATCGAGGGACTTGCCGGTCCCGAAAGCGCCAACAACGCCGCGGCCCAAGCGAGCTTCATTCCGCTCCTGTGTTTGGGAATCCCCGGCAATGTGGTTATCGGTGTCATTATGGGTGCGCTACTCATGCAGGGCATCGTCCCCGGCCCGCGGCTCATCGTCGATCATCCTGATTTGTTCTGGGGCGTGGTCGCGAGCATGCTGGCCGCCAATGCCATGCTCATCGTCCTGAACGTGCCGTTGATCCGCGTGTTTGTAATGTTGCTGCGCGTCCCGCCGGCACTGATGACCCCCTCGATCCTGCTGTTCTGCGTGATCGGGGCGTTCAGCATTCACAACAGCGCGTTCGACGTCAGCGTTGCGATCGTGACCGGCTTTCTGGCTTATGGTTTGCGCAGGAGCGGGTTTGATCTCGCACCGCTGTTGCTGGCTTTCGTGCTCGGCTCCATGCTCGAGCAGAACCTCAGGCAAGGCTTGATCCTGGGTCTCGGCAGCCCGTTGGTGTTCCTGCGAAGCCCGATCAGCTTGGCGTTCCTGAGCGTCGCAGCGCTCACGCTTCTCGTCCCGCTACTGCGCCCCCTCTTGCGGGCGGGCTCCCTTGCGGCCCGGTAGGCTGCTAACATCTGATCCCGCCCATCAGGGTGTCGGATCGAACCCGGTGGCGCGTAGCGACCGAAGGGATCGGCGCGCCCAGTGGAGCGTCGTCCACTCCCCCTCCCCGGCCGGCTCGATCCGGGTCAGGCGGACGGGGTCATCACGGGGAGGCGGTGGCCAGCCCTCAAGGGTGGCGAGCCAGTCGTCGTTGTAGACGGTATCGCGATAGCGATGCCCTTCATCCGGCAGGATGACCACGGTCACGGCATCGGGATTGCGCCGGGCGTGCCAGCGGGCGACGAGCGTAGCTGCTCCGCTGGTCGGCCCCATGTAGAAGGCGTGCCGGCGATTGAGGGACCGGGCCGCGGCGAAGGCCGGCAGCGCCCCGACCCAATGGACGTCGTCGATCATCTCGTGATGGAGATTGCCAGGCAGTATGGTGTTGCCAAGACCGCGCAGCAGGCGCCGGGCGGGCGGGTGGCCGAACAGGACACTGTGGTGCGTATCGACGGCGATCACCGCGAGGTCGGGAAACAGATCGCGCAAGAAGCGGGCAGTGCCGCACAGCGATCCGCCGGAACCGACGCACCCGATCAGGCAGTTGACGCGCCCGATTGTTGTGGCGACGTGCTCGGCAAGGCGGGCATAGGCCAACAGATTGTCGGGATTGTCGTATTGGCACGGCCAATAGGCCTGCGGATCCTCATCGAGGATCGTGCGCAGCCGTGCGAGCCGGCCGCGCTGGTCTCCCGAACCTTCCCGATCCTCTGTGACGATGAAGGTTGCGCCGAGCAGCTCGAGCCGACACCTGAAGGACGCATCGACGAGGCTCGACGTACTGACCAGCGTCAGCCGATAGCCGCGGACAGCCGCCAGCATGGCAAGCGCGAGGCCGAGAGTGCCCGAGGTCGACTCCACGACATGCCCGCCGGGCCGGAGGCGACCGTCGGCCTCGGCTTGCTCAAGCATGAAGCGGGCAGGCATCAGTTTCATGAGGGCGAAGCAGGCCGCATACAGGTTGGGCGAGAGGCGCACGATCCGTGGCGCTTCATAGAGGGTCGGAAAACCACCATGGCCTTCGCCGGTCATGGCAGCGGCACGTTGTCGGCATTGAGGGCGAAGGTCGACACGTCCGCGAAGCCGACGTCTAGGGCCAAGCGCGCAATGGCCGCGGCTGTCGCGAGAGGTCGGGACGCCTGGGCATCGACGAGAACGCCGATCACGGTTCCGCTATGGGAGACCTGCACACCGCAGGCACCATGGTCTTCGGCGAGTTGCACGGCCCTCCCAAAATGCGGCTTCGAAAGATATCGCTGACTGACGTGGGCGCTGACCGTCGCCACGCGACCGAGGAGCCGTGGATTCTGTCGTTGGACGGCGTGACGCGCGAGCCCGCGTAGCGCCCGGAAGAGACCGATCTCGGAGCTGTCGTAGCGAGCGCGCGGCAGAAGTAGCGTGTTGACCGGCGAACCAGAGCGCGACCTCAAACCCACCACGAGGAACGGCGGGTACTCACCCGCGAGGTGCTCGATAATTGAGCCCTCGCGATGCGCAAACAGGACCACCTGATCACCGTAGGCCACCGCGTCGGCCGCCGCCTCCGCGGCGACTGCCACACGGCAGACGGTCGCGCGGCGCAGCGTGACACCGGCGGCAGCTGCGACCGCACGGATCGCGGCGATGACATCGGCGGTCGAGGAGCCGTAGCCGTGGCCAAGTGGAATGGCGCTCTCGATGGTGAGATCGCCTCCAGTACCTGCGTACCCGAGGTACTTGAGTGTGAGCGCAACCGCCCGCTGCGCCTTGGTCCGGCCCGCCGGGCGTGTTCGGATGCTGCGCCTTGCCCTTCCGGGCCAAAAGGTGGCGGTTGCCTGAAGCGCCGGGAGCGGCAGGGTGATGAGCCCGCGGTGCAGCCGACCGTCGTCGCCCTCGAAGACGCCCTGCAGAAGTTCGCCGTGATGGGCCATCGCCCTACCGACACCAACCTGCAGTGCGTGCCGTAGAGAGGTGTCGCGTTCCGGATGTGGCGTTCCTCTGGGTCCAGCGTTGTGCGACGGCACCATCTCGCAGCTCCTGTTTGCCGAGACCTTCACTTCATGGTTAACAAGCTGTGAGCTGATCGTCTCTCGTCAGATCTTGGGAGGAGCGAGCGGTCTCGAGCCGATCATCACTGAAATCTATGCGCGAAGAATCGTGCCTGGGTCAGGCTACTCAGAATGCGAAACGCTGGTCGTGCGGCCGGGAAGGCGCGGGACGACCGGCACGACCAGTGGCAAGGGTGCGCCAGCCTATGTTTGCGGAGTCGCCGACCCCGTCCGAAACCGGCCGATCCATGTCCATTACGACCGTGAGTGCCGATACATCTACATGTCCACTTCGGACGCGATCAGACCATCATTGAAATGAGAAAGAGGATCAAGGAAGTAACCACCCGGAACCGCCGCTTGTGCCACCAGCGCGAAGCCTCACAACACACCACAAGGATGAGCCAAATCCTCCGCTAAACGGAACGCACACAAGTCCCACTCTATTTGATGTTGGACAGATGAAGGGCCATAGTGACAGCGCGGCTCCGACGGCCGTCACCGTCCCGGTTGCTGCATAGAGAAAATCGCGCCGCGTTTGGTCCGGCCTCGCTGGTCCGCCATAGACCGGACTGCCCGCGCTCATCGTGTTATTCGTCCGTGTCGTGTTCGTGTTCCGCTTCGTGTTCCGCCTCGCCGCCTTCCATATGGTGCATCAGCTCTCTGATCCCGGGGGGAATGTCGGCGTCCGAAAAAGTCTGTTGTTCGCTCTCGTCATGAACGAACGCGATGATATTCGCCAGCTCCTGGCCGGTCAGCTCGATCTGCTCGCCGATCTCTTCGCGCTGGAGGTAAACCATCGCTTCGGCACCACGCCACATCTTGGCGGCGAATTCGAACGGGTTCATCGGCGTCTGCATGGTGCTGGCATCGAGCTTCGGAGCGTCCTCGCCGCCAACGCCGTTGATCGAGTGGCAGACGACGCACCCCTTGCCGGCGAAGAGCGCCTTGCCGGCAACCGGATCCATCGAGGGCATCATCAGGCCGGGGGCCATCATGCGCTGGCTCATCATCCCCGAAGTCGCTCCGCCCGACTGCTCGTCGCTTGCAGCGAATGCCTCGCCTCCGGTGCCCGCGAGCCACCCGAACGCTGCGGTCAGCAATAACGTAGTGATAGTCTTCATGTTAGACTTCCTTCCGTTGCTTTCTCACCCGCCGTCACGGTAGAATGATCATTTGATGTCCCTCACTGCGGATCGCGATCGTGCCAACCGTTGTGAGGCTTTGCTGATCGACAACCCAAACCTTCGGTTCCTCGCGGCTGGACACGTAGAGCTTGCCGGTGCCGCGGACGACGGCGAGGTGATAAGGAGCTGGGCCGAGCGGCGCCGTTCGCATTTCTCCCGACCGCACGTCGACGGCGACGATCTTGTCCTCTCCCTTTGCGCTGACGAAGAGCGTTGCGCCATCTTCGGAGATGTCGAGGCCGTGCAGCTCACTGCCGACATAGAAGGACCGCATGATCTCGCCGTTATCGAGGGCAAGCGCAGAGACCGTACCTTCGTCGACATCCGACACATACAGGGTGCTGCCATCCGGCGACATCGCCAGATGCTCGGGGCTCTGCCCAGTGACCAGGTTGCGTCTGACGATCCACCGTCCGACCTCAATCTCGCTGACGGTATCGTTGCCGGCGTTGCTGACGAAAACCCTGGTCCCGTCCGGACTGAACACGGCGTAGTTCGGCATTGGTCCGGTGCGGACGAGATCGCCAACCTCAAGGGTCGACAGATCGATGACGCTGACGCCGTCGGCGTTCGGGTGGGTGGCGACGGCATAGCGACCGTCAGGCGAGACGGCGACATGGTGGACCGCTCCGGGCACTTCCAGGCGCCGCACAGGCGCACCGGTCGCGGTGTCGATGACCGTCAAGATGCTGACCGCGCCGCCGGCTCGCGCCGATTGTGTGGGCTTGGTGTGATGGGCCGCGTGTTCGTCCTTCGACACGCCGCGCGGTCTGGCGATCGCGGACATGTCGCCCGCCTCCGTTTCTGCGTAACTGCCCGCCACCAGGTACCGCGCGCCGGGCGCGCCGCCCAGGCCGTGGATGTCGGGCAGACCCCCGATCGTGCCGATTACGATGTCCGTATTCGCGTCAACGACGAGCACTTCGCCTGCGCTCCCCAAGGGAACGTAGACCGTCGCGGCGGTCGCCTCGCCGGCGGCGGCAAGACCGAACGTTGCCGTTAGAATCATCATCTTTGCGTATTTCATCACATCCTCCTTCGTCACTCTCCCGTCGGGCGGCCGTCCCGGCGCCAGCCTTTCGCTCACTCCGCCCACAGGACGGCGCGGAGCGTTCCCGGCAGGACACCGACATGATCCTCGATACGTTTCACGCCCGGCGTATTCTCGGCGGCGACGCGCATGGCGCTTTTTTCGGCGCCCGTCTCAACCACACCCCAGAGCTGCACGACGCCATCGCAGACCACGACGCTGACGAATTCCTTCCGCACTCCGGCTTCTGCCAAGGCACCATGGAGGGCTTCTCGGATCTCGCGATCATTGGTCGTCGGTGCGCTGGCGACCGCACCGGCGACCAGCCCGTGCAGCAAGTTCGCACGACTGACGATCCCGACAACCTTGCGGTCGCGGACGACCGGTACACGCTTGATCCGGTGGCGTTCCAGCAGCGTTGCCACTTCTTCCAGCGGGGCGTCCTCAGAAACGGTGATGACGTCACCGGTCATGACGTCTTCGGCTTTCAGCCCGTGCGATTTCACGTAATCGCGCGCGTTTTCAGCGGGTTCCGCAAACAGCCGCAACCACCATGAGATTTGACGTTCCGCACCGGTCTCGGGTCGGCGGATGAGGTCGCCCTCGCTGACTATTCCAACAACGAGATCATCGCGATCCAAGACGGGGACCGCGCTGATGCGGTGTTCGACCAATCGTCTTGCGATATCTCGCACCGAGGTCTCCAAGCCGACGGTAACGACATCCGTGGACATGACGTCCTTGGCTTGCATCACGTGTCTCCTCGTTTCGCCGTTTGATGGCTAATCGCCGACGCTTGGACGGAGGTGATCGTCGCTGGAGCGGCCTGAATGGCCGGCAGCTCGCAGAAACCCTGCGGAGGAACACCGAGCGCCGAATTGAACTTGCTCGAGAGGTTCTGGAAGGCGATCAATCCAGTCAGCTCTACGATCGCGTCATCGGCAAAATGCGCCCGAAGCGCGTCCACGGTATCCTCGCCGACCCCCGGCCCTGACAGGGTCATCGCTTCGGCATACTCGAGCGCGCTGCGCTCGCGCTCGTCGAAGCAGCTGCTGCTTCGCCAGCTTGCCAGCGCGCCGACCTTCTCGCGGCTCGCGCCGCGTTTGAGCAGCGTCGCCGCGTTGAGATCGACGCAAAACGGACAGTCATTGAGCTGCGACACGCGGACGGTGAGG
>CAJQNW010000297.1 GCA_905479765.1 uncultured Tepidamorphus sp. | reverse complement strand
GAAAACTCGAGGGCGAGAGTGTCGAGAGCCTGATAACCGGCGTCGCCGAGGAAGCGCTTGCACATGCAGGTATCGGCGCGAAAGACGTCGACGAAATCGTGCTCGGCCATTTCAACGGTGGCTTCTCTGCGCAGGACTTCACCGCCTCGCTGGTTCTCCAGGCGAGCGATGACTTGCGCTTCAAGCCGGCAACGCGCGTCGAGAACGCCTGCGCCACGGGCTCGGCTGCCGTTCATCAGGGCATCAAGACGATCCGCGCCGGCGCCGCCAAGGTGGTGCTCGTCGTCGGCGTCGAGCAGATGACCGCCACGCCGGGGCCGGAGATCGGCAAGATCCTGCTGAAGGCCTCCTACCTGCCCGAGGACGGTGAGACCCCGGCCGGATTCGCCGGCGTGTTCGGCAAGATCGCCCACAACTATTTCCAGCGCTGGGGCGACCAGTCCGACGCGCTCGCGCGCATCGCCTCGAAGAACCACAAGAACGGCGTCAACAATCCCTATGCGCAGATGCGCAAGGATCTGGGCTACGACTTCTGCCGCGCCGAGAGCGAGAAGAACCCCTTCGTCGCAGGCCCCTTGAAGCGCACCGACTGTTCATTGGTCTCCGACGGCGCCGCAGCGATCGTTCTCGCCGACACTCAGACCGCGCTGCAGATGGACCGCGCCGTCGCCTTCCGCGCGGCCGCGCACGTGCAGGACTTCCTGCCCATGTCGAAGCGCGACATCCTCAGGTTCGAGGGCGGGGCGGAAGCTTGGAAGCGGGCGCTGGCCGAAGCCGGCGTCAAGATCGACGACCTGTCCTTCGTCGAGACCCACGACTGCTTCACCATCGCCGAACTGATCGAATACGAGGCCATGGGCCTGGCGCCCGAAGGGCAGGGCGCAAGCATCGCGCTGGAAGGCCAGACCGAGATCGGCGGCCGCCTGCCGGTCAATCCCTCCGGCGGCCTGAAGGCCAAGGGCCATCCGATCGGCGCCACCGGCGTGTCCATGCACGCGCTGACCGCCATGCAGCTCACCGGCGTCGCGCCGGAGGGCATGCAGATCGACGGCGCCAGCCTCGGCGGCATCTTCAACATGGGCGGCGCGGCGGTGGCCAACTACGTCTCGATCCTCGAGCGGATCAAGTAGCGCAACGGTCCAGTTCACCGAGATTGCCGGGTCAAGCCCGGCAATGACGTGAGGGCGGCGTTGCCTAGTTTTTTACATCATGCCCGGGCTCGACCCGGGCATCTCGCGCCCCGACGCCACTACCCCACCCGGTTCCGTTCGATCGTGAGCGCCGCATAGGCCTCAGCGCCGGTCACGGCCAGATCGCCCGTGACCACTTTTTCCCATTCCATGCCGAGGATCGCCGCGCGCGTGACGTCCGCGATCACGTTGTCGGCGACGAGCACGTTCTCGATGCCTTCGACGACGGAAATCTCGAAGCCGACCTCGGCGTTGCGCACGATGTTGCCCGTCGCCGTCACGTTCCGCAGGTAAGGGCCGTAGCCGAGAGCGAAACCGGCGGCGGCGGCGTTTTCCACCACGTTGCCGGTCAGGCTGGTGTCTGCGGAAACGAAGATACCGTTGCCGCGCGGCTCGGCGAAGTCGCCGATCTCGATGTTGCGGACCAGGTTGCCGGAAACGACGGCGAGGTGGCCGCCCTGGTCGAGGTTGGTGACGGAAATGCCGTGGGTGGCCTTGTCGATGACGTTGTTGGCCACCACCGCCCCGTCGAAACTGAACTCGACGAAGATCGCCACTTCGCCGAGGCGCGTGCAGTTGTTCTGCGCGACAATAACGTTCGAGCCCGAATTGACCCGGATCGCCGAAAACGTGCACTCGCGTATATGGTTGCCTGTAATGGTGACATTGCCGCCGCGAAACACCGCGATGCCGTTGCCATAGGGCCCGTCGCCGCCGGAGCGGTTGTGGATGCGCTCGATCCGGTTGTTGGCAATCAGAGCCCCGTCGGGCTGTTTTTCCGACTGCCAGGCGATGATGCCGTTGTCGCCGCAGTCGAAGACATGGTTGCCGGATATGTCGAGATCGCGCCCGTCGAGCGTGAACAGTCCTGCGCCGAGTGCGCCGCTTATCGACGTGCCCGAAACCCGGCCGCCGCAGCCGTTCAGATGAAGCCCGTCGGCCCAGCTGTTCTCGATCGCGCAATTGGTGATCGAAACCGTATCGACGCCGGCGAGATCGACCAGCGCCTGGGCGCCGCCGAGTTCGCGCGCCATTCCATCGAAAACGAGACCGTTCAGCGAAACCATTCGCGCGTCCAGGGTCGTTGCCAGGGCTCCGCCGCCCAGGCCTTCCAGGATCGTTGCACCCGCCACGCCGACAATGCGGGTACTGGAGCCGAGCCGCAGGTTCCGCGCCAGATAGCGTCCAGGCGGAAGGAAGAGCGGCGTGCCGGTGATACGGGTCTCGTCGATCGCTTTCTGGATTCCGGCAGTCTGATCGGCCGCGCTGTCGGGCACGATGCCGAAGCGGGCCGCATCGAGACCGTAGGCCTGCGCGCAGGCGACACGCGGAATGCCCGTCGTCGCGGCAAGCGCTCCGCCAGCCAGAAGGAACCCGCGACGGGTGGGGTGCATTGTTCCAGTCATGAGCCTTTCCTCGCACGCGAAAGCCGCAGGCGCCTGGCCAAGAGAAACCGGTCCATCCTGGCATGGTGATCTTACTTGCGCGGTTAACGCGGGGATATGCGCGGCGACCGCAGGGAAATCATGCCCGAAGCAGAAGTTCCGCGCCTGCCATGTTGCCCCTGCCGCCCCTACGGCCTATCTATGTGCGGCGGCAGGGGGCAGCCGTGGTCAGGCTTTTCTTTTCACAATCCCCTGGACCGGTTCACCGTACGAGGAGGGACATAATGTCTTTCGAACTTCCCGATCTGCCCTACGCTTACGACGCGCTCGCGCCCTACATGTCGGCCGAGACGCTGGAGTTCCACCACGACAAGCATCATCTTGCTTACGTCAACAACGGCAATAACCTGCTCAAGGGCACCGAGTGGGAGGGCAAGAGCCTGGAGGAGATCGTCAAGGGCTCCTTCGGCAAGAATCAGGGGCTCTTCAACAACGCCGGGCAGCACTACAACCATCTCCATTTCTGGAACTGGATGAAGCCCAATGGCGGTGGCAACAAGCTGCCTGAGAAGCTCGCCAAGGCGATCGAATCCGACATCGGCGGCTATGACAAGCTGCGCGAGGCGTTCATCAACGCCGGCGTCACCCAGTTCGGCTCCGGCTGGTGCTGGCTCGCCGTCAAGGACGGCAAGCTTGAGGTGATGAAGTCGCAGAACGGCGAGAACCCGCTGGTGCAGGGCGCCACGCCGATCCTCGGCTGCGACGTGTGGGAGCATTCCTACTACATCGACTACCGCAACCGGCGTCCCGACTATCTCGCCGCCTGGGTCGATCACCTGATCAACTGGGAATATGTCGAGGAGCTGTTCGAAAAGGCGTCCTGACGCCTCGATAGCAGTGCCCGATCGAAACGAATGACGGAAAACGGGGCTGCGGCCCCGTTTTTCATTTTAGTTTCATATAAGCCATGCTCCCTTGCCACGGGCAACGCACCGGATTAGGCGGTGATTGGCCAGAGACAATCGGAGGGGCACCATGCTCGGTATCCACGTCGCCACCGCCAAGGGGCTGCAGCATGCGGCCGACGCGGGCGCGCTTGCCGAACTTCCCGCCGGCGCCGTCTGGATAGATCTCCTGAACCCGACTCCCGATGACGAAGCGCTGGTCGAGCGCTGGCTGGAGATCGACGTGCCGAGCCGCGAGGAGATGCGCGAGATCGAGGTCTCAAGCCGTCTCTATCAGGAAGACGGCGCGCTCTACATGACGGTGGTCTCTCTCCTGAACGCCGATACCGTAAATCCGACGCTGACCGACGTGACCTTCATCCTGGTCGGCCCGATGCTCGTCACGGTTCGCTACGCCGAGCCGCGGCCCCTCGCGCTTTATCTGCAACGCGCCCCGAAAATCGGACCAGCCTGTCAGCACGCGGATTTCGTTCTGCTCGGGCTGATCGAAGCCTTCATCGACCGAGTTGCCGACGTTCTGGAGCATGCCGGCATGGACGCCGACCGCGTAGGCGACGATGTCTTCGTGCAGGAACGCAAGAAGCCGATGAAGACTGACGACTTCAAGGAGATTCTAGCGCGCATTGCCCGCATCGGCGATGTGACGTCGAAGGCGCGCGAAAGCCTTGTCACGATATCTCGCCTTCTGACCTTCCTGTCCACCGGGCCCGGATCGGTGAAGCTTTCGAAGGACGTCAAGATCCACATGAAGACAGCGGTCCGCGATGCCAACCAGCTTGCCGATCATGCGACCTATCTGGCGAGCAAGACCGAGTTCCTGCTCGATGCGACCATGGGGCTGATCAACATCGAGCAGACCAACATCATCAAGATCTTCTCGGTTGCCGCGGCCGCCATGATGCCGCCGACGCTGATTGCCTCGATCTACGGCATGAACTTCCATTTCATGCCGGAACTCAACGAATGGTGGGGATACCCCGCCGTACTCGCCGTGATGGTGCTCTCGGCACTCGCGCCGTTCCTCTATTTCAAGCGCAAGGGCTGGCTGTAGCCGCCTCTATGCTTCGCGGCCAGGCGCTGGCGCCGCAGGCGCGCCCTTGAACAACAGGCTCGCCAGGAACCCGGCCAGGACGCTCAGGAACAGCAGCATCATGCCCTTCTGATAGTGCCCGAAATTGGGGTCGTCCGACATGATCAGCTGAAACAGCTGCGTGGAGTGAAGCGGCACCTCCAGCACCAAGCCGATCGCTGGCTGAACGATCCCTCCCAGGACGAAAGCCGCCGTCGCCACAAGGGCGGTTCCCGTGGCTTGGGCATACTCCGGTAGATGCCTCTGGATGGCGGTAAATCCGAGGATTGATCCCGCTAAAGCGAAGCCGATACAGAAATTCGCCGAAAGTGCCATCCATTCCGGCAGGAACACGGTGTACATCACGCCGAATGCGGCCACGGCGAGGAGGCCGAAGACGCGGGCCGGCAGCACGTAGTCGCCGCGAACCTGCGCCCATGCACCTGCCGCGAGACTGCCGAAGGTAACGCCGAGCGGAAGCACCGCGTTCGACAGTGCGCTCAGTTGCTGGGAGTGTTTGAAGAAGTTCAGCTGGAACTGTATGTTCCACAGATCCGAGTAGGCCAGAACCGTTCCGAACAGACAGGAATAGTAGACCAGCCCCGCCCAGAATTGCAGAGACCCGAAGCAGGCCGCGAGAATCGCACCGACCGACGCCTTAGGCGCCGCTTCCGCCTGCGAAGGCGTGCCGGCGGATTTGCGGCCGATGAAGATCAGCAACGCGATAGCGATCGGCACGAACAGGATGCCGACCACCGTGAACGGCCCGCGAAAGGTCGAGAGGACCGTGGTGAAACCCGCCGCCAGCGCCATCAGCGCGCCGACGATGTTCGCCAGGCTCTGGCTCAACGACGCCATGAACGAGAACCGCTGAGGATAGTCGCGGCTTATGACGTGCATGACGCCGACGAAACTGATGGAAAGTCCGACGCCCAAGAGTGCGCGGGCGAACAGCGCCACGGGCATGGAGGTACTCGCCGCGAACAGCACACAACCGATCGCCGACACGATCGCCATGGATCCCAGGAGCAGTCGCGGAGACCAGGGGCCAAGCAGCGAGCCGAGGACGATCTGGCCGATCGAGTAAGTGATGAAGAACACGCCGCTCAGCAATCCCAACTGGCTTGCGTTGAGTCTGAGCTCCGTCGACACGTCCGGCGACAGGATCCCGAAGAAGATCGCAACGATTACCCCGAAGATGAAGAACAACTCCGCGGAAACCCACGCCAGAAAGCGCGATGCGGTGGGAGCTGACGGGTTCGTTTCATTCATCTCAAATGCTCTCGGCCAGTCGGAGGCTCACCGCTGTCTGTTCCCGGATCATCCGTACCATGTCCATCCGCGCGTGACAGACCCTACGGCCGCCCCTGAATGCTGATGAGATTCGCGATCCGGCGAAACTGACGTTGCCGCGCAATCGCCGAATTGTGTGTAACCGATTGTGTCCGGCATCGTCTAAGCTCGCCTATGCGTGGAATACGGCTGATCGGTATGCGGCCGGTCGGGACAGGGAGGAAGACCAATGGTGCTGAGAAGACCCTCGCGCCGTGAGTTCATGGCTGGACTGGCGGTCACGGCGACAGGTTTGACGGCTGGTCGCGCGCGGCTTGTGTTCGCCGCGACGCCCGCTGATCCGCTTGTCCTCGAAGCCAGGCCCGGAGCGACGCAACTGCTGACGCCGCAGGAGCCGGAAACAGCGATCTGGGGCTACCAGGGTAATGCTCCCGGCCCGCTGATCCGTGCACGCCAGGGTGGCGAGGTCGCGGTGAAGCTGGTCAACCGGCTTGAGGTGCCGACCACCATCCACTGGCACGGCATCCGCATCGACAATGCCATGGACGGCGTCGCCCATCTGACCCAGGAACCGGTCGCGCCCGGCGAAAGCTTCGACTATCGCTTCACCGTGCCCGATGCCGGTACCTTCTGGTACCACCCGCATGTGCACGGCTCCGGTCCGCAGCTCGACCGGGGTCTTTCGGGATTGCTGATCGTCGATGAGGCGAGTCCTCCCGACATCGATCAGGATGTCGTGCTGCAGTTCGACGACTGGCGGATCGATGAGGACGGCCAGATCGATACCGAAAGCTTCGGCAACCTGCACGACGCCGCCCACGCCGGCCGGCTCGGCAACGTGCTCACCGTCAACGGCAAGGATTTCGAGAGGGTCGACGCGAACCCCGGTGATCGCCTGCGGCTCCGGATCGTATCGACCTGCAATGCCCGCATTCTCGAGCTCGGGTTCGGTGATCTGGATCCGTGGATCGTCGCATTGGACGGGCAGCCGGTTACGCCGCACCGGCTTGGCGAGGAACCTCTGGTGATCGGTCCGGCTCAACGCGTCGACCTGATAGCCGACGTTGCTGGCGAGCCTGGTGGCCGGTTTGCCATCTCCGAGGTGTCCGGTGAACCATTCGAAGCCGCCGAGATCGCGCTAGACGCCGCAGAACCCCGGCCGGTTCGCAACTATCCGCCAGAGTCTCTGTTGCCCAATCCGGTGGCGGTACCGGACGCCATGCCGGATCGGACCATCGATCTGGTCATGGCTGGTGGAGCGATGCGCTTTCTTGAGTCCGCCGACTATCGGGGCGAGACCGTGGACGGCCGAACGCTGGCTATGGATCACGGCATGGTCTGGGCACTGAACGGTGTCGCGGGGATGCCCGAAGAATCTTTGTTCACGGCGCGCGCCGGCGAACCGGTGGCGCTGCGCCTCGTCAACGACACCATGTTTCCGCACGCGATGCATCTGCACGGTCACCATTTCGTGATTTACGACGACGCAAATGCCGCATTGTCCGGCTTGCGCGATACGGTCACCGTGGAGCCGCGCGCCACGACGACGATCGGCCTTGTAGCCGACAATCCAGGCAAATGGATGCTGCACTGCCATATGCTGGAGCATCAGGCCTCGGGAATGGAAACGTGGTTCGAGGTGTTGATCTAGAACATGGCGCGCAGGGCCTGACTGACCGAGACTGCGCCGAGCTTTCAAATGGAGGTCGCCATGATGAAGAACGTAGGTAGCGCCGACAGGATCATCCGGATCGTTGTCGGCATCGCGTTGATCGTATTCGCGCTGTTCGGACCCGCCGATATCGGCTGGAAGTGGGTCGGCTGGATCGGTGTGGTCCCGATCCTCACTGCGGTGATGGGCTGGTGTCCGGCCTATTCCATCCTCGGCATGCGCACCTGTCCGATGGAAAAGAAATCGGTCTGAGGCTGACGCGCGCCTGACCGCCCGATCTCACGCGTGCGCCCATTCCCAGTAGAGGTCGCGGGCGCGCTGGTAAATCGGGCCGGGCTGCAGATTGCGGTCCTCGATGCGGTTGACCGGCATCACCTTGGAGTAATTGCCGGACGAAAACAGTTCATCCGCGTCGATAAGCTCGCGGTAGCTGATGATGCGTTCGTGCACGTGATAGCCGGCGGAACGCAGCAGTGCGATCACACGCTGGCGGGTGACCCCGTTGAGGAACGTGCCGTTTGGATAGGGCGTATGGACTACGCCGTCCTTGACCATGAACAGGTTGGCGGTGGCGAATTCCGCGACATTGCCCATGGCGTCCAGCACAATCGCGTTGTCGAAACCTCTTTCGCGGACGTCGTTCAAGGCCCGTGCCGAATTGGGGTAAAGACACGCCGCCTTGGCATTGACGGGGGCCTGTTCGAGCGTCGGGCGGCGGATACCGGACAGGCCGGCCGAGAAACCGGCTGGCTCAGGCATCGGCACTTCATAGATCGACAGACAGAATCGTGTGGTTTCCGGTAGCGCCGGCACGCCCATGTAGCCGCCGTCTTCGGCCCAGTACATCGGCCGGATGTAGAGTGCCGCATCGGCGTTGAACCGGCCGACGCCGTCCAGCGCCAGCTCGGCGATTTCATCGGGGCTTTTCAGTGGCTTGAGTCCCAACGCCAGCGCGGAATTGTTGACTCGCGCGCAATGCCGGTCGAGGTCGGGTGTTACGCCTTCGAATGCGCGCGCGCCGTCGAACACGCATGATCCGAGCCAAAGAGCATGGCTTCGCGGTCCCGCCAGCGGCGGATTGCCGTCGATCCATTCGCCGTCGAGGAAATTCCAGGTCTGCGACCAGTCCACCATTCCAACGCTCCCGATCTTTTCGGGCCTGTCGCCCGTCTCATCCGCATCGAATGCGCTTCGCGGCCCAGCGTCAATCGGTGATGGCGCGGTTTAAGCGTGATCGGTGCAGGTTGCGACGATAGGTCCGCAGTACTCGTCCGCGTTCGCCCCTGCGCAAAGGTCCGTTCTCCGATAGGGTCGAAAAGCGGGAATAATCGCCGCGTTTCCGGTGTTGATCGATTGCCGTCCGGGCAACCATCACACGGCTGTGACTTGTAGACCGAAGATTGGTTTCCGATGGTCGGACTATTCAAGGGCACCCCCGTCCTGCCCAGCTATCTTGGAGGAGAAGGTATGAAACGTTTGCTTTTTGCCGGAACAACGATCGCCGTTCTGACAGCCGCCGCCGCGTCCTGGGCGGCCATGGACCCGATCGCCACCCGTCAGGCTGTTATGAAGAACAATGGCGCGGCGATGGGCGCGCTGGCCGGAATGGCCAAGGGCGAGGCGCCGTTCGACGCAAATGCCGCCAATCTCGCGGTCCGCGTACTTTTCAATGGCGCGGTCGGTTTCACGGATTTGTTCCCAGATGGGACGCAAACGGGCATGGATACCGAGGCAAGCCCTAAGATCTGGGAAGACATGGCCGGCTTCAAGGCAAAGGGCGTCGCGCTGGAAGAAGCCGCTGCCGGCGTCATTGCTACGCCGATCACAGATCTGGATGGCGTCAAGGCAGCGCTCGGCGCGATCGGCAAGACCTGCGGCGGGTGCCACGAAACCTATCGCGTCAAGAAGGACGGCTGATTTCCCGGATATACTCCCGGCATGATCAAGCGAATCATCCTTTCACTCATCGCGCTCGCCCTCATCGGGGCGGGCGCTTTCTGGCTTTTGACCGCGCCCGGCACGCTGTCGCTCGCCGATCTGCCCGACCATGAGCCGGACGTCGAGCACGGCCAGTATATGTTTTATGCCGGCGGCTGCGCGTCGTGCCACGCGACGCCCGGCAGCGAAGACAAGCTGGCGCTTGGCGGCGGGTTGAAGCTCGCTTCTCCCTTTGGCGACTTCTACGTCCCCAATATTTCGCCCGATCCGGAAGACGGCATCGGCGGATGGTCGACACTCGATCTCGTCAACGCCATGGTGAAGGGCGTCTCGCCCGACGGAAGCCACTATTATCCTGCCTTCCCGTATACGTCCTATCAGCGCATGAAGCTGGAGGACGTCATCGACCTGAAGGCGTTCATGGACACGCTGGAACCGGTCAAGAGTGACGTGCCGCCGCACGACCTGCCGTTCCCCTTCAATATCCGCCGTTCGCTCGGCGGCTGGAAACTTCTCAATCTCGACGGCAAACGGTTTGAACCCGACCCCAGCCTGAGCGACCAGATCAACCGGGGCGCCTATCTCGTCACAGGACCCGGCCATTGCGGCGAATGCCATACGCCGCGCGATGCACTCGGCGGGCTTGAGCGCAGTAAGTGGCTGACGGGCGCGCCATCGCCGGAGGGCGATGGGAAAGTTCCCGGCATCACAGCCGCCGACCTCGACTGGTCGGCCGACGACATCGCCTACGCGCTGGAGACCGGATTTACCCCTGATTACGATTCGCTCGGATCGAGCATGGCCGCCGTGGTTCGCAATACATCGCACCTGACGTCCGAGGACCGTGCCGCCATTTCCGCTTACCTGAAGAGCGTGCCCGGCCAGTAGAATTCCAGCTTCCGGTAGTACGACCTGTTTGATACGATCGCGTGCGAATTGACGCTGCGGCAGCTCTGATTCTACGCGGCCGAGCCTAAGGCAAGCAAACCGGATTTCAGGGCGGGCCGGCCATGAACATGACCAAACTCGCGCTCCTGTTCGTCGTCTTTGTCGACGTGATGGGGCAGGGGCTGATTTTCCCGATCCTCGACACCTTGATGATGAGTACCGAGCAGGCCTTCCTGCCGTCGGACACTCCCCAGTCGACCCGCCATTTCGACTACGGCCTGACGATGGGCGTTTTCTTCCTGTCGTGGTTCTTCGGCGCAGCCTACATTTCCAGGATCTCGGACATGATCGGCCGCAAGAACGGCATCTTGATCTGCCTGTTCGGTGCATTGCTCGGCTATGTCCTGACGATCCTGGCGCTCGGATATGACGCCTTTTGGCTGTTGCTGCTCGGCCGCGCGATCACCGGCTTCACGGCCGGTAACCAGCCGATCGCGCAGGCCGCGATGGTCGACATCAGCGCCAACGATGCCGAGCGGACCCGCAACATGGGCTATCTGGTCGCCGCGCTGAGTGTCGGTCTGGTCACCGGGCCGATTATCGGCGGTGTGTTGTCGGATGCGGAGATCCTTGGCAGCTTCGCGTCGCTGCAGTTGCCCTTCTATGTGGCCGGAGCGCTGATCGTGTTGACCTTCGTGCTGATCGTGCTGTTCTTCCGCGACAGCCGGCAGCAGCGCGAGCCGTTCCGCTTCGAGCCGCTGGAGATATTCCTGCTGCTGTGGCGTATTGCCGAGCGCCCGGCGGTGCTGCGGATCTCGCTGGTTTTCTTTTGCTACATGTTCGTCATGAACTCGTTCTACGTCTTCATGGATACCTATCTGACCAGCCGTTTTCAGTACGATACCTTCATGACCAGTCTGGCGATGATGTGCTTTGGCTTCAGCCTTGCCGTCAGTGGCGCCGTGCTGGTTTCCTGGTTTGACGTCAGGGCGACCAAACGCGCGATCGTCGTCGGCGCGCAGATTTTCGCCGGCTTGAGCTGCCTGATGTTCGTCCTGGTCCCTTCCGGTTTGCTGGCTTTCGTGCCGATCGCTGTCCTGGGCGTCGCGTTTTCAGTCGGCTACGCGGCGCTGCTGTCGATCTACTCGGCAAGCGTCGACGAGACCGAGCAAGGCTGGGTGATGGGCGTCACGACGGCATTGTTCACCCTGGGATCGGCGGTGACGTCCTTTGTCGGCGGCGAGGCGATGGGCGTCGACATCCGGCTGCCATTCTACTATGCGGCCGGTATCGCCGTTCTGACGCTGGTTCTGATTGTGGCGCTCTGGCGCTATCCGCCGGTGCGCAATATCGTTTCGGCCAAGCCATTGCGGCCTGCCGCTGGCGCAAAGCCAGCCTGAAACCGGGAACTCAAAACCGGTTTTCTCGTCAGGAGATCGCCCCGAACAATGGCAGCGCCGGCCCGGCGGCGTCCGCCTCGATCGCCAGCATCTTCCGCTTCGTGGAAATGCTGCCGGGCGCCGAGAAGCCGCCGATCTTGCCGCCTGCCGCGAGCACGCGGTGGCAGGGCACGATGATCGGGACAGGGTTGGCACCGAGCGCTTGGCCGACCGATTGCGCCGCGCCCGGCTCGCCGATCCGCTCGGCGACTTCGCCATAGGTCAGCGTCCGGCCCGGCGGAATGGCGCACGTCACGTCGTAGACGCGCCGGTTGAAGTCCGGCACGCCCTCCATGTCGAGCGGGATCGGCGACATGTCGCCCGGATTGCCCGCCATCAGCGCGGTCATGCGATCGATCGCATCCCGCGCCGCGTCAGGCGGCTCCGTTTCCTCGTAGTCGGAGAATCGTTTCCGCATCTCGGAGCGCGTCGCGTCTGGCGAGCTGCCGGGTAGTTGCACGCCCGCGATGCCGCGATCGTTCCACGCGATCGCACATGTCCCAATGGCCGTATCGAAGAGAGCAAATCCACAAGTCGACATGGTCACAGAATATCAGATCCGGCCGATTAGGCCGACCCGATTCCGGCAACTTCTGTTCGTCCTGGTTTTGGGCCGCGTCTGTCTCATCCGTCCTCTGGGTCCTGGGTCAAGTCCAGGACACGAGGGTTTTCGTGTTACTTGGCGGAGCGCCTGATCATGGCCTTGTGCCCCGGACTAGATCCGGGGCCCAGCTTGGCGATTGCCGGAAAATGCCGACTTGGCTATTTCCCCGCCAACGCTCCTATCACCCGTGCCCAGGCGCGCGTTCCGTGCTGGAAGCTCGACAGGTTGTACTTCTCGTTGGGCGAGTGGACCTTGTCGTCGTCGAGCCCGAAGCCGATCAGGATCGAGTCCATGCCGAGCGTGCGCTTGAAGTCGCCCGCGATCGGGATCGACCCGCCGCAACCGATCATCGCGGCGGGACGCTCGAATTCCGCCTCCAGCGCGGCTGCCGCCTTGCCGAGCTCCGGCAATGACAGGTCGACATAGAGCGCCGGGCTCGCGCCATGGCCGATGAACTCCACCTCACAATCCGTTGGCAGCCGTTCCTTGACGAAGGCGCGGAAGGCGTCCCGTATCTTGAGCGGATCCTGATCCCCGACCAGCCGGAACGATATCTTGGCGGAGGCCTGCGAGGGGATCACCGTCTTCGTTCCCTCGCCGGTATAGCCGCCGATGATGCCGTTGACGTCGCAGGTCGGCCGCGACCAGATCTGCTCGAGCACGCTGCGGCCCTTCTCGCCGGCTGGCACCGACAGCCCCACGTCGCCGAGAAAGCCGTCCGCGTTGAAGCCCAGATCGTCCCACTGCTGTTTCTGCTCCGGCGTCAGGTCCGCGACACCATCGTAGAAGCCGGGTACCTGGATAACACCGTCCTGGTCGTGCAAATCGGCGATGATCTTCGCGAGCACCCGGATCGGGTTGCGCGCCGGGCCGCCGTACATGCCCGAATGCAGGTCGCGGCTCGCAGCGGTGATGATGATTTCCTCAAGCATCAGGCCGCGCAGCAAGGTGTTGATCGCCGGCGTCTTGGCGTCCCACATGCCGGTGTCGCAGACGAGGGCGAAATCGGCCTTCAACTCGTCCTTGTGCGCGTCGAGGAACGGGCCGAGGCTTTTAGAGCCGGATTCTTCTTCGCCCTCGATCAGCACCGTGACTGTGATCGGCAGTTCACCGGTCGCATCCTTCCAGCCACGGCACGCCTCGATGAACGTCATGAACTGGCCTTTGTCGTCGCAGGCGCCGCGCGCGACGATATGCTTGCCCGTCGGCGTGTCGACCAGACGCGGCTCGAAGGGCGGCGCATCCCACAGCTCGATCGGATCGGCCGGCTGCACGTCGTAGTGGCCGTAGAAAAGCACATGCGGCACGCCGTTACCGGCTTTCGCGCCGCCCCCGCTCACCCCATAGTGCCCGACCACCATCGGCTGCCCGCCGGTCTCCCGGGCCGACGCCTCGAAGCCGAGCTCGCGCAGCTGCCCGACCACCCAGTCGGCTGCCTTGCGGCAGTCGCCGCTATAGGCCGGGTCGGTGGAAACCGAGGGAATGCGGATCAGTTCGAATAGCCGGTCGAGGCTGCCGGTGAGATTGGCGTCGATTGCGCTCAGTGCCTTTTCCGTGGCGGTCATGTTGGCTCCTGGTGTGCGTGCGCCGCGCGACACTGACGTCCGGGCGGCTCTTGAATGAAACGGCTAGTGCAAGCGGAGAAGCGGGGCAAGCGGGCGTTGCAAACTCAGCGCAGCAGCGAACCGAAGATGCCGCGCAGCAGCTTGCCGCCGCCTTCGCCCATGTTCCGGCCGATCGCCGTCGCGGCCGATCGTCCGAACGACTTCAGCACCTGAATACCCGCGTCCTCGATGTCCTTGGGGAGCCCCGTGAAGGTCTCCTCGTCTTTCTTCCGGCTCGATTGACTGGAGCGGGTCGGCTCCGGCTCGACCTCGGTTGCCCGGCGCGCGCGCTCGGCGAGGATCTCGTAGGCGGACTCCCGGTCACGCAGGGTGTCGTAGATCCCGGCGACGGGACTCGCGGCCATCACGACGGCGCGTTCGCGCGCGTCGATCGGTCCAAGCCGCGAGGCCGGTGGCCTGACGAGGGTGCGTTGTACGATCGACGGCACGCCCTTGTCCTCCAGCGTCGAGACCAGCGCCTCGCCGACGCCGAGCTCTGTGATCGCCTCCATGGTGCTGAAATCCGGGTTGGGCCGAAAGGTCTCGGCAGCCGTCTTGACAGCTTTCTGCTCGCGCGGCGTATAGGCGCGCAGTGCGTGCTGGACGCGGTTGCCGAGCTGGGCCAGTACCTTGTCGGGCACGTCCAGCGGGTTCTGCGAGACGAAGTAGACGCCGACGCCCTTCGAGCGGATCAGCCTGACCACCTGTTCGACCTTGCTGATCAGTGCGTCCGGCGCGTCGTCGAACAGCAGGTGCGCCTCGTCGAAGAAGAACACCAGCTTCGGCTTGTCCGGATCGCCGACTTCGGGAAGTTCCTCGAACAGCTCCGACAGCAGCCAGAGCAGGAAGGTCGCGTAGAGCCTGGGCGAGGATATCAGCTTGTCGGCGGCCAGCACGTTGATGACGCCGCGGCCCTGCGCATCGACGCGCATCAGGTCGGTGATCGACAGGGCCGGCTCTCCGAAGAAATGTTCCGCACCCTGGTTTTCAAGCACCAGCAACCGGCGCTGGATCGCGCCGATCGTCTGCTTGGTGACGTTGCCGTAGGAGGTGGTGATTTCCTTGCCGACGCTTGCCAGATGTTCGAGCAAGGCGCGCAGATCCTTCATGTCGAGGATCAACAGGTTCTGGTCGTCGGCGAGCCTGAAGGCGATGTTGAGCGCGCCTTCCTGGGCTTCGCTCAGCTCCAGCAGCCGCGACAGCAGCAGCGGACCCATCTCGGTCACTGTGGTGCGCACCGGATGGCCCTGTTCGCCGAACAGATCCCAGAACACCGTCGGCGCGGCGGCGAAGCCGTAGTCGGTCAGGCCGATCGCCTCGGCGCGCTTGAACAGGAAGTCCTTCGGCTCGCCGGCCTCGGCGATCCCCGACAGGTCGCCCTTCACGTCGGCGCAGAACACCGGCACACCGGCGTTGGAAAATCCTTCCGCCAGGATCTGCAGGGTGACCGTCTTGCCGGTGCCGGTGGCGCCCGTCACGAGGCCGTGCCGGTTGGCGTAGCGCAGATGCACGTACTCCGGCTTGACGCTCTTGCCGATGAAAATCTTGCCGTCGCTGTCGGCCATCTGCCGGACCCTCCTGAAGGGATGTGCTACCAGACGCGGCAGCGAGTTGCATCGGTTATAGGTTAGGCCTCCCGGCGCGCGCAATGCGCGGCTTGTCTCGCCATCTCAGGCCATGCAGAATGGCGTTGAAAAGTAAGGCGGAACACACGCGGCGCGACGACGTCGCGGAACAGGAGGCGCAGATGGACGAGCTTATCGCTCAGCTCGAGACGACGGTCGGTATCGACAGAGAGAAAGCCGAGCAGGCGGTCTCGATCATCCTCGGTTTTCTCAAGCAGGCCGGTCCGCCCGACAAGGTATCCGAGCTGATGGACAAGCTTCCCGGTGCCGACACCATCGAAACCCCGTCTGGCGGCATGGGCGGCATGATGGGCGCCATGGCCGCGTTCAATTCGCTGCAGTCCGCCGGTCTCGGCATGGGAGAGATCCAGGGTGTGACTCGACAATTAGTTGCCTATGCGAAACAACATGCAGGTGACGAACTGGTCGATGAGGTAGTCGGCGCGATTCCTGGATTGAGCCAGTTCGCCTAGAGGGGGAAATCGAGGCCGACGTCGGACTTTAAGAGGAGGGATGCGCATGTCTTACCCCGTGCTCAAGATCGAGGGCATTGGCCCCAAGTACGCCAAGAAGCTGAACGCCATCGGCGTGGCGACAACCGCCAAGCTGCTCGACCGGGCGAAGGATCCGAAGGGGCGCAAGCAACTCGCCGCGGAATCCGATATCGACGATGGGCTGATCCTCAAGTGGGCGAACATGTCCGACCTGATGCGCATCAAGGGCGTCGGAGAGGAATATTCCGAACTGCTCGAGGTCGCCGGCGTCGACACGGTCAAGGAACTGCGCAACCGCAAGCCCGAG
Organism: uncultured Tepidamorphus sp.; assembly: GCA_905479765.1. Taxonomy (GTDB): domain Bacteria; phylum Pseudomonadota; class Alphaproteobacteria; order Rhizobiales; family Tepidamorphaceae; genus Microbaculum. The sequence continues at coordinate 270 of CAJQNW010000297.1, read as the reverse complement.
AACCTGCATGCCAAGATGGCCGAGGTGAACGCGGCCAAGAAGCTGGTCCGCGTGCTGCCGAGCCCCAACAAGGTCAAGAGCTGGGTCGATCAGGCCAAGTCCTTGCCTCCAATGATGAAATATTAAGTCTGCCCGGATATTTTCTGAAAATCGCGGTGGCGGTTGCCTGTCCCGTGTGGCAGTTAACGGTCGGTGTCTGTAGCGGTCGACGAGAATAACAGCAGGCGAGACGACCGAATGAGTGAACTTGATCTGTCCGCCGGTTTTCCG
>CAJQNW010000296.1 GCA_905479765.1 uncultured Tepidamorphus sp. | reverse complement strand
ACTCAGGAGACCCTTAGATGACCATCCACAAGAGCGACTACGCCAAGGGGCTGTCGGTCGGTCCCAACCCGTCCTGGAACGCCTCGGGCGCGGCCGTCCATCGTTTCGCCATGGCGGTGCCTACCACCGTCGCGGCCAACGACATCCTCGAACTGGCACCGATCCCCGCGAACTGCCGCGTCGTCGACATCACGGCGGATTCCGACGATCTCGACAGCAACGGCGCGCCGGCGATTGTCATGGACGTCGGGATCATGACCGGCGAGTTCGGCGAAGACGACGACGCCCGTACCTGCGGCGCCGAGTTCTTCTCCGCTTCGACCCTCGGCCAGGCGGGCGGTGTCGCCCGGGCCACAACTGCCGCTGCCCTGCGTACCGGCAAGGCGGGTTATGCCCGCTCGATCGGCGTGAAGATCTCTACCGTCGCCGCGACCCCGCAGGCCGGTTCAGTCGGCGTCACCGTTACCCTGGCGCCCTAATCGTCAGGCTCTGCGTCGGCGGGGCGTGTTCCACCCCGCCGGCGCTTTACCCCCTGCCCAGCCCCACTGACATCAGGAGCGCATGATGCCGATCGTCGAATGCATTGCCGGCTACGCCGACCCCTACGTGGGTGGGCACCAATACAATTTCGAGCGGGACCGTTTCGGCCGTTTCACCGCGGTCGTCGAGAACCCTTCGGATCTCGCCTGCCTCCTGTCGGTGACCCACTACCGGATTGCTGAAGACCTCACCGTTGACGCTCTCCCCGTCGATCCCGGTCCCGATCCCGAGGCTCTGGCCAGCGCGCCCGGTCTATTCACGGGCGCCATGGTGGATCTGACGCAGCAGCCTGCCAGTACCATTCCTGATTCCCCGGGGACGCCGGCCGGGACGGACCCTACAAAGCCGGCTGGCGGCGAAGGGGCCAGCGACCAGACCGCGCGCCCGTCCCCCCAGGTGGATGGCGCAGGCGATGGTCTGGAAGGTGAAGGCGACACCGGCGAAGGCGACCCGCAGGGGACCGCGAAGGACTTGACGATCGCCGAGGCCGTATTGCTCCTCGATCCGGCCGACGATGCCCACTGGACCCGCGAAGGTCAGCCGGCCGTGCAGGTGATCGGTGCCATGGTCGGCCGCGTGGGTACGCTCACCCGCGCCGAGGTCGATGCTGCTGCCCCCGGTTTCGTCCGCCCGGAAGCCAACTCGGCCGAGTAACCCGAGAGGTAGGACGCCATGACGGCAGCCTCGGAGATCATGCGGCTGGCCAGTGCCCAGCTTCAGGACGTCGAGGCTGTTCGCTGGACCCGCCCTGAGCTGCTTGACTGGCTGAACGAAGGGCTCAAGGCGATTGTCCTTGCCAAGCCGTCCGCCAAGTCCGGGGCTCGTACCCTTGCGCTCGCGACAGGTACATTGCAGCGCGTCGAGGCTGCCGCAGACCTGCCCACCCCCCTGGCGATCATCGATTTCACGCGGAACCTTCTGGACGAAGACGATCCGCCCACGGGTGGCCGGGCGCTACGTGTGGTGAACCGCGCGTTGCTCGATGGCAGCGACCCGAATTGGCATGCGGCAAAGCCCAGAAAGGAAGTGCGGCAGATCGTTTTCGACGACGAGAACCCGCTTCAGTTCTACACCTACCCCCCCAACACCGGGACCGGCGTCGTCGAGGTCATCGTCTCGGAGATCCCGACGCCCGTCGTCGCCTCGGGCGATGACACGACCAGCCTCGACGCCTACGCGCAGGACGTCGGGCTGGCGCCGGTCTATGACCCGCCGTTGCTCGACTTCATCCTATACCGGGCTCAGCTCAAGGACGACGTCGGCGCCAATGCCGGCCGGGCCATGACCCACTATCAGGCCTTTGCGACTGCCCTAGGTATCCGCCTGCAGGTGGAACGCGCCTCCTCGCCGAACCGTCAGCGCACCGGGCAGCAGTAGCCATGCGCGAGATCGAAGAACTTCTTCCCGAGGTCGTACAGCGAGCGGCGTCCCTACCGGAGCCGACCGCGATCAAGGCTATTCGCGACGTCGCCCGCGATTTCTGCGAGCGCACGAAGGTGTGGAAGGAGCGTGATCGCATCACCGTCAGCGATCCCGACAACATCGGGCTGAACAACGTCCCCGACGCCGAGGTCGTTATCATCCAGGAGGCCAGTCTCGACGGCCAGCAGCTTACGGTGAAAGACCCGGACGAGCTCGATGTCGAACTGCCGGGCTGGGAAGACGTCGAGGTCGGGACGTCAGCCGCCAAGTACCTCACCCAATTGACGCCGAACACGGTGACGATCGTGCCGAAGGCGACGGGCATCCTGCGTTACCGTGCCGTGATGCAGCCGACCCGGGAGGCCATGACGCTGCCCGACTTCCTGGTCCAGCGGTACGGCTCGCAGATCGGTCTGGGGGCCGCCGGCGTGGTGCTGACCCTTCCCGATACCGGATTCGGCAATCCCACTCTCGGCGGCGTTCTCCTGCGGAGCTTCGAGAGCTACATCAACAGGATCGAGGCCAACCGCCCGACCCTGCGACCCCCTCGGCGCACCCGCGCCCACTTCTTCTGATCCTCTGCCGTGCTGATCTCGCGCGGATCACTCGCCGGTGCGCCGCTCGCGACCTTCCCGGTTGCCGGTGGGACGTTCGTGCTCGATACCGGCCCGGCCGCGATCACGATCGCGCTCAATGCGGACGGTGCGCTAACCAAGCCGTTTATCGCAATCGAAGCCGATATCACCGCGGCGTTTTCAGTTCCGTCTCCGCCAAATCCGGTTCTGCGGCGTGTCGGCGGCGCCGCAATCGGGCTGGAAGCCTCGATCGATGCCGTTGCCGTCCGCCGAAAAGTCGCAGCTGCGCCCGTCTCTGTGGAACTGGACCCGGCCGCAGAGGCTTTGCGGCGCCGGCCCGTCTCGGCCGCGGCAACAATCGCGACCAGTGGAGCCGCAACGGCCGTGCGGCGAGCGGTGCTTCCGCCCTCGTTCGTTGTCGAGTTCGAGATCACCAGCGCCCTGCCAGGCGGTCCCGCGCCTATCATCGGCCGCGCACAGTTCGATTTTGAAATGTCCGCGATCTTGCGGCACCGCGTTTCGGTCAAAGCTCACGCCATCATCGAAAATGACGGCGAATGCCTTTTGCGCTTCCGGTACGGGATCGCGGCCAACGCTCAAGTAGAGGCCAACGGAACGGCCGATCTGTTCTGGAACGAACTCGGTCGATCGACACGCGGCCTTCATCGCACGTCCATTCCCCGAAACGATCGCCTCTAGCCTTGGCGGCAGCCGGCGCTTGCTGTATCTATCGTTGGACACGCGGGATGTTCCCGCCCCACCCTGAGCGCATGACGCGCCTCCAGTTTCGGAGACCGTCATGCCGGCCTCGACCTATCTCGGCAACAAAGTTCTCGATCTCGTCCTGCGCGGTGTGGCCTTCACCGCGCCGACCCGCGTCTACGTCTCGCTCCATACCGCTGACCCGGGTGTAACCGGCGCGAACGAAGTCGACACCGTCAACTGGCCTGCCTACGTCCGACAGGATCCCGCGGCTGCTGCGGCGATTGCAACAGGCTTCGGCGCCGCATCGAGCAAGACAACCGAGAATGCCAAGGAGCTGCTGTTCCCGGCCCACGAT
>CAJQNW010000295.1 GCA_905479765.1 uncultured Tepidamorphus sp. | reverse complement strand
GACGCTGCTTGGTCTCGGCGACGTCGAGCATCTGGCGGGTGAAGTCGAGGCCGATGACCTGGGCGGCGGTGGTTCTGGCGAGGGCTTCGGTGAGGTCGCCGGTGCCGCAGGCGACGTCGGTGAAGGCGATCTTGCGCTGGTCGCGGCCCTTCAGGGCTTCATATACCGGCACCAGGGCCTGCCGGCGCATGGCGTTGGCGGTGCCGTTGAACAGCACCTCGACCTGCAGGTCGTAGATCTTGGCTGAGCCTTCCGACAGGTAGCCGTCCGACTGGTAGTGGAAGTTCTGCAGGTAGTAGCGCGGAAACTTGCCGCGGAATCCATCGGAGAAAACCTCCTGGTGGGCGTCCTCGCGGCGGCGCTGGAAGATCTCCGGCAGGTCGAGGAAGAAGGCGCGGCTGCGGTCGAACCGCTCCGGAAGGGCCCCGTCATGGTCGTTCGGCATCGGATAGATGCCGGCCTCGATGTTGGCGAGATCGCGGACGAACAGGGCTCCGAGGTCGCGCCACAAACGGTCCCGCTGCGGTGTCGGCCGCGTCGCTTTAAGTGGCCGCACCGCGTCGGGGTGCTTTTCCTCGGCCATCCGGCGAAGCCGGCCCATGGCGTAACCGTGCGCCAGATACCAGGCCATGCGCGGGCCTTGTCTCAGGCCGTAGCCGGCGCGCAGTCCAATCCGTTCGATCGCAGTTGCCATGGTCCCGGCGCTCCTGAACGTCACGTATTGCGGGTCATCTGTCGCGCGAGAGCTGCACGACAGCCTCAATATGGGGTGAAAACAGGAACTGATCCACTGGTGTCACCCTGTCGATGCGGTAGCCGCCGTCGGTCAGCGTCTTCAGGTCGCGGGCAAGCGTGGCCGGATTGCAGGACACCGCCACGACCTTGCCCACCTTCGAGGCGGCAATCTCCTTTGCCTGGTCATCGGCGCCGGCGCGTGGCGGATCGAACACGATGGCGTCGAAGTCGTTCAGTTCGTGCGCGCTCATCGGCATCCGGGCGAGATCGCGCTTCAGCGTGTCGACGGTTTTCAGCCCGGACGCCCGCTTCGCCGCCCGCGCCAGCGCGTCGAGCGCCGCGCCGTCGCCCTCCACCGCAAGCACGCGTGCCTGCCTGGCAAGCCTGAGCGCGAAGGTGCCGACGCCGGCATAGAGATCGGCCACCCGCTTCGCGCCGCCGACGCCCTGCAGGACCAGTCTGCCCATGATGCTTTCGGCTTCCCTTACCGCTTGCAGGAAGGCGAGCGGCGGCAGGTCGATTTCCGCCCCGTCGACCCGCACCATCGGATCGGCGAAGCGCATCACCGTTTCGCCGGCAATCGAAAGCCGCGCGATGCCGAGTTTTTCGAGCATCGGCCCGGCCAGCGCCATCAGCGCCGGCGGGCGCGGTTTCGGACCCTCGAAGGCGACGTCGAGGCCGGTATCTGTCGCCGTCACGCCGATACGAACCTCGCCTTTGAGCGGCGTCAGCGGCCCGGCCAGCTTCGCCAGTCCGGGCAGGATCCGGGCGATGTCCGGGCTCAGGATCGGGCATTCCTCGATCTTGATGATCTCGTGGCTCTGGCGGGCATGGTATCCGAACACGCTGTCCGGGCCGACCCGCCGGGCCGCGAAGACGGCGCGCCGCCGCGATCCGATCGGCACCGGCGCCACCGGCTCCACCGGTGCGTCGATGCCGCGCTGGGTCAGCGGAATGTGCAGCTGCTCGCGCTTCCAGGCGAGATAAGCGCTCTGCTTCATGTGCTGCAGCGCGCAGCCGCCGCAGGCGCCGAAGTGCTTGCAGCGCGGCGCGGTGCGCGCCGGGCTCGTCTTGAAGACATTGAGCAGCCGGCCGCGATCACCCGTCCGGTCGATCTCGACGCGCTCGCCGGGCAGCGTGAACGGCACGTAGACAAGACCCGTGTCGGTTTCGGCGATCCCGTCGCCGCGATGGCCGAGCCGGCCGATGGTGACGGTTTCGATGTATTTCTTTGTGCCGGGGCCCATCGGTTATGTCTCTTCGCCCTTGCGTGTGCCCGAATCTTTGCGGGCCCCAAGCAGGAACTCGCGATTGCCGCCCGAGCCGGTGATCGGCGACGCGGTCAGGCCGGCAATCCGCCAGCCCAGCGTTTCCAGCCAATCGGCGATCTCCCGCGCGGCCCGGTCGGCGTCGGCCGGGTCGCGGACGATGCCGCCCTTGCCGAGCGCCTCGCGGCCCACCTCGAACTGCGGCTTCACCAGCGCCACCAGCGCCGCGCCGGGCACGGCGAGGGCAAGGGCAGGGGGCAACGCCAGCTTGAGCGAGATGAAACTGACGTCGGAAACGATCGCCTCGACTGGCTCGGGGATGTCGCCGGCCGACAGGTCGCGGGCGTTCAGCCCCTCGCGGCTGACGACGCGCGGATCGCCGGCGATTTTTGGTTCGAGCTGGCCGTGGCCGACGTCGATGGCGAACACGCGCGCCGCGCCGCGCGCCAGCAGCACCTGCGAGAACCCGCCCGTCGAGGCGCCGATGTCGAGGCAGGTCTTGCCCGCGACGTCGAAGCCGAAGGCATCGAGCCCGGCGATCAGCTTCAGCGCTGCCCGCGACACCCACGCGAGTGCGGGATCGTCGACCAGGATGTCCGCCGTCTCGGCCACCGGCGCACCGGCCTTTTCGACCGCACGGCCGTCGACGTGAACGCGCCCGCGCAGGATGGCGTCGCGCGCTCGCGCCCGGCTCGGAGCAAGTCCGCGCTGTACCAGGGCCTCGTCCAGTCGGATGCGCATCGTACCGTTCGGCTTTCCAAAGAAGCGTTCTGGATAGCCCTTCGGGGTATCCTTGCGGAATACAAATCTAAGAATGTGGCAAACAAAACGGTGCGCCGTTTCCGGCGCACCGTCCTGTCGTGGTCAGCGGCCGGATGGTCCGGCCTTCGGGTGGACCTTCAGTGCGGCGACTTCTCCAGCAGGTCGGCGAGTTTGGCCATGCTTTCGGAATTGGCTGATTCCAGCAGGATCCAGTACATGAAATCCGTGCTGACCGAGTTCTTTCCGACGGTCGGATGGCCGTGGCAGCCCATGCAGTTCGCGCGCACATAGGTTTCCATCGACGAATTGGCCAGATACGGCGTCGTGGTCTTGCCGCCCCGTCCGGCAATCGGCACCTGCGGCAGCTCCAGGGCCCGATCGACCGTGGTCTGAGTCGTGCACGACGTGCTGGTCTCATTGTACCACTGCGTGCTGATCAGGCGGTAGTTCGACCACACGGACTTCTTGCCGAGCGACTTGACGCAGGCCTGGTTCATCTCATGCGCGGTCGGGTAGTATTTGCGCGGGTTCACCTGCAGGCAGGCCATCGTCATGCCGGCAGTCTTCGCCGGCGGCTTGTCGATGCACCAGCTGACGTCGTCGGCGACATCCGGGTTGTCGCAGCCCTTCCGGTTCGAGACCGGCGCGGCGTTGCAGGTCTGGCAGGCCGCCGGATCGGACCCGTTGGCGGAACAGGACTTGGCGTAGAAGTTGAAGTTCCGCTTCACCGAGGCCGGGCACGCCGTGCTCGGCCCCGCGTCGTCCTGGTCGCCGGTCGGCGGAAGCTCGGTGCAGTTCGGCGCGTTGCGCTTGTGCTCGAAGGTCGACCACGTCCAGCGCGGCTGTTTTACCGTCTTGTGGGCGATGTGCTGGCCGACGAGCCCCATCACGCGTTTCTCGCAGGTCGCGACGCCGGTCTTGTTGCGGTAGGACGGCGTGTAGACCAGCAATTCCTCCATGTGATAGTCGCCCCAGTACTTGCTGCCGAAGGCGTTCGCGTCGTCGGGCAGCTGCATCCAGGCGTTCTTCACCACGTAGGCGCCCGACTTCGTGTTCTTCGGGTTGCCGCCCGTATAGGACTGCTCGCCGCAGGGAAACAGCAGGTCTTCCGTCAGGTTGTCGAGCACGCTCGCGTCATAGAACTCGTTGTCCACGACGT
>CAJQNW010000294.1 GCA_905479765.1 uncultured Tepidamorphus sp. | reverse complement strand
CGCGCAGGTCGCCCTGCCGCCAGAGTTCGACGGCGGCCGCGAGCCGCTTCGCCGTGCCGCCGATCCGGGCGAACTGCCACAGTTTCACCAGCGCGATCGTCAGCGCGATCACCGACAGCGCCAGCAGGATCGCAACGATCGGTCCGCCCAGGTCGACGATCTGGTTGAAACCGCCGGTGATGACGTCGACCACCGAGGTGTCCGGCGCCGGCAGGCCGGGCGTTGTGAGTTCGGCGGAGGGCAGGTCGGTGGGCGTCGCGCTCCCGCCGAGCTGTCCGGCTTCGGCTGTGGGAGCGCTGTCCACGCCCGGTGCAGACGCGCTGTCCGGCGCGGCCGCAGTGGGCGCGTCACTTGCCGCCGGCTCCGCCTGGTTCGCGGCCCCGGTTCCTTCGTCTTCTTCCATGATGCTCCTCCTAGTCGCCGGTCGGGGATAGCGCGGTGGTGAATGGGATATCCGCCCGGCTTTGCGGCCGGATCGCTTCGAGACAGGCGCTCGCGTCCAGGCCTTCGCCGGCGCACGCCGTTACGTCGTTGAGCAGAACGCGGCCGATGCCGGCGCAGGACGCTTGAGTGACGTCGAATTGCTGAACCCGCGTCTTGCCCTGCGGCAGAGGGCGGGCCTTGAGAAGCAGAAACCGGTCGACGCGGCCGTCCGTGTCGAACAGCACGGCCTCGATCGCCAGGCCGTCGACGGCGACCGGCATGGCATTGGTGAAGACGAAGCTCAGGCGGCAGCCCTTGTCGACAGTCTCGAGCCTGTTCAGCTCGACGGTGATCCCCGGGGATGTCGCGGCCACGGTCTGGGGGGAGGGCGCCGGGGCATTTGACGGCGTCTCGGCAACCGCGGGACCGGAGCCGGCGGTGACGAGAAGCAGCGCCAGCGCCGCCCAGACAGTCGTTCGCGAATGCCATGAACGTGAAGCAGGCCAGGGTGTCCGGCCCTTGCCCCCCGGCAGGATGAATCCCGAGGACCGGTTACCGCTTGAAATCGACCTGATCACGTTCATGACGTCCTTTTCCGTGGGTTACTGCTTGTAGGCCATCTCTTCTTCGACGATGTCCTCGCCGACGACGCCGAAGCGCAGCGTTGCCGCGAACTTAGCATTGAAGCCCTGCTCTAGAAGCGGCGAGCCCGCGGCGACGTTCAGGTAGTTGCCGTAGGCGACGTCGAAGACGTTCTCGAGGCGTACGTCGAAGCGCAGGTTGTCGTTGGCTTCATACGAGGCGAACAGATTGACCAGCTCGTAGCCGTCGATGATCGACGCCTGCAGTGCCGGATCGGTCGAGTAGGTGCCGGTCCGGTAGGCCATGACCATCTGCAGCTCGCCGCCCACCGTCAGCTTCTCGTCCAGGAAGCGGAAGCCGAGACGGCCGGTGATCTGGTCCGGCGGGATCGACAGCAGCGGCGAGGAGGGGAACGTGGACAGATCCTGGCCGGTGATCGCCGACCCCTGCAGGCTGGAGAACATCCATCCGGTGTCGTAGAGCGCTTCCAGTTCGAAGCCCTCGATCCGCACCTGGTCGAAGTTCTGGTACTGCGCGCAGATCGGGATCGCCCAGGGCACCGGAACGAAGGGGCAGCCGCTGGTCGGATCGAACGGCGACAGGTAGGTGAGCCCGATATAGTCGTCGACGTCGTTGTGGAACCAGGCCGCCTTCATGCGCACACCGTCGCCGGGCGCGAGAACGTTGTCGCGCTTGAAGTTGACGCCGAGCTCGAACGTCTTCGCCGTTTCCGGCATCAGGTTCGGATTGGGCAGGAACGGGAAGGCGACGCCCGCGGGATGCAGGCCGGTCATCAGCGTCTCGATGATGCTCGGCGAGCGGTAGCCCTCGGCATAGGTGCCGTAAAACTGCACGTCGTGCATGAAGGTTTCTTCGAACGGCTTCACCCCGACCGAGATGCGCGGCGAGACGCGCTGGTCGGACGTGTCGACACCGTTGCCGGTAAGCTCGTAGCCGTCCCAGCGCAGTGCGCCGATCACTTCCAGCCAGTTCGAATATTCAAGCTTGTCCTGGACGTAGGCACCGTATGCGGTGCGCTTGCCCGACGGATTGTAGACGCCCGCGCCGCCCAGCGGGTCGATCGTCTCGGCGTTGTCGCGATACCAGTCGCCGCCGTAGGTGACGGTGTGCCGCAACGGGCCGGTGTCGAAGCGAGACGTGTTCCAGGCGTCGAAGCCGGCGGTATTCAGCGTGAAGTCGCGGACGTTGCCGGCCGGCACGAAGACCGGGGCTGCCGTCGCCGGGTTAAAGCGGAAGGCGTCGACCAGCGAGGTCTGCGACTGGTCCGTATCGACATAAAAGCCGCTGACATTGAGGTCGATCCACGGATTGTCCGGCGAGGCGAAGGTGTATTTGCCGGTGAACGTGTTTTCTTCCAGCGTCACGTCCTGGACGGTGCCGGATTCGTACCAGTCGTCCTTGTTGCCGACCCAGCCCAGAGTGACCTCATGACCGTCGGCGGGGCGGAACTGGGCCTTGGCAAGCCCGCCGAGGACGTCGTACTGCGAAAACGGGACGGTGTCGCCGTTGCCGTCCTTGTAGTCGTCGGCCGTGCGATAGACGACATTGCCGATGACGTCGAAGGCTTCGTTGAAGCGCACCGCTCCGGTCGCCGCCGTCGTCCAGCCGTTGCCGTTGGTCTCGTAGCGGCCCTTGATCGAACCGGCCATCGTCTCGTCGGGCTTCAGGAAGTCCGAGGCCGACTTGGTCTCGAACACCACGACGCCGCCGATCGCGCCGGAGCCGTAGATATTCGACACCGGCCCGCGAACCACCGTGACCTCGTTGATCATCTCCGGCTCGATCCATACCGTCGACGTCGCGCCGTGGTCGTTGCGCTGGAAGTTGTTGCGCGCCCCGTCGAGGATCACCTGGACACGGCCGAAGTCCTGCAGGCCGCGGATGTTGAAGCTCGAACCGACGTGGCTCGAATCCTGCGAAACGCCGACGTTGACGTTCGGCATGCCGAAGAAGATGTCCTGCGTGCTGGTCGGCTGCAGGATCTGCAGTTCCGACTGGTTGACGACGCTCACCGATGCCAGCGATTCGAATGCGTCTTCCTCGACCTTCGAGGGTACGACGGTAATCTCGTCGAGATAGATGTTGGTGACGTCGGCTTCCTGCGCCTGAGCGGCGCCGGCTATGGCGACGATCGCCGTCGACATGAGGCAGGTGCGCCGCAGGTGCGCCGCAAAACTTGCATCTGCCAACCGGTGAACGTTTAACGAGTTAACTAACATTTGACCCCCATCTTTTGGTCTAGCGAAAGCGCTTTGTGCGAAAGCGCAGCTAGCTACTGGACCGGGAGGGTCGATGGCTTGCTTACTCTGGGTGAGGAAAACCGCTCGCATGCGGCATCCGTGACCACCGCTTGCGTTCTAGATTAATATGACTAATACAGTCAAGTTTAGGTTCGATAGCCGCTTCGCCTTACGCGGACTCGCTTTTTCGGGAGCTCGAGACAGCAAATGAATACGCCTGCATCGTTTGCCCTTCAGACCGGATACGCGCCGTCCGGCGCGGGTCTGGCCAAAGTCGCGGCCGGAGTACTGGCGGCGTGTCTCGCCGTCGCAGCGACGGCGGGACCGGCCCTTTCCGACCCGATCGAACTTGTCGACGCGGAAAACCGGACCGTGATCGTTAACGACACCAGTCGCGTCGTATCCATTGGCGGCTCTGTCACCGAGATCCTCTATGCACTGGGGCTCGAGGATCGTGTCGCCGCTGTCGATACGACGAGCCTCTATCCCGCCCGCGTGCTCGCCGACAAGCCGAATGTCGGCTACATGCGCGCGCTGTCGCCGGAAGGGCTGCTGTCGACACAGCCGACCCTGATCCTCGCCGAGGAAGGATCGGGTCCGCCGGAAGCCCTCGAACTCCTGAAATCGGCCTCGGTCCCCTTCGCGCTGGTGCCGAGCGGGACGGACGCCACCGGCGTCGTCGACAAGATACGCTTCATCGCCAAGGCGATGGGCGTGACCGACCGCGGCAAGCTGATGGCCGATGCCGTTGTCGACGACCTGGCCAGTGTCGAGGACGCGGTCGCCGGTGTCGGCGACCCGGCCAAGGTCCTGTTCCTCCTGAGCCTGTCCAACGGCCGTATCATCGCAGCCGGGGACGATACATCGGCGTCCGCGATGATCGAGCTGGCTGGCGCCAGGAACGCGCTCACCGGGTTTACCGGTTTCAAGCCGATCAACGAGGAAGCCGTGCTGGAAGCCGCTCCCGATGTGGTGGTGATGATGGCGCGCGGCGACCAAGCCGCCAGCGCCGAGGACGTCTTCGCGCAGCCGGCGTTCGCCCGCACGCCCGCCGCTGCGGACAAGCGGCTGATCACCATGGACGGTCTTTACCTGCTCGGCTTCGGCCCCCGGTTGCCGCAGGCGATCGCCGACCTGAGCGCGCAGATCTATCCCGATGCGGTGAGGCCGCGGCTGCCGGGCAGGCCGTGGGCGATCGACAGGCCGGCAGCCGACTGAAGGCCGTCAGATGATATTGAGCCTGCTACCCGCGATGCCGGCGCGATGAGTTTGGTGGCGACACTGAGCCGCGCGCCTGGCGACCGCTCCGGCCATGCCGTTCTCGTCGCCGGCGTGCTCGTCGCGGTGGCGCTGGTGACGGCGTTCCTGTCGCTGGCCGTCGGGCCAACCGGCTTCACGCCGCTTGGCGCCCTGCGTGCCCTGCCCGGTCTCTTCAGCGCCGATGGCGCGGCCGGCCGGACGGCCGAAGCGATGATCGTCCTCGACATCCGCCTGCCGCGCACCGTACTCGGCCTTGTCGTCGGGGCGGCGCTCGCGATGTCCGGCGCCGTGATGCAGGGGCTGTTCCGCAATCCGCTGGCCGATCCCGGCCTCGTCGGCGTCACCGCCGGCGCGGGGCTTGCCGCCGTCACCGTCATCGTGCTGGGCGCCGGTGCTCTCGGCGCGGTGCTCGGCGGGCTGGCCTTCTATGCCCTGCCGCTTGCGGCCTTTGCCGGCGGTTTGGTCACGACGACGCTGCTCTATGCCATCGCCACGCGGCAGGGGCGCACGTCGGTTGCCACCATGCTGCTCGCCGGCATCGCCATCGCCGCGCTCGCCGGGGCCGCGACGGGAATGCTGATTTTCGTGTCCGACGACCAGCAGCTGCGCGACTTCACTTTCTGGACGCTCGGCAGCCTGACCGGCGCCAGCTGGGAGAAGGTCTGGGTGGCGAGCGCGTTTCTCGTCGTCGTCGTCGCCGTCCTGCCGACGCTGTCGGCCGGCCTCGACGCGCTGCTGCTCGGCGAGGGCGAGGCGCGCCATCTCGGCATCCCGGTGCAACTGGTCAAGCGCCTGTCCGTCTTCGCCGTCGCCGCCGCCGTCGGGGCTTCGGTCGCCGTCGCCGGGCCGATCGGCTTCGTCGGCATCGTCGTCCCGCATCTTCTGCGTCTCGTCATCGGTCCGCGCCACGCCGGACTGCTGCCGACCAGCGCGCTGCTCGGTGCGGTCCTGCTGGTGGGCGCCGACATGGTGGCGCGCACCATCGTCGCGCCGGCCGAACTGCCGATCGGCATCGTCACCGCCATCCTCGGCGCGCCGTTCTTCCTGTGGCTGCTGCTGCGCCAGCGCTCGATCGTGGATCTCTAGATGCTGGAAGCCGACGCGATATCGGTCCGGCTGGCCGGCCGCGAGGTTCTCCGGGATGTCAGCCTGACGCTGGTTCCAGGCGAATTCACCGTCATCGTCGGTCCCAACGGGGCCGGAAAGACGACGCTTCTGCGCGCCCTTGTCGGCGATCTGCCGCCGTCTGCCGGCGGCGTCCGTTTCGACGGGACGCGCCTGGACGACTGGCACGGACGCGATCTCGCCCGCCGCCGCGCGGTGCTGTCGCAGTCCCAGCACCTGGCCTTCCCGTTCACCGTGCACGAGGTCATCGCGCTCGGCCTGCGGGCGGGAAATACCGGTGCGAAGAACGCAGGGGCCGGGCTCATCGCCGGCGTTCTGGCCCGTGTCGATCTGGTCGGCTACGAGGCCCGCTTCTATCAGCAGCTGTCGGGCGGCGAGCAGCAGCGCGTCCAGCTTGCCCGGGTGCTCTGCCAGCTCGGACCGCCGGTTCTGGACGGGGCGGCGAACTGGCTGTACCTCGACGAGCCGACCGCCAGCCTGGATATCCGCCACCAGTTCCAGATCCTCGATCTCGCCCGCCAGCACGTCACCGCGGGAGGCGGGGGCCTGGCGATCCTGCACGACCTCAATCTCGCCGCCGACTATGCCGACCGGCTGATCGTGGTGTCCGGCGGCCGCCTCGCCGCCGACGGGCCGCCGGCCGACGTCCTCACCGGCGCGCTGATCGAAGATGTCTTCGGTGTCGACGCCAGCCGGGTGCTGCGGGCCTGAGACGGTCGGGACGTCGAAATCCGGTCTCCCCGGAGCGCCGGTGGTTCGGTATAAGCGACAGGATCGAAAAACTGCGTCTGGACACCGGGCGCGTCAACAAACCGTACCGGGAGACCCGCGCAATGCCAGGATCCACGCCACCGTTCCGAGCCGATCAGGTCGGCAGCCTCCTGCGCCCCGAGGCGCTGAAGGAGGCACGCGCCAGGCACGCCAGCGGTGACATCGATGCCGATGCCCTGCGCGCGGTCGAGGACGACGAGATCCGCAAGGTCATCGCGAAACAGCAGGCGATCGGGCTGAAGGCGGTGACCGACGGCGAGTTCCGCCGTGCCTTCTGGCACCTCGATTTCCTCGAGAAGATCGGCGGTGT
>CAJQNW010000293.1 GCA_905479765.1 uncultured Tepidamorphus sp. | reverse complement strand
GATTTCAGCGGACTCGCGCCGAAGATCGACGCGCTCATCGCCGCGCGTATCGAGGCCCGCAACGCGAAGGACTGGACCGAGGCGGACCGCATTCGCGACGAGCTCGTCGAAATGGGCGTTACGCTGATGGACGGCAAGGATCCGAAGACCGGCGGGCTGGTCACAACCTGGGAGATCCGGCGATGACCGAAGAGCCTCAGAACTCCGACCCGAAGCACACCTGGCATGACGACACGCCGTTCCCGAAACGCTGGATCGGCTACGTCGCGATCAAGGTCGCGATCATCGTGCTCGCCGTGCTGGTGGCGCTGTGGTGGTACGGACTGGTGTGAGGACGCGATGAACACGCAAACTCCCGATCGGAGCCCTCTGGTGACCGGCGGCTGCCAGTGTGGCGCCGTGCGCTATGCCGTCTACGCCGAACCCTACAACCATCACATCTGCCATTGCCGGATGTGCCAGAAGGCCTTCGGCGGCTTCTTCGCGCCCCTCGTCAACGTGAGGAACGAGGACTTCGAGGTCACGCGAGGAAAGATCAGTCTCTTCAGATCTTCGCGCGACGTCGAGCGCGGATTCTGCGCCAACTGCGGCACGCCGCTGACGGTGTTTGACGATGGATCCGATCATCTGAACGTCTCGATCGGCAGCTTCGACGAGCCCGCCCGCCTCAAGCCGGAAATCCAGATCGGGACGGAGTCGCGCATGCCCTGGTTCGGCGAACTCGATGACCTGCCGGGAGATACCACGCAAAGCGCGGGCGAGAAGTCCGGCTTTTCCGACGAACTGGCGGTGATCGCCGCGACCAACCATCAGCACCCCGACCACGACACGGAGATCTGGCCCCCGGTAACCCAGGGCCAGGATGACGACCGATGACACGCGAACGTCTCTATCTCTTCGATACGACTCTGCGCGACGGCGCGCAGACCCCCGGCGTCGATTTCTCCGTCGAGGACAAGATCCAGATCGCCGGCCTCGTCGAGCGGCTGGGCATCGACTACGTGGAAGGCGGCTGGCCCGGCGCCAACCCGACAGACACCGAGTTCTTCGCCGAAAAACGGACGAAAAAGGCGAAGTTCACCGCTTTCGGCATGACCAAGCGAGCCGGGCGCTCCCTGTCCAACGACCCCGGTCTCGCCGCAGTGCTCGATTGCCCGACCGATGCCGCCTGCCTCGTCGCCAAGACTTGGGATTTCCATGTGAGGGTAGCGCTGGGCACAACGCTGGAGGAAAACCTCGAGGCGATCGGCGAGTCCGTCCAGGCGGTGAATGGGAGCGGCAAGGAAGCATTGCTCGATTGCGAGCACTTCTTCGATGGCTACAAGGCCAACCGCGACTACGCGCTGGCCTGCGCGAAAGCCGCCTTTGAGGCTGGCGCGCGCTGGGTTGTGCTGTGCGATACCAATGGCGGCACCATGCCCGAGGAGATCGAGGAAATCGTCATCGATGTGATGAGCCTCGTGCCTGGCGACAGGCTGGGCATCCACGCCCATGACGACACCGGCAACGCGGTCGCCAATTCGCTGGCCGCCGTGCGCGCCGGCGTCCGCCAGGTCCAGGGCACCCTGAACGGCCTCGGCGAACGCTGCGGCAATGCCAATCTGGTCACGCTGATCCCGACGCTGAAACTGAAACCGGCATACGCAGAGGCCTTCGAAACCGGCGTCGACGACGATGCCTTGGCCCATCTGACGACCATCTCGCGCGCCTTCGACGAGATTCTCAACCGCGCGCCCTCGCGCCAGGCACCGTATGTTGGCGTCGCGGCATTCTCCACCAAGGCCGGACTGCACGCCTCCGCCATCCTGAAGGATCCGGCGACCTACGAGCACGTCGCCCCGGACACCGTCGGAAACCGCCGCCGCGTGCTGGTTTCGGATCAGGCCGGCCGCTCAAACCTGCTTGCCGAACTGGAACGGCTCGGTGTCGAGGCCGACCGTGACGATCCCCGCGTCGGCCAACTGCTCGACGAGGTCAAGCGGCGGGAATCGGAAGGCTGGGCCTACGAGGCCGCCGATGCGTCCTTCGAGCTGCTCGCCCGCCGCACGCTGGGAACGGTGCCGGAATTCTTCCGCATCGAGAGCTTTCGCGTGATGGTGGAGCGCCGCTACAACGCTATCGGTGAATTGGTCACCATGTCGGAGGCGACCGTCAAGGTCACCGTCGACGGCGAGCCGCTGATGTCGGTAGGCGAGGGCAATGGCCCGGTCAACGCACTCGATCAGGCGCTGCGCAAGGATCTCGGCCGCTTCCAGCGCTTCATCGACGATCTGGAACTTGCGGACTACAAGGTGCGTATCCTCAACGGCGGCACCGGTGCTACCACGCGCGTCCTGATCGAAAGCCGGGATACCAAGGGCAATCGCTGGTCGACGGTCGGGGTTTCGCCCAACATCGTCGATGCGTCCTTCCAGGCGCTGGTCGACTCGATCACCTGGAAATTGTTGAAATCGGATGCCGCGCCGGCAAGGACGCCGGTATCGGCGCTGGCCGGTTAGGACCTACATCCGTTCGGCGACCTGCGCGTCGGTTTCCTTGGGTTCGGGCGCGGCTGAGGCGGCCTCGTGCAGCTTCGGCAGGAGATCCTCGACAGAATTGACGACGATGTAGCCGACTTCGAGTTCCGGGCGAATGAAGGCTTCCTGGCGCATATGGGTGAGCAGGACGCGAAGCGGATCCCAGTAACCCTCGATGTTGGCGAGCGCGACAGGCTTGGCATGCTGGCCAAGCTGCGACCAGGTCAGCATCTCGACGGTCTCTTCCAGCGTGCCGATACCGCCGGGAAGCGCCACGAAGGCGTCCGCCGTCTCGAACATCAGCTGCTTTCGCTCGTGCATGTCCTTGGTGACGGTCAGGGTCTGGACGTCGCGCAGCATCCGTTCCCGTTCCACCAGAAATTCGGGAATGATGCCGGTCACATGTCCGCCATGGCGCAGCACCGACCGGGCAGTCGCGCCCATCAGGCCGAGACTGCCGCCGCCATAGACGAGGCCAATGCCGTTTTCGGCCATGATCTGGCCGAAACGGTCCGCGGCCGTCTTGAACGCGGGATCCCGACCGTCGCCCGAACCGCAATAAACGCAAATTTTTCTGATCTCACTCATCGTCGCATGAGGCCTTTTCGTTGCAAATCCGTCAAGCGGGTACGGACTTGTCCTTTCGCCTCGCACAATATAGGTCAGGTATGAACAAGTTTCGTGCGGATGCCGCTTGTATTGCGTGTCGCAGCGGCACCATCGGTCGGACCCGGGGGACGTCCGATCGGACGCCCGACCGGGCGCAAGACCGTCCACCCGCGGAGAGCCGGGTCATATGGGTTACCAGCTGAAGATCATCCTGACCGTCCTGATGGTGCTTGTCGTCGCGGGTTTGGCCGGCGTCGGCATTCGGTACGCCACCAAGCAGCCCGGCGATACTGAAGTTGCCGAAAACAAGCAGGACAAGGAGTCTGCCGCCCAGTCTTCCGACACGGGGAAGGGCGAGGACAGGGTCGAGGGCACGGGCGATGAAGCGTCCGCAGGTGGCGAAACCGCCGTCGCAAAGACAATAGAGCCGAGCTTCGATATCGTTCGCGTCGAACCGACCGGTGACGTCGTCGCTGCGGGCCGGGCTTCTGCAGCCGCCCGGGTCGAGTTGCTGCTCGGCGACAAGGTCGTCGCCAGCGCGGTGGCCAATTCCAGCGGCGAATGGGCACTGGTCTTCGATGATCCGCTTTCGCCTGGGAGCTACGATTTCGTGCTGCGCGCCACCAGTCCTGATGGTGAGGGCAGTACAATCGAAGGCGACCGGGTAACCGTCGTCATCGAAAAGCCGGACGAAACGCCGCTGGTTGCGGTGACCCGGCCCGGCGAACCGACCGAAGTGCTGCAGACACCGGGAACCTCCGGGGAAACGGCCGTTGCGGCGGCGTCCGAGACCAAGGGGGGCGACGCTGAGTCCACTCCCGGATCTGCCGCGGCGGATGGAGAACAGGCTTCGGGAACGGCAGCGACAAGCGCCGCCGGACAGCCGAGCAGTGGCGATGTTGCCGGTGAGAAGGCGGCGGGCGACCAGCAGGTGGCCGTGGCCGTGGCCGGGCCGGAAGCCGGACGGGCGACCGACGAGCCGGAAACCCAGGCCGACCAGTCCGCGTCCGATACCACGGGGCAAGAGACTACGCAGAAGCTGGCTGCGACGCAGGAGCCGGCAGCAGTCGAGGGCGGCGAGACTGATGCGTCGGCGTCGGCATCCCCGGAAGCCAAGGTCG
>CAJQNW010000292.1 GCA_905479765.1 uncultured Tepidamorphus sp. | reverse complement strand
CGAACCGCGCGCTCGTCGACCCAGATTTTCGGCAGGTCTTCCTCGAAGACCTCCTCGATGCGGATGTCGCGCTGGTCGGCGCGAAGCTTCATGAGGTGGTGGCAGTCCTGCACCGTGCCCGGCAGCGACACGGCTTCCTCGTGCAGTCCGTAGCGTCCCGCCTCGATGCGCGACAGGTCGAGGATTTCGTTGATCAGTTCCAGGAGGTGCTGTCCGCTGCGGTGGATGTCGCCGGAATATTCCTTGTAGGCCGGCACCGCGTGTCTGCCGATGATCTCGTCCTTGAGCACCTCTGAGAAGCCGAGGATGGCGTTGAGCGGGGTCCTGAGTTCGTGGCTCATCGTCGCCAGGAAGCGGGACTTGGCCAGATTGGCCTCCTCGGCGCGCCGCCGCGCCTCGTCGGACAGGGCGGTGGCCTGTTCGAGTTCGCCGATCAGCGCGTCCTTTTCCTTGCGCAGCCCGAACATCGCCAGCACCGTGGAATGAAGCTGCCGGGCGATGATCATGAAGAAGATCTGCGCGCCGAACGCGAGGCCGGCCATGGCGAAATAGACGGGCTCGCCGTACATCGAGAACCGCAGGATGATGGCCGCCGTGATCGGCAGCGTGCCCGCCAGCGACGCCAGCGGCAGGTTGCTGGCGGTCAGCGTTCGCATCGCCAGGATCACGATCAGCACCGCGAACATGAAGATGATCGGTTCGGTTTGTCCGTTCGGCACGGACAGGAAGGCCATGGTCGCCCACATCACGCCATTCAGGAACTCGGCGGCGAAAAACCGCCGCTCCCACAATCGCGCGCTCATCTTGTAGGGAGCGCCATATTCATAGCGGCGGCAAAGGTAGGTCAGGATGCCGTTGCTGATCAGCACGCCGGCGAGCCAGACGGTGGCTTCCGCCCACGGAATCCACACGGTCGTCATGCCCGCGATAATGACCGCAAGCAGGGGCACCACCAACGCGATGCCGGCCTGGTTGCGGGCATACGCCAGGATCAGGTCGCGATCGAACGCGGGATTCGTCCCGGTCTGCGAGGTCAGCCGCTCGCGGACCTGGCGGACCCGGCTCGAGACCGAACGGCGCCGCTGCTCGGTCTGTTGCTTATGGTGGAGGTTTGTGGTCTCGCCTTGCTCGGTCATCGCGGAACTGCAAACTTGTACGCCGCCGCGATGGTGCCGCGACGAATGAGCCGTCATCGTTTTGAGGCAAATTCCTTAAGATCGTGCTTCCGTAAGAATCGATTCATCATTTTTCGAGGTTTGTTTTGCGTCCCAGTTCCCGTAGCGCCCTTGCCCGGTTCGACGAGCTTTTGACGGCCATACTGATTGTCGCACTGTTGTTGCTGGTCGCCGTTTATCTGCCTTCCAACGCGCGCCGCAGCTATTCCGGCCCGGCCCATGTCCTGGATGGGGACTCGCTTGTCGTGGGCGCCGTGGAGACGCGGCTGAAGGGCATAGACGCGCCGGAAATGGGACAGTTTTGCCTGCTCGACCGCAAACCGTGGCGGTGTGGCGAGGCGGCGAAGTCGGCGTTGCACGGGGCGATCGCAGGGCGGAACGTGACCTGCGACGGCGAGGGCAGGGACGGTTACGACCGCGTCATCGCGGTTTGCAGGATCGGCGAGCGCGAACTGAACCGGGAGATGGTCGAAAAGGGATGGGCGGTTGCCAACGGCGCTTATCTGGCGCAGGAAAAAACCGCCCGGACCGAAGAACAAGGGATCTGGGCCAGCCAATTCGACCGTCCCGACCAGTGGCGCGAAATGTTCAAGGGAACCTGATCCGATATGTCCCTTGCCGGTGCGCCCGCCAGTATGATTCACTCGAACGACAGCAAGGGCCGCATTCCATGAAGCTTTACACCTCCACGCGGGCGCCGAATCCGCGCCGCGTCGACATTTTTCTGGCCGAAAAGGGCATTGAAGTGCCCAAGGTCGAGATAAATCTCAACAATTTGGAGCAAAAGAAGCCGGAGTTCATCGAACGCAATCCGGCGATGCGCGTTCCGGTTCTGGAACTGGACGACGGCACCTGCATCAGCGAATCGATCGCGATTTGCCGGTATTTCGAGGAAATTCAACCCGATCCGCCGCTGTTCGGCGTGGATACCCTCGACAGGGCGCTCGTCGAAATGTGGCAGCGTCGCATCGAACTCAACCTGATGCTTCCCGTCGCCATGGTCTTCCGGCACCTGCATCCCGGTGCCGCCGTGCTCGAGCAGCCGCAGGTGGCCGAATGGGGCGAGGCCAACCGGACGCGGGTGATCGAAGCGATCGAGATGCTCGACCGCCAGCTCGCCGATCGGCCTTTCGTTACCGGAGATCGGTTCACTGTCGCCGACATTTCCGCTCTGGTCGGGATCGATTTTATGCGGCCTTCGAAATTCGGTGTTCCCGAAAACTGTGCGAATGTATTGCGGTGGCATTCCGAGGTCTCAGCGAGGCCGAGCGCGAAGGCATGAGCCTGAAGATCACGATCGTCGGATGCGGTGACGCGTTCGGCAGCGGTGGCCGGCGCAACACCTGCTTCCATCTGGAAACGGAAAGCGCTCGCTATTTCGTCGATTTCGGCGCCACCGCCCTGGTCGGCGTCAACGCGCTGGGCATCGACACCAACGCCGTCGACGCCATCATCCTGTCTCACCTGCACGGCGATCACTTCGGCGGGATCCCCTTTCTGATCCTGCATGCGCACTTCGTGACGGACCGCAAACGGCCGCTGGTCATCGCCGGGCCGCCCGGCCTCGAACAGCGCATCCGCGCCGCCCAGGAAGTGATGTTCCCGGACTCCTCGCACATCGAGCTTTGCTTCGATCTGGTCTTTGTCGAACTGGAGCCGGGCAGTCGCAGCACCGTTTGCGGCGCCGACATCGAGTGTTTCGAGGTCTGCCACCCTTCCGGCGCCCCGCCGCTGGCCCTGCGTATCCAGGCCGGGGGCAGGCTTTTCGCCTTTTCCGGCGATACCGAATGGCTGGACGTTCTCCCGACGGTTGCCGGGGGCGCCGACCTTTTCATGTGCGAATGCTACGCCTTCGATGAGCCGATCCCCTATCACGTCCGTTACCGGGACCTGGAAGCGAATCTGGCCGATATCGGCGCACGCCGCATCATGCTCAATCACCTCGGCACGGAATCGCTGGCGCGTATGGCAGATATCGATCCGTCCATCGAGATCGCCGAGGACGGCATGGTCATCGACGTTTGAGCGCGGCAGCCGCTGATACCCGAAGAGAGATTGACCGGCTTGCCTCGGCGATCGCCGGTTGCCGGGTCTGTGTGGAAAATCCGCGCGGACGTCCTTTGCCGCACGAGCCGCGCCCGGTGGCCTGGCCCTCGGCGACGGCACGGCTGGCGATCTGCGGGCAGGCGCCCGGCACCCGGGTCCACGCCAGCGGCATTCCCTTCAACGATCCTTCAGGCGATCGCCTGCGCGGCTGGATGGGGGTCGGCCGGGACACCTTCTACGACCGCGACCGTATCGCCATCATCCCGATGGGATTCTGCTTTCCCGGCCTCGATGCCAAGGGCGGCGACCTGCCGCCGCGCCGCGAATGCGCCGCGACCTGGCACGACCGGGTCTTCGCGGCCATGCCGCAGCTTCAGCTGGTGCTGGCGATCGGGCAATACGCGCAGGCCTATCATCTCGGCGCCGACCGCCGCCGCACGTTGACGGAGACGGTGGCCGCCTGGCGTGAGATCTGGCAGAGCGACCGCTCGCCGCGCATCCTGCCGATGCCGCATCCCTCCTGGCGCAACACCGCCTGGCTCAGGCGCCATCCCTGGTTCGAGGCCGATGTGCTTCCCGTCCTGCGCGCGGAGGTGAAACGGCTGGTCGGACCCTGACTGGCGGGGCGGGGCTGTTCGGCCGTAATCGGCATCGATCAATCGGGCACGAACGGCCGAATTGCTCCAAGGCGTCGGGGGCGGCACGTCCGGCCGGTTGTTGTCGCGCGGGCTTCCGGTAAGCTGACGTTTCAGGACATGATGCGCGCGCAACGAGGAGTGTGACTATGAGCTGGCAGGATGGCGGTTGTGCGTGCGGCGCAGTGCGCTATTCCGTCATGGTGCCACCCATGTTCACACACTGCTGCCATTGCTCCGACTGCCAGAGGGAAACCGGTTCGGCCTTCGTGCTCAACACCCTCGTCGAAGGGGAGATGGTGCGTGTCCTGAAAGGCCGTCCCGAGCCGGTGATGACGCCCTCGGCAAGTGGTGAGGGACAGGAAATATGGCGCTGCCCCGTCTGTCGCGTCGCACTCTGGAGCCACTACTCCACCCGACGACGCAAAGTCGCCTTCGTTCGGGTCGGCACGCTCGACAGGCCGGGCGCCTGCCCGCCCGACATCCACATCTATACGCGGTCCAAGCTGCCGTGGGTCCTGCTCGGCGAAGGTGTTCCGGCGTTCCCTGTCTACTACGACGTCGAGACGCAGTGGCCGCCGGACAGCTTGGCGCGGCGGGCCGCGATCGATCAGGCCGGCGGGACATGAACAGATCCGCTGCGGTCTGTGTTGATCAGGCCGTGGCCCGATAACCGGGCCGACCGTCGGTGTTCCCTTTGTGGCGCATGGCTGCCACCGCGCACCTGTGCCGGAATGTCAGTTTTTCCACCCGAGGCTGGCGGAGACCCTGACTAGTGGATCGGCTGTTCGGCCGGATCGTGGTAGCGCGCGGCCACCAGGAATGACACGAATGCGCCGATTGCGAGCACGGTGACGATCGTCGCCATGGGGATCGCGGTTCCGTCGTGCGTGGCACCGACGATGATCGTCCCCACCGCCCCGGTGGCGATCTGGACGGCGCCGCTCAGGCCCGAGGCGGCGCCCGCGAGGTCGGGCCGCACGCTGACCGCGCTGGAGATGGCGCTGGCCATGACGAGGCCGTTGGAGAACGTGACAACCATCATCGGCGCGAACAGGGCGAGCGGCACATTCGGGCCAAAGGCCGCGAACCCGACCAGCGTGGCGCCGCCGATGACGCCGAGCGCGGTGCCGATCTGGATCATCCGGCGCGTGCCCAGCCGCTGCGCGTAGCGGCCCGTCACGAAATTGCCGGCCATGTAGCCGCCGGCCAGCATCATCGCCCAGAGCCCGAATTCGCCCGGTCCCCGGTCCATCAACTCGATGACGATGTAGGGGGCCCCGCCCAGAAACGAGAAGAACGTCCCCGAGGTGAACGCCATGATCGCGGTATAGAGGAGGAAAACACGGTTTCCCGCCAGCATCGCCGCGGCCCGCAGCAGGTGTGAGAAGCCCGAGGACTCGCCGCGATTGTAGTGCGTTTCCGGCAGGCGCAGCGTCACCAGCGCCAGGACGGCGGCGCCGGCGAACACCAGCAGCACGAAACCGGCGCGCCAGCCCAGCGTTTCCTCGAACAGGCCGCCGAGCGCCGGGCCGATCATTGGTGCGACCACCATCGACATGGTGACATAGCCGAGCAGGCTTGCAGCCCTGTCGCGGTCGAAAAGGTCGCGCAGGATCGCCCGGCCGAGCACCATCCCGGCGCATCCGCCGGCGCCCTGAATGACCCGCCCGACCAGCAGCATCGGCAGGCTGGTGGCAAACGCGCAGATCGCGCAGCCGACGACGAAGATCGCAAGCCCGGCGATCATCACCGGCCGGCGCCCGAAGCGGTCCGAAACCGAACCGTAGGCAAGCTGCGCGACGGACAGCGCGAACAGAAAGACCGTCAGAACATACTGGGCGCCGCCATAGCTGGTGTTGAAGTCCTTCGCCATCGACGGCAGCGACGGCAGTACCATGTTCATCGACAGGATGCCGATGCCCGTGGCGATGATCAGGACGACCAGAAGCTGGCCGCGCCGTATTCCGTCGGTGCCGTTCGCGCTCGTCGTATCGGTCATTGGTTCACGCTTTTTCGGGCGGCTTCAATCACCGGCCGAGTGGACGCGTGCACCCGGCGCTCGCGATAGAATACATAGAGGCCGCTGCCGACGATCAGCGCGATGCCGGCCATCGCCAGGAGATTCGGTAACTGGCCCCAGACAAGATATCCGAGCGCGATTGCCGTGAGAATGATCGAGTATCGGAACGGGGTAACGACAGACACCTCGCCGTGCCGCATCGCCTCGGTGACGAAGTAGAAGGCGCCCGACAGGAGGGCGGCGGCGCCGGCGAGGTAAGCCAGAACCACTCCGGGGATCGGTGTCCACGGTACCGTCAGCGTCCACGCGCCGCCGACCACCGTGACGGAAAACATGGCCACCAGCGCGACGATGAGCGAGGGCACTTCCGGCGGCAGGTAGCGGCTGGACAGGTCGCGCACGGAGGCGAAGGCGAGGCTGGCCACCGCGACCAGCGCGTAGACGTCGAAGCCGGCGCTGCCCGGCTGCACCACCAGCAACATCCCGAAGAAGCCGCCCACGACCGCGAGCCAGCGCCGCCAGCGGACGATTTCGCCCAGCACCAGCGCCGACAACACCGTCATCACCAGCGGCATCGCCTGCAAGATTGCCGTGGCGTTGGCGATCGGCATGTGAAACAGCGCTGTCAGATAGAGCAGGGTGCTGCCGATCTCGCCGACACTGCGCCAGCCGATGATCCGCCAGCCGCGGCGGGGCCAGCGCCGCAATACGCCTGTCGTCCAGGCGACGAGTGCGACCAGCACCACCGCGATGGCGCCGCGCACGAAGATGATCTGCGGGGTGGGCAGGGCCTCGCTGGCGAGTTTGATCAGTGTGTCGTTGGTAACGAACAGGAACATCGCCGCCAGCATCGCAAGGATGCCGCGGAGGTTCTCCCGGGATCCGGCATCGTCGGATCCGGTGTCTTGCATGGGTGTCTCTGCCACGGAATCCTGCATCGATTGGGTAGCTCGGGCAGGAACAGCGCTCCGGCCGGCGAGTTTGGACAGAAACACAGGGCGTTCCCGATAAAATGGGTTTGTCGCGCCGGCGACTATACGCCAGCGGGCCCTTTGGATAGCACGCAGTATATCCCGGATCCACTCGCCCGGCCGCTCAGCCGCTATGACCTCAAAGCAGGGCTGGAGGGCCGCGTGGAGCCCGGTTCAGCCGCCCGTGACGCTCATATGCCGCGAAACGCTGGGCCGGCTGGTCTGCCGGTCGATGATGAAATCATGCCCCTTCGGCTTGCGCGAGACGGCCTCGTCGATCGTCGCGTGCAGCAGGTCGTCGCTCTCCGAGGCCCGCACGGCGCTGCGCAGGTCGGCCGCGTCGTCCTGGCCAAGGCACAGATACAGGGTGCCGGTGCATGTCAGGCGCACGCGATTGCAGGATTCGCAGAAATTGTGGGTCATCGGCGTGATGAAGCCGATCCGTCCGCCCGTTTCGGCGACCGCGACATAGCGGGCCGGGCCGCCGGTCTTGTAGTCGATGTCGCTCAGCGTCCAGTGCTCCGACAGCCGCGCCCGGAGCTGGCTCAGCGGCAGGTAGCTGTCGGTACGGTCGAAGTCGATCTCGCCCATCGGCATGGTCTCGATGAACGTGATGTCCATGCCCAGCCCGTGCGACCAGCGGATCAGGTCGTCGATCTCGTCCTCGTTGACGTCCTTCAGGGCCACGGCGTTGATCTTGACCTTCAGCCCGGCGTCCCGCGCCGCGTCGATGCCAGCCAGCACCTTGTCGAGCGAGCCCCAGCGGGTGACGGCCTTGAATTTGTCGGGGTCGAGCGTGTCGAGCGAGACGTTGATCCGCTTGACGCCGCAATCGGCCAGCTCGCCGGCGAACCGGGAGAGCTGCGAGCCGTTGGTGGTCAGCGTCAGTTCGTCCATCGCGCCGGAATCGAGATGGCGCGACAGGGTGCGGATCAGCGACATGATGTTGCGGCGCACAAGCGGTTCGCCGCCGGTCAGCCGGAGTTTGCGCACGCCGCGTTCGACGAAGGCCGAGGCGACACGGTCGATTTCTTCCAGGGACAGGATTTCCGCCTTGGGCAGGAACGTCATGTGCTCCGACATGCAATAGGTGCAGCGGAAGTCACAGCGGTCCGTCACCGAAATGCGGAGATAGGTGATCTGGCGCGCGAACGGGTCGACGAGGGGCGCGCGGGTCGCGGCGCGCGGAAGCTCTGCGGTCATTTTTGCCTTCCCGTCCCGGTCGGGCCTTAAGTACCGCCGGGGGTTCCTTGAGTGTTTCGATGATGCCGACTGTCGTGCACTTGGCGCGCCGGCGCGTTGCGTCAAGTCAATCTGAAACCGCCGGCCCGCGCAACTGATCAATTCGATGCGCAGCCGGCGGACGATCCTTCACGCTTGTGCGAAATTCGGCCCCATTTGTTCCGCAGCGCACAAGATCAAATCCTTGCATCGAGTCGCCAATGCATACACTGTTGTAAGGGGAGGACTAGCGGTCGATGGCCGCAATACAGACAAAAACACAAACGACGGCAGTCGCTCAGGAAGACAAGGTTCGCGCGCAGCTTTACCGGCTGCTGGCGCGGTTGCTTGCTCGCCCCGCGACCCAGGCCGACATCGATCTGGTTGCCGGCATCGGCGGCGACGAGACCGATCTCGGCCGTGCCCTGGCCGATCTCTCACGCATTGCCGCGCGCCTCGACACCAACGAGGTGGACCGCGAATATCACGACCTGTTCATCGGGCTCGGCCGTGGCGAGGTGGTGCCGTTCGGTTCCTATTATCTGACCGGCTTCCTGCATGAAAAGCCGCTCGCCCGGCTACGCGACGACATGGCGCGGCTCGGCATTGAGCGCGATCCGGCCGTCAAGGAGCCCGAGGACCATATCGCCGCCGAGCTCGACATGATGGCGGGCCTGATCGTCGGCGATTACGGCGATCCCGCTGAGCTTTCGCAGCAGAAAAGCTTTTTTGCCGAGCACATAGGCGCATGGGCGCCGCATTTCTTCCGCGATCTGGCAAAGGCCCGGTCGTCGGCATTCTACGCCGCCGTCGGCGATGTCGGACGCGTGTTCATGGGAATTGAGGAGGCCGCCTTCTCTATGGAATGACGTCTCGGGGCGGCTGTCCGGCGCGTTCAACGCCGGAGAGTTGGACGGAAAACATCCCCGGCAGGTAGCAGTTGGCAGA
This sequence comes from uncultured Tepidamorphus sp., assembly GCA_905479765.1. Lineage (GTDB taxonomy): Bacteria > Pseudomonadota > Alphaproteobacteria > Rhizobiales > Tepidamorphaceae > Microbaculum. Next base: position 15,613 of record CAJQNW010000292.1, on the reverse strand, counting down.
GGGTTTATCGCGATCCCCCGGCATCTTGACCGCCGAGAGGACGCCCCAAGGAGAAAATGAGATGGCAGAGAAGACAGAGCGCAAGGCGGCGGGACGTCGGGAGTTTCTGAAACTCGCGAGCCTGGGCACCGTCGTTGGCGGAGCGGGCCTGCTGCTGCAGGACGCGCCTGCCGAAGCGGCCGAGGCGAAGTCCGCCAAAGCCGGAAAAGGCTATCAGGAAACGCCGCACGTGAAGGCCTTCTACGACTCCGCGCGGTTCTGACCCCGAGACCCCGGTTTCGACCCCGGATGTAGCCAGAAGGCGAGAATTGAAAGGGATAGCGGTGCCCCCCACGCCGCGAAAAGTCCCAGGAGGAGAACAAGATGCTCAGGAAGAAAACAAACGGCGTAGCGAAAGGTTCGCGGCTGGCCGACATCCTCTCCGATGTCGCCGGGACGACGATTGATCGTCGCGCGTTCTTGCGCCGGTCCGGTCTGACCGCAGGTGGCCTCGCAGCCGCCGCGACGGTCGGCAGCGGCATGGTCCGCAAGGCCGAGGCGCAGTCGGCGACGCCCGCCAACGTCGAGATCAGGAAATCGGTCTGTACGCATTGTTCGGTGGGCTGCACCGTGCTGGCCGAAGTCAAGGGCGGCGTCTGGGTCGGGCAGGAGCCCGGCTTCGATTCCCCGTTCAACCTTGGAGCGCACTGCGCCAAGGGCGCCTCGGTGCGCGAGCACGCGCACGGCGACCGCCGTTTGAAGTATCCCACCAAGCTCGTCGACGGGAAGTGGACCAGGATCAGCTGGGACGAGGCGATCAACGAGATCGGCGACAAGATGCTCGAGATTCGCGAGCAGTCCGGTCCTGACTCGGTGTACTGGCTGGGATCGGCAAAGCACTCCAACGAGCAGTCCTACCTGCTGCGGAAGTTCGCCGCGTTCTGGGGCTCGAACAATGTCGATCATCAGGCGCGGATCTGTCATTCGACGACGGTTGCCGGCGTGGCCAATACCTGGGGCTACGGCGCGATGACCAACTCCTACAACGACATCCACAATTCCCGCGCCATCTTTCTCATCGGCGGCAATCCCGCCGAGGCGCATCCGGTGTCGCTGCTTCACCTGCTGAAGGCGAAGGAAGAGAACTCCGCCCCGCTGATCGTCTGCGATCCGCGCTTTACCCGCACCGCCGCGCATGCCAGCGAGTATGTACGCTTCCGGCCGGGCACCGACGTCGCCCTGATCTGGGGCATTCTCTGGCACGTCTTCGAGAACGGCTGGGAGGACAAGGAGTTCATCCGCACCCGCGTCTGGGGCATGGACCAGGTCCGCGACGAGGTCGCGAACTGGAATCCGGAAGAGGTCGAGCGCGTCACCGGCGTGCCCGGCTCGCAGATGCGCCGGGTGGCCCGCACGCTCGCCAACAACCGCCCGTTCACGATCATCTGGTGCATGGGCGGCACGCAGCACGCCAACGGCAACAACAACACCCGTGCCTACTGCGCGCTGGGCCTGGCGCTCGGCACGATCGGCACCGCCGGCGGCGGCGCCAACATCTTCCGCGGCCACGACAATGTTCAGGGCGCGACCGATTTCGGCGTGCTGATGGACAGCCTGCCGGGCTACTACGGCCTGGCGGAAGGCTCCTGGAAGCACTGGGCCCGCGTCTGGGACGTCGAACACGACTACCTGGTCGGCCGTTTCCATGATCCGGAAATCATGACCAAGGCCGGCATGCCGGTCAGCCGCTGGTTCGACGGCGTGCTGGAATCGAAGGAAAATCTCGACCAGCCCGACAATATCCGCGCCATGGTGTTCTGGGGCCACGCGCCGAACTCGCAGACCCGTCTGCCGGATATGAAGAAGGCGATGGAGAAGCTCGATCTTCTCGTCGTCATCGATCCCTATCCGACGATGTCGGCGGTCATGCAGGACCGAACCGACGGCGTCTACCTGCTGCCGGCCTCGACCCAGTTCGAGACCTACGGTTCGGTGACCGCCTCGAACCGGTCCCTGCAATGGCGCGACAAGGTGTTCGACCCGCTGTTCGAGAGCCTTCCCGACCACACCATCATGTACAAGTTCGCGGAAAAGTTCGGCGTCGCCGACGAGATGTTCAAGAACATCGAAGTGATCGATGGCGAGCCGCTCATCGAGGATATCACCCGCGAGTTCAACAGCGGCATGTGGACGATCGGCTACACCGGCCAGTCGCCTGAACGCCTCAAGATGCACATGGCCAACCAGCACACCTTCGACAGGACGACGTTGAAGGCCAATGGCGGCCCGGCCGACGGCGACTACTACGGATTGCCGTGGCCCTCCTGGGGAACGCCGGAGATAAGGCATCCCGGTTCGCCGGTTCTCTACGACATGTCCAAACCGGTATCGGATGGCGGCATGGGCTTCCGGGCCCGCTTCGGTGTCGAACGCGACGGCGACAACCTCCTGGCGGAGGGCGTCTATCCGGTCGGTTCTGAGATCGAGGACGGCTATCCCGAGTTCACCTACGGAATGCTGCAGAAGCTCGGCTGGGACAGCGATCTCACCGAGGCAGAACGCGCCACGATTCTGAAGATCGGCGGCGACAAGCCGGAAGGCGTCAACTGGAAGGTCGACCTGTCGGGCGGCATCCAGCGTGTCGCGATCGAGCACGGCTGCGCTCCCTACGGCAACGCCAAGGCGCGCACCGTGGTCTGGAACTTCCCCGATCCGGTGCCGCTGCATCGCGAGCCGCTCTATACGCCCCGGCGTGACCTCGTGGCCGACTATCCGACTTACGAAGACAAGCGCATGCATCGCCTGCCGGTCCTCTACAAGTCGATCCAGGAGAACGACTTTTCCAAGGACTTCCCGATCATCCTGACGTCGGGCCGCCTGGTCGAATACGAGGGCGGTGGCGACGAGACGCGGTCGAACCCGTGGCTCGCCGAGTTGCAGCAGGACATGTTCGTCGAGATCAATCCGTACAATGCCAATAATCTTGGCATCAAGGACGGCGACATGGTCTGGCTGCACGGTCCCGAAGGCGGCAAGGTCAACGTCATGGCGCTCGTCACCGAACGGGTCGGCAGGGACGTGGCGTTCATGCCGTTCCACTTCGGCGGCTGGTGGCAGGGCGAGGACCGGCGGTCCAAGTATCCGGACGGCGCCGATCCCTATGTGCTCGGCGAAGCCAGCAACACTGCACAGACCTACGGCTATGACGTCGTGACCCAGATGCAGGAAACAAAAACCACGCTCTGTCGTATCGAGCGGGCTTGAGGAGGAACTGAACCATGGCACGTATGAAATTCCTCTGCGACGCCGAGCGCTGCATCGAGTGCAACGCCTGCGTCACGGCTTGCAAAAACGAGCATGAGATCCCGTGGGGCATCAACCGGCGCCGCGTCGTCACCATCAATGACGGCAAGCCGGGCGAGCGCTCGATCTCGGTGGCCTGCATGCACTGCTCGGACGCACCCTGCATGGCCGTCTGCCCGGTGGACTGCTTCTATCAGTCCGACGAAGGCGTGGTGCTGCACTCCAAGGACCTGTGCATCGGCTGCGGCTATTGCTTCTACGCCTGCCCGTTCGGCGCGCCGCAATATCCGCAGGTCGGCAACTTCGGCTCGCGCGGCAAGATGGACAAGTGCACCTTCTGCGCCGGCGGTCCGGAAGAAGACACCTCCGATGCCGAGTTCCAGAAGTACGGCCGCAACCGTCTGGCCGAGGGCAAGCTGCCGCTCTGTGCGGAAATGTGCTCGACCAAGGCGCTGCTTGCCGGCGACGGCGACGTGGTTTCGGGCATCTACCGCGAGCGTGTCGTCTCCCGTGGCTTCGGGTCCGGCGCCTGGGGTTGGGGAACGGCCTATCAGCAGAAGACCGGCGGCTGACCGGCAATGCGACATCGGGGCGGCCGGCGGCCGTCCCGCCACGCGACTTCGCCGCCGCCGCGTTGCTTTGTCCCGGCATTCGCCGGGAAACGAAGTGAGCGCGCGCGGCGTCGTCTCGTAATGACGATGGCCGGCATGACCCTGCGGAGCCTGCAGGGCATCGGAAGTGCCGGTTGTTCAAAGGGCGGCGATTGAGAATGGGCAACATGAAAACGGTTTTGATTGCCTCGGTCGCGATCGTCTTCGCGACCGGCCTGGCCGGCTGCCGCGAGGAGGAGCAGGATCGCCCGCTCCACCTCGACAAGGGCGTCTATTCCGGCAAGGCCGATACCAAACTGACGGACGATCAGCGCCGCGAGCTGGAACGCCGCGGACAGTTGCAGAAATTCTGACGGGGAGAGATGCGATGCATGCCCTGACTCATATCGCCCGAAAGACGGTCATGGCCGTCGTCGCGGCGGTTATGGTCGCCGGTCTGGCGCTGGCCTGGTCGGCCGCCATCGGCGACCCGGCGGCCGCGCAGGACAATCCGCAGCAGCTGCGCCAGAGCCCGACGGGCGGAGAGGTGCCCGGCAACGCGCTCGGCGGCTCGTCGGACTCCGAGTTCTGGCGCGCCATTCGCGGCGGCGTCCAGGGCACGGTCTCGATCCCCGACAAGAAGGCCGGCACGCTGGTCCAGTCCGAGGGCGAGACCTGGCGCGCGATCCGCAATGGTCCGCTGTCGACCTGGGGCGTCTGGGCGCTGCTCGGCATGATCGTGGTGCTGGCGCTGTTCTTCCTGATCCGCGGCCGCATTCGCATCGAGCACGGCTGGGCCGGTCGCACGATAACCCGCTTTACCGATTTCGAGCGCATGGGCCACTGGCTGCTGGCGGTGTCCTTTATCATCCTGGCGCTGACCGGCCTCAACATCCTCTACGGCCGTTATGTACTGCTCCCGGTGATCGGACCCGACGCGTTCGGCCTCATCACCCATTGGGGCAAGCTCTCGCACAATTACGTCGCCTTCGCCTTCATGCTGGGGCTGGCCTACGTCTTTGTCCTCTGGGTCGCCAACAACATCCCCAATCGCTACGACCTGATCTGGTTGTTGAAGGGGGGCGGAATGTTTTCCAAGAACACCCATCCGCCCGCCAGGAAGTTCAATGCCGGCCAGAAGATCCTGTTCTGGCTGGTGATCATCGGCGGCGTCTCGATCAGCCTGTCGGGCATCGCCTTGATGTTTCCCTTTCAGACGGCCCTGTTCGCCAAGACCTTCGCGTTCCTGAACATCTTCGGCGCCGGGCTGCCGACCGCGTTGACGGCCCTGCAGGAGATGCAGCTCGCCCAGCTCTGGCATTCCATCATGGCGCTGTTTCTCGTGGTGGTGATCCTCGGCCACATCTACATCGGCTCAATCGGCATGGAGGGCGCCTTCAGCGCGATGGGCACGGGCGAGGTCGATCTCAACTGGGCCAAGGAACACCATTCGGTCTGGGTTGAAGAGGTTCAGGCCGAGGAGCGGACCCGCAGCGGTAGTGCCGCTCCGGAACCGGCGGAATAGTCCGCCTCATCCGGTGCGCGGCGTTCGGATCAGTCTCAAGCGGCGGCGCGGTCTCCGGAACGCTGGTGCCGCGATATTGGTCCTGGGGCTGACTTGCGGCCTGGCCGGTGCGGCTGGCGCCTGGCCTGACCGGCTGGATGGCCATGGCGGGCCGGTGCGCGGCATCGCCGTCTCGGAGGACCGGAGTGAATTGCTGTCTGCCTCCTTCGACTACGCCATCATCCACCGCAGCCTGACCGCCGGAAATTCTCCGATTCTCCATAGGCTGTTCGGTCATGAGGCCGCCGTCAACGACGTCGAATTCGTTCCCGGCCGTCCACTTGCCGTTTCGGCAAGCGACGACGGCAGCGTTGGCGTCTGGGACCTTGATGAAGGCACGCTTGTCACGCGGTTCCGCGATACCGGCGACAAGATCCTCGACGTGACCGTCTCCGATGACGGCGCGGTTGCCGCCTCCGCCGGCTGGGACCATACCGCCCGCGTTTACGACCTGGAGACCATGAGTGAACGCGCCGTCATGCGCGGCCACGATGGCAACGTCAACACGGTCGCGCTGGCCGGCGAAGGCAACATTCTCTACTCCGGATCCTACGACGGCACGGTGCGCCAGTGGAACGCCCGGTCCGGCGAACAGCTGCGCATTATCCTGAAGCACGGCTGGGGCGTGAACATCGTGCGCGTGCTTCCCGACGAGACCCATCTGCTTTTTGGTGCCGTCGACGGCGCATCGGGCATCGTCGATATCGCCAGCGGCGAGGTCGTCGCCGACTTCGAGGCCTTCGGCGGTCCGGTGCTGGCGGCCGCGATCGATACCGACCACGGCCTCGCCGCGGTCGGCAGCGCCAACGGCCATCTGCGCGTCTACCGTCTGGGTGACTGGACGCTTCTGAACGACTATTCCACCGCCTACGGGCCGATCTGGTCCGTGGATTTCGCTCCGGACGGAACTGCGGTCTACCGGGCAGGCCTCGATGATTTCGTCTCACTCGTGAGCCTTGAGCCCGGTGCGCCGCTGGATGTGGCCGAAACCGATTTCCCCCGCCGGTTCCAGCTGACCGACGACATGGATACCGGCGAGCGCCAGTTCGCCCGAAAGTGCAGCGTCTGTCATACGCTCACACCCGACGACGCCAACCGGGCCGGCCCGACGCTCTACGGCGTTTTCGGACGCCGCGTCGGAACGCTGCCGGATTATCCGTACTCGGATGCGTTGAAGAACTCGGATATCATCTGGAGCGAGGAAACGATCAGCCGATTGTTCGACCACGGACCGGACGTCGTGTTGCCGGGCACCAAGATGCCGGTGCAGCGCCTGAAGGACGCGGAGGAACGGGCCGCCCTGGTGGCCTTCCTGAAGCGGGCGACAAGCGGCGAAATGGGGAACGATTAACGCGTGAAGCCTGGATGGAGACGAAAACATGAAAGCGTTCTGGGGTGGTGTGGCGGTCATGCTGATCGTCGCGATCGGCGCTTGGGCGGTGCTCGATACGGTCGGCATGTCGGCCGGCGATGTCTACAGTTCGGCGAGGTCCGTGCGGCTCTGACCGCTGCCGTTTTCCTGCTTGGACCGATTGACGCCCGGGCGCTGGAGGCGGTCGTCCTGCAACGCGCGATCGCCTCGACGGTAAGCGTGCTTCCAGTCCTGCCGAAGCCCGCCGCGCGCAGCGCCGAGCCCGAGGGCAGCGGCGTCGCGTTTGGAGACGGTCGCCACGTGATGACCGCGCGCCACGTGATCGACGGCGCCGAAGCGATCCGGGTACGCACCGCCGATGGCAATGTGGTCGACGCGACGCTGGTCGGCAGCGATACGCTCACCGATATCGCGGTCCTGGAAATCGAAACCGCGCTGCCGGCGATGGTGATGGGGGAAGACGCGATCCTTGGCAGCCCCGTCTGTGCTATCGGCAACGCCTTCGGTCTCGGCTTGACGGTCGCTTGCGGCGTCGTGTCGGGTGTTCACAAGGCGGGTATCGGTTTCAATCCGATCGAGGACTTCGTGCAGACCGATGCGGCGATCAATCCGGGCGTCTCCGGCGGCGCGTTGATCGACGGCGAAGGCCGGATGGTGGGACTGGTGTCGGCGATCTTCACCAAGACGTCGGATGGCAACATCGGCGTGAATTTTGCTGTGGCCGCCCCGTTGGCCACGCGCGTGGCCGATGAGATCCTCGGTTCCCGCGGCTTTCATCCGCCGCGCACCGGTGTCAGGCTCGGGCCCTGGCCGCCGCGCGGCGAGACGGGGCGGATGGCTGCCCGCGTCCTGGCGGTCGAAGCCGGGTCGCCGGCCGACGGGGCCGGGCTGGAGGACGGCGACCGCATCGTCCGCGCCGGTGGCCGGCGGATCCGCGGACCCGCCGACTACGTGAGCGCGGTCGCCCGGCTCGAGGCGCCGGCGGCAATCGAAATCGAGGCCGAACGCGACGGCCTGACCCTGAACGTCACCCTGCGCCTGTGGGGCGCCGCCGAAACCGGACAAGACGAAAACGGACAATAGGAGAGACCAATGGACGAAGAACGGTTCAACATGTCGCTGAGGAAGTTCCTGAAACAGGTCGGCGTGACCTCGCAGCGCGAGATCGAAAACGTCGTGCGCGAAGGCAAGGCGGGCGGCGGCAAACTCAAGGTCCGCGTCGTGCTGACCGCCGAGGGGACTGATCTCAATCACGTTGTCGACGGCGAGATCGACGTGTCGTGATCCTGCGTCCGTGAGCCTTCCAGATCCCGTTTTCCCGCCGCTCCTGGCCGGCCACCCGGTCAAGGCGGCCGAACGTGCCTTCGAGACCGCCGTCGATGGGGTGATCAGCGGCCGGTTCGGCGCGGCGGATTTCGTCTGGGCGCGCGATGCCGCGCGTGACGCTGAGCGTCTCGACTGCGCGCTGGTGCTCGAACCCGACGTCGACCGGGTCCGGTCGGCCGAGATGGTGTTCGTGGCGATGGTTGCCTTCGGCGACAGCTTCGGTGCGATCGCACCGCCGGAAGTGGGGCTCACCTACCGCTGGCCGATGACCCTGTGCGTCAATGGTGCCCGGGCAGGCAGGGTGCGGGCGGCGATTTCGGCAAACGACGATGACGATGGCCATCCCGACTGGATGGTGGTCGGCCTGAGCCTTGATATCCGCCGGAGCGATCGTGGCGGCGAACCCGGCCAGTTACCCGATGTCACCGACCTCGCCGAGGAGGGATGCGGCGAGCTGACCCGGACCGAGCTTCTCGAATCCTATTCAAGACATCTGTTGACGTGGATCCATACGTGGCAGACGGAGGGTTTCCGTCCGGTGCACGACCTTCTAGTGTTCCGCGCCGAGGGCTACCGCGATCCCGTCACGATTGAACACGCCGGTAAGACCCGCGAAGGCCGCTTCATCGGCCTCGACGACCACGGCAACCTGATCCTCGAGACCGCGGCGGGAACAGATATGCTCGACGTCCAGGCGGCGATCGAAACGATTGGCGGAGACACAACGACCGTATGAGTGCGACGGAAAAGACCGAATTCTGGCGTTCGTCCGGCTTTCACCTGCTTCAGGTCGACGCCCGCGGCTGGCTGCGGGTCACGCCGGACTTCCTGCGCGCCTATCTCACCCGACCCGAGATGCGGCCGATCGCGGAATCCTGCCCCGCCGAGCACGCGCTGTACGATGCGCTGATCGAGAACCCGGTCCGCGCCGTCAGTGAAGCGGAGCTCGCGGCGCTTGAAGACGCCGATGCCCGCGACAACTACGAGATCGTCCTGCGGTTTCGCGATCTGCTGGTCGAGCAGGGCACGCTGGAAGCCGCCTATCTGGCGATCGTCACGTCCGGGCGCGGCGATATTCCACCGCTGTTCGTCGAGCAACTCGTCCACGCCATCCTGCGCCACGCCCTGACGGACTGCACCGATCCCATGCGCCTGCGCGCCGCCGAACTGTTTTTCCGCGAGCAGAACGTCAGCCTCGACAACGAGCGGGTGATGCTTGCCGACGAGGAAGTCGTAGACATGTATGCCCAGTCCGGCGGCATGGGCGGTCTCGGCCAGTTGCTGGTCGAATCCATGACCCCGGTCCGCCAGATCGAACTCGACGTCCTCGACGACGACAACAAGGCGATCTACTGGGCGCGCTGCGACCGCTTCGACACCGTCATCGACTTCCGCTTCACCCAGCCCGCGCTCGATGCCTTCGCCCGGGTGATGGAAACCTGGATCCACCATTTCCTCGGCTTCCGCACGCGCATCCAGCCGGTACAGGAAATCCGCGACGAACACTGGTCCTGGCACATCGGCCTCGATGTCGATGCGACCTTGATCCTGAATGCCCTGTACGAAGGCGACGAGGTCGGCCTCGAAGATCTCGAGCGGATCATCGGCCTGTTCCGCATGGAAATCCGCGACGACCGCGCCGTCATCGCCTCCATGCGCGGCAAGCCCGTCTATCTCGGGCTGGCGATCACGCCTGACAACAAATTGCGCATGAAGCCTCAGAACCTGCTGACCAACCTGCCGTTCGGCGAGGGGGCATGAGGTGGCACGGAACCGGCGCACCTTCCTGGATACGGTGTGGGCGCGCCTGATCGCCGGGCTCGTCGCAGCGTCGGTTTCCGGCCTGCTGGTCTGGATCAATCGGGACGCGCTGACGAGCAGTCCGGCCGCGACCGGGCCGCTTGCCGAATGCCTTGCCGAGCGGCTCGGCCATGTCGACAAGATGATCGACGACGGCGTGGTGAAGCCCGGTCAGGCCAGCGAATTCCGCATCCGTGCCCGCCAGTTCTGTGAGCAGACGGCGCCGGCCGAATAGCCTGGGCTTCTGGCCCTAATCGTCGAGGAAATCGTCGACGCTCAGCTCGGTTCCGGCCTCGCGCGCATCGAGATAGTCCTGGGTGGTCCGCAGCTTCGGCCGCTCGCCCATCCTGAACGGGTCAATGCCCCCTTCGGCCTGGGCGACGACACGGCAGTCCTCGCACATGCGGATCAGGTCGACGGTTTCGGGCGACTTGAACATCCAGTGCTTGTCCTGCAGCCGCTCGATCACGCGGTCGACCGTCTTCTTGGTACCGAACGGCTTGCCGCAGCGCACGCAATTGAACGGCTCCTCCTCGTACAGAACCACCTGCGACAGCGCCGCGGGCGTGAAATCGAAGCGCGGTTCCAACGATATGGCGCTTTCCGGGCAGGTGTTGCGGCAGATGCCGCACTGGACGCAGGCGTTTTCCTGGAACCGCAACTGTGGCTTGTCGGGATTGTCGAGGATCGCGCCGGTCGGGCAGGCGCCGACACACGACAGACACAGCGTGCACTTGTCCTGATCGACGACGATACGTCCGTACGGCGCGCCATCGGGCAGCGCAAGGATGTCGGGCCGCTCCGGCGCTGTCTCCTGCAGCCGGCCGATCGCCGCGCGCGCGATATCGCGCTTTCCCCCGACGGCGGAAAAGCCGGAGGCCGGCAGCGGGGCGAGGATGGCGAGGTCGTGAAGTTGCGTTTCCACGCTGTCTGGATCGGTTTCGATGAGGATCGATACGCGCCCGTCCCCGTAGCCGACCCCGGCCAGAACCGATGCGATCAGGTTACCTTGCGTTTCCAGCGGCAACACTTCGTCGGCGCGCTCCGGATCGACAAGCGCGACGATCTGCTCGACGCCCGCCACGAACGCGGCCGCCAGGGCATCGTGGCCAAGTTCGGTGACCGCGTGCAGCGATACGGGAAGCACATTTGCCGGTAGTCCGCGGCCGAACCGCGCCATCGCCGCGATCAGTTCGGCGCTGCGCTGTCCGTCGTGAAACAGCAGGATCGGCCTGACGCCGCCGGCGCCCAGATAGGTCGAAACGAGCGTCTGGATGCGCGCGATCAGGTCCTGCCGGCGCGGATAGGTGTAGCTGACCGCACCGGTCGGGCACGATGCGCTGCACGAGCCGCAGCCGCCGCAGATGCCCGGATCGACGGCGACGGTGTCGCCTTCATCGGAAATCGCGCCGGCAGGGCAGGCGTCGAGGCAGTTGGTGCAGCCGACGATGCGGTTGCGCGAATGGGCGCAGATATCCGCGTCATAGGTAACGTAGACGGGTTTCTCGAATTCGCCCACGTAGTCGGTGATTTCGAACAGCGCCTTGGAGACCGACGCGGGATGATCCGGGTCGGCCCGCAGATAGCCGTCGCGGTGGCCGGGTGCGGGAAACAGCGGCGTCTCGCCGCTGAGATCCAGGATCACCTCGCATGTGGAGCGCGCGCCGTCGCGCGGCATCATGAATTCGGCCGCGCCGCGCGAGGATGGAACCAGCGGGGCGTAGTCGTCGACGGTAATCTCGAACGCCCCGAACGAGCCCGAGGCCTGAACGATCCGGCCCTTGTAGATCGGCACATCGGCGGTGGAGGGCGGCACCAGATCGTCGGTGTCGGTGAGGACGAGGCTGACGGCCAGACGGCCGTTCAGGGCCCGCGCCGCGTCCAGCGCCACCTGCCCGCGCCCGTAGACCAGGCACATGCCCTCCGACTTTGTGGTGTGGATCGCAGCCGGCGCGGGATCGACCATCGCCTCGGCGAGCAGGGCGGCCATTTTCGGCGCCGTTGCCGCGCTCTCGGCGCACCAGCCGGCCTTCTCGCGAATATTCGCGAACCGGACGCGCTCGCCCGCGCCGGCCTCGTCGGCCAGTTCGCGAAACAGCGGCGCTTCTTGGGTGCAGGCAACCAGAATCTCGCCATCGTTTCGAAGCGCCGCCAGATAGGCGTCCGTATCGCTGCGGCACAGCGTCGTGTGGACGCGGCTGACGGCAGCCTCCGGCATGGCCGCCTGAATGGCGTCCGCATCGACGGACATGCTGCGCGCGCAATTGCAAAGGAGGACCGTTTTTCGGCCCTGTGCCATATTTTTGTCTCCTCCACACCGCCGGTCGGGGGAGGGCGGTGTCTTCCGTATACGTTAAAGTCTATGGTGGTGGAGCCGGTGAAGCAAACGACTATATTCAATGGCATAATCGGCTTCGGGAGGAGCTGTTTGGACAAGTCGGAAACAATGTCGGTCGGCATCGTTGTCGAGCGCCGGGAGTCTCGGAGCCCCTGGATAGATGCCGTCTGGAAACCGGTCTCGATCATTCCCGGCGCGCCGGCCATCGAAGGCTGGCGGGAGCTCGCCTCGGGCGAGGGCTGGCGCCAGTTTCACGCCGCCACGGTGACACTCGAGCTCCACCACACGGATTCGGAATCCTACAAGTACAATCTGTCGACGCGCACGCCGTCCATCTTCGTCGTCATGGAGCCGGATGACGGCGACATGCCCTGGCACGTGCTGCTGGCGACCGCGTCGGCCTACGAGGGCGAATCCTATCTCACCTCGGACGAAGGGATGGTCGAGGCGGTTCCGATGCCCGAGGAGATCAGGGCCTGGGTGCGCGACTTCGCCGAGGCGCACTTCTCGCCGGAACCCTTCAAGAAGCGCAAGCGCGACAGGACGCCGGCGATGGAGGAAGAGAAGTTCGGCAAGCAGCCGATCTTCGGTCGGGGTGAACCGGATCGCGGACCGGAGAACGGCGATGCCTGATCGTGACGGTTTCCTGTCCCGCTGGTCCCGTCGCAAGCTCGCCGGGATGGAGCCGGCCGACGCTGCGGAAATCCCCATGGAAGCGGAAACCGCCGTCGAGGAGGACGCGGCGTTCGAAATCTCGGATGTGCCGGCGGGCGCGCCTGCGGCCGAAGGCGCGGAAGCGCCCGGAGAAACGGACGACCGGGAGGATCCGCCCCGTCACCGCGCCGAGGACATCGATATCGACAGCCTGACCAAGGAGTCGGACTTCACCGTCTTCATGGAGAAAGGCGTGCCGACCGCTGTGCGCCGCCAGGCGCTGCGCAAGCTGTGGACCAGCGATCCCGTGCTGGCCAATCTCGATGGCCTCAACGACTACGAGGACATGGATTTCACCTACGGCATCTCGACCGTCGCCAAGACCGACTGGAAGCTGGGCAGGGGCTTCCTCACCGACAAGGACCTCGGCATAGAGCCGGACGAGGAGGACGGTGTAGTCGACGAGGGCGGCGAGGAGGCAGGCGAGGAACAATTCGCCGACAGCGCCGAGGATACCGACGATACCGAGGACGCGGTCGCCCTATCGGACGACATGGCCGTGCCCGCGAATGCAGAAAGCGAATCTGCCGAGGCCGGGACGATGGAGCGTGTCGCCGTGAGCGAACCGGTTTCCGACCCACCGGATCCGTTGGAACCCGCGAATCCCGTCGACACGGACAAGCCGCGTTCGGCGTAGGGCGTTCCCCGTTCGCGAAAGGCTCTAGTGGGTTGGTTCCTCCAGTGCCTGGTCGGCCAGATGCTGGCGCAGCATCTCCGTGTACTGCTCGACCATGTGAGCGACGAAATCCTCATGCTGGTCGACGTCCAGGATCGCCTTTGCGACATAGGCGTTGTAGCGCGCGGCCGCGTACAGGAACGCCATGTGCAGGTCCGTCGCCTTGACCGCCTGGTTCTCCTGGTTGGCAAGTTCGATGAACTTGTTGGAGACCTTCAGGAAGGTTTCCGTGTCCAGCCCGCCTTCCATGTCATCCGGGCCCTGGTCGTTGTCGCTCATCGAATTCTCTCCTGTTGGCGTCTGTGTCTGCCCGGTTTCGCCAAGCTTGTCGCCGGCCGCGCCGCGACCTAGTTTCCACGGTTTAAGGTGAGGTGACACACGTGGACGAAAACAAGGTCTGGCCTACGGAAATCCGCTTGTCAAAGGACAGGCAGACTTTGACGGTGGACTTCGACGACGGCGCGAGTTTCGCGCTTCCCGCCGAATTCCTTCGGGTTCTGAGCCCCAGCGCCGAGGTGCAGGGCCATAGTCCCGAACAGCGCCAGACCGTAGGCGGCAAGATAAACGTCGGCATCATGCAGATTCATCCGATCGGCAACTATGCGGTTCGGCTCGAATTCGACGACATGCATTCGACGGGCATCTACTCCTGGGATTATCTCTACCGGCTCGGCAGCGACCGCGATGCGCTGTGGGCTGTCTACCTGGAGGAACTCGCCGAGAAGGGCCTCGTGCGCGAGTCGAAGCGGCTGGGTTAGCCGGTCATTGCTTTTTCAGCGTTTCGGCGAAGGCGCGGATCGCGGCGATATCGCCGAGTTCGATTTCCACGGGGCTCGCGTTGGGCGGAAACACATTCGGGTCGGGATAGTCGAACCCGGCGACCCGGACGAAGGATGGGTGCGGTCGCCGCGCCTGGAACGTCTCGAAGCGCTCCTGCCAATCGTCGAAGGCATCGACCAGCAGCTGGAACGACGGCGTCGAGCCGATTCCGCCGAACCGGTTGAAATCGCCGATGACGTGGCACCGCGAACAATGCCGTTCCGCCAGCGCTCGCCCGGTGGCCACCTCATCGGCTTCGCCGGGGACCGGGCCAAGCGCAAGGCTAAGCGTGGTCAAAACCGCTGCAACGTTCGGCAGGACGATCCGCATGCCCTCCGTCCTCATGAAACAGAAGCTGGCAAATCATATCACGATTGGCCAGGCGATGCTGGAGCGAAGCGGTTTGCCGGAAAGGCATGAAAAAAGGGCCCTGAAGGCCCCCTTTTCGCAATCGAAAGGGAGCCCATTGGGTCCCCTGAAAAGAACGAGGCCGGAGCTTGCGGCTCCGGCCCGTCTCTAACCCCGCGTTGCCTCGAGGCTCGACTACTGGAGCACGACGATGCGTGCTCCGACATTGACGCGATTGTAGAGGTCGATGACGTCCTCGTTCAGCATCCGGATGCAACCCGACGACAGGTCGCGACCGATGCTCCAATTCGCGTTGGTACCGTGGATTCTGTAGAGGGTGGACCCGACATACAGCGCCCGCGCGCCCATCGGATTGCCCGGGCCGCCTGGCATGAAGGTCGGCAATGTGGGCTGACGGGCCCGCATTTCCGCCGGCGGTGTCCAGCTGGGCCATTCCGCCTTGCGGGTGACGCTGTACTTGCCGGAAAACTGGAAGCCTTCGCGGCCAACGCCAATTCCGTACTGGATTGCCTTGCCGTCGTCCAGGACGAGATAGAGGCGCCGCTCCGGCGTGTTCACGACGATCGTACCGGGCGTGTACTGTTCGCCATAGGATATGATTTTGCGCGGGATGGGCGTGTAGGCCCACACACCGCCGCTTTGAAGTTTGCGTCCGGTCAGGGGATCAATTTCAGCCTGGCCGCGATCGGCCGATCCGATGATCAAGGAAGCAGCAATACCGAGAAGAGCGAACAATCGCCAGTTCATGGTCCAGATTCCCTAA
>CAJQNW010000291.1 GCA_905479765.1 uncultured Tepidamorphus sp. | reverse complement strand
GCGAGCGCAGCGCGCTCAAGGCTTCGCGGATCGAGCCCTTCGAGGCGCGGAACTGTTCCATCAACTCGCGTTCGGCCGGTAGCCGGTCGCCTGCTTGAGCTTGCGCTCGATGATCATGTCCTTGATTTGTTCGCCGATGCTTTCCTCGCGGCGGCGGCGCGGGGACAGGCCGGCCGGCTGAGTGGTGTCGGTTGTCTTGGTCATTTGTTGTCCGATGACGCGCCATCCAGGAGCGGATGCCAGCAGGCCGCGCGCTGCCCGTCCGTTTCTGCCGCATCGATGGCGCCGACGGCGACCGGCTCGAGCGGCGGGCGGGCCTCGCGGCACTTTGCGTCGGCGCGGGGGCAGCGTGACGCAAAAGCGCAGCCGGGCGGCGGGTTCAGCGGGTCGGGAAGCTCGGCCGGCTTCTCTTCGGCATCGATCCGGCGCTTGCCTGGCGTCGGGGCCGAGCGCATCAGCAGCGCCGTATAGGGATGGCGCGGATGCGCATAAAGCTCGCGCGCCGCGCCGACCTCGACGATCCGTCCGAAATACATCACCGCCACCCGGTCGCAGACACTTTCGATGACGCTGAGGTCATGGCTGATGAAGATGTAGGTCAGGCCGAATTCGTGCTTGAGGCGGTCGAGCAGATTCAAGACCTGCGCCTGCACCGAGACGTCGAGCGCCGAGACCGGCTCGTCGAGGACGATCACCCGCGCATCGGCAGCGAGCGCCCGGGCGATGCCGATGCGCTGCGCCTGGCCGCCGGAGAACTCGTGCGGGTAGCGGTCGAGGAATTCCTCGCGCAGGCTTACCACCTGCATCAGTTCGGCAAGCCTGGCTTCGCGCGCCCTGGCGTCGAGGCCGCGCAGCCGGCGCATCGGCGCTTCCAGCGTCTGACGGATCGTCTTGCGCGGATTGAGCGAGGCAACCGGATCCTGGAAGACATACTGGATGTGCTTCGCCAGCGCCCGCGGGTCGCGGCCGGCCAGCTCCGTTGCATCACGCCCCTCGAGCCGGATCGTTCCCTTGGTCGGCCGGTCAAGCCCGACGAGCATGCGGGCAAGCGTGGACTTGCCGCAGCCCGATTCGCCGACCACACCGAGCGTCTCGCCGGTCCGTACCGTCAGGTCGGCGCTCTGCACGGCGTGGACAGCGGGGTGCCGGCCGCCGAACAATGTCCGCCCGCCGCCGAAGGTTCGGGTCAGGCCTTGCGCCTCAACGGCCACGCTCATGACGCCATCCGATACGGCTTGATGCAACGCACCGACCTGTCGTCGCTTAACGGATCGAGGGCGATATCGCCCTCCCGGCAGCGCGGTTCGACGATCGGGCAACGCTCGGCGAAGGCGCAGCCGGTCGGCAGCCGGTCGACCGGCGGCGGCAGGCCCTCGATGGCATCGAGCCGGCGGTCGGGTTCGCCCAGCACGGGCACGCAGTCGATCAGCTTGCGGGTATAGGGATGGGCCGGCGCGTCGAGGACGGCTTCGGTCGGTCCGATTTCGACGATCCGCCCGGCATACATCACCGCAACCCGGTCGCAGAGCTCGGAGACGACGCCGAAGTCATGAGTGATGAACAGAACCGCCGAGCCCTGCTGTTCCGACAGCCCGCGCATCAGCTTCAACACCTGCGCCTGCACGGTGACGTCGAGCGCGGTCGTCGGTTCGTCGGCGATGATCAGCTCGGGATCGTTGGCGAGCGCCATGGCGATGCAGACGCGCTGCCGCATGCCGCCCGAAAGCTCGTGCGGATAGGCGTTATAGCGCGCCTTGGCGGACGGGATCTGGACGCGTTCCAGCAGTTCGATCGCCTGCGCCTCGGCCTCCCGGCGCGAGAGTGGCTGATGCGCCTGCACCGCCTCGACGATCTGCTGGCCTACCGTGAACAGCGGATGCAGGGTCGTCAGCGGATCCTGGAAGACATAGGCCACCTTGCCGCCGCGCAAGCGTCGCAGTTTGTCGACGGACGCGGCGAGCTGATCCTCGCCCCCGATCACGACACGTCCGGCTGTGATAGTACCGGGCGGGGTGGGAACGAGCCTCAGAAGCGACAGCGCCGTCACCGATTTGCCGGAGCCGGATTCCCCGACCAGCCCGACCCGCTCGCCCGGCGCCAGGTCCAGGTCGACGCCGCCGACAGCCTTGTAGACCCGCGATCCGGTCTGGAACTGCGTGCGCAGATCGGTCACCGAGAGCACCGCGTCCGTCGCCGGCTTTTCGGGCACGGCCTCGCGCTTGACCGTTGTCGCCGCGCCGGGGGCTGCGAGCGCGCCGGACTTCAGCCGCGGATCGAGCACGTCGCGAATGCCGTCGCCGACGAGATTGATGCTCATGACGAGCACGAAGATCATCACACCGGGAATAACCGACACGTGCGGCGCGGTGAACAGCAGCTTGCGTCCCTCGCCCAGCATCGAGCCGAGATCGGCCTGCGGCGGCTGCGCGCCGAGGCCCAGGAACGACAGTCCGGCCGTTTCCAGGATCATCCAGCCGACCGTCGTCGACATTGTGACGACGATGGTCGGCAAAACGTTGGGTAAAACGTCGCCGAACAGGATGACGGGATGCGAGGCCCCCGACAGCCGTGCGGCGTCGACGAACTCGCGACGCGACAGGCCGAGCGTCATGCCCCGGATGTTCCGCGCGAAGAACGGGATATTGACGATGGAGATGGCGTAAAGCGCATTCAGCAGTCCCGGCCCCAGCACCGCGACGATACCGAGTGCCAGCAGGATGTAGGGAAACGCCATGACAAGGTCGATCCCGCGCATCAGCACGTTGTCGGACCTTCCGCCGGCATAGCCGGCCGTCAGCCCGATCAGAGATCCGACGATGGCCGCAATCAGCGTTGCCGACACGCCGACGACGATCGAGACGCGCGTGCCCCATAGAAGCCGCGACAGCAGATCGCGGCCGAGGTGATCGGTGCCGAGCAGATGCCCGTCGACACCGGGTCTGAGAAGGCGCTGCGCCGGATCGGTGATATCGGGATCAGGCAGCGGCAGGATCGGCGTCAACAGCGCCAGCGCCACGATAATGCCGAGCAGCAGGAGGCCTGCCGCCGACAGGCGGTTGGCGATCAGAAGCTTGAACGGCGATGGCCGCCCGCCGCGATCGTTGGCCTTCTTGCCGGATACCGGGAGGGCGACCATCAGCGCAGCCTCGGATCGACGATCGTCTGGGCAACGTCGGCGAGCAGGTTGAAGAACACATAGCTTGCCGCGACCACCAGCACGCCGCCCTGGACCAGCAGCAGGTCGCGCGTCGATATGGCGTTGACCAGCATTCGCCCGATCCCGGGCCACTGGAAGACGGTCTCGATATAGACCGCGCCGCCGAGCACGAATCCCGCCTGGATGCCGATGACAGGAATGATGGAAACGAGCGCAGCCTTGAAGGCGTGGCGATAGATCACCCGGCGCTCCGACACGCCCTTGGCGCGTGCGGTGCGGATGTAGTCCTGGCGCAGCACCTCGAGCATGGCGGCGCGGGTAAGCCGCGCGATCACGGCGGTCGCGACGACCGCGAGCGTCACCGCCGGCATGGCGAGATGGGCGAGCAGGTCGAGCGGCCCGCCGCCGCCGTAGATCGCGTACATGCCCGACGCCGGCAGCCACTGCAGCTCGACCGCGAACAGCATGATGAGTAGCAGGCCTAGCCAGAAGGACGGCGTCGAGATGCCGATCAGGACGAGAAAGGTGACGACCCGATCTGTCCAGCCGAACTGGCGGACGGCCGCCGCGATGCCGGCGATCAGACCGAAGATCGAGCACAGGATGAGAGAGGCGCCGGCAAGAATCAGCGTCGCACCGAAGCGCTCGAATACCTCGTCGGCGACCGGGCGGTTGAGCGCGTAGCTGCGGCCCATGTCGCCGTGAAACAGCTTGCCGAGCCAAATGAAATATTGCTCGACGAGCGGCTTATCGAGGCCGAGCTGGCTGTTGAGCCGCGCGACGTTTTCAGGCGTTGCGTAGCTTCCCAGGATCGCCGTGGCCGGATCGCCCGGGATCAGGGCCATCATCGCGAAGACGATGACCGAGAGCCCGAGCAAAATCGGTACCGAAGCGATCAGGCGTTTGCCGATATAGATCCACATACGCCCCGACCGCCCGGCTTCAGTTCTTCTTCACGTCGTCCAGAAGCAGGAAGAAGGACGGCTGCAGCGCGAAGTCCTCGACCCGGTCGCTGGTTACCGCGTTCTGCTTCCAGTTGGCGATGAAGGCCCAGGGCGCATCGTCGCGAACGATTTCCTGCATCTTCTTGTAAAGCACCGCGCGCTTGGCCTGATCGGTCTCGCGGCGGGCTTCCTCCAGCAGCTTGTCGACATCCGGGTTGGAATAATAGCCCGAATTGAAACCGCCTTCGTCGGGGAAGGCACCGGTACGCAGCGCCAGATACGGCAGCGTGTCGGGATCGTTGGTCATCCACGCCATCTCGGCCATATCGGCCTTGCCTTCGAGGCCGGGGTTCACCTTGCCGAGGAAGGTGTTCCACTCGTAGGTCTCGATCTTGGCATTCAGCCCGACCTCGGCCAGGTCGGCCTGGATCGCCGCGCCCATGGCGACCGGATCGAGCATGCCTGAGCCGCCTTCGGTCACATAGAAGGTGAGGTCGGCATTCTCGTGCCCGGCTTCCTTCAGCAGCGCCTTGGCCTTCTCCGGATCGTGCGGATAGGGCTGAAGCGCCTCGTTGTAGGCCCAGGCGAACGCCGGAGGCGTCGGTCCGGCGGCAACTTCGGCGGTGCCCTGCAGCACGTTTTCGACCAGCGCCTTCTTGTCGATCGCGTAGTTCACCGCCTGACGCACGCGCTTGTCGGCCATCGGACCTTCCTTGGCGTTGAGGATCAGGAACCACAGGTGCGGGCCGGCCTGTTCGTAGACCTTGAAGGCAGCGTCGTTTGAGAATGTTGCCAGGTTGTCCGGCGGTACCTCGACCATGACGTCGATGCCGCCCGACAGCATTTCGGCGACACGCGTGTTGGCATCGGTGATCGGGCGGAACACGACGGCCTTCAGGTCGGGCGCGCCTTTCCAGTAGTCGGGATTGGCCTCGACCACGACCTTCGAATTTGATTCCCATTCGGCGAACTTGAACGGCCCGGTCCCCGAGGGATGCCGGCCGAAGTCCTTGCCGAACTCCTTCACCGCCGCCGGCGAGACGATCAGGCCGGTCGGATAGGCGAGATTCGACAGGAACGGCGCGTAGGGATCCTTCAGGTGGAACACCACGGTCTTCTCGTCCGGCGCTTCGACGGAATCGACGGCGGAGAAGAAGAAGCTCAGCGGAAACGGACCGGTGTCATGGAAGGGATGGTTCTCGTCCAGCATCCGGTCGAAGTTGAACTTGACCGCTTCGGCATTGAACGGGGAACCGTCATGGAACGCGACGCCGTCGCGCAGCGTGAACGTATAGGTCTTGCCGTCGTCGCTGATTGTCCATTCCGTGGCCAGCGCCGGCTCGACCTCCAGCGTGCCGGACTTGTAGCCGACCAGCCCGTCATAGAGGTTCATCAGAATACGGAAGTCGTTGACGGCCGTGACGGCCTGCGGATCAAGCGACTTCGGCTCGGCGATCTGGGCAACGACCAGCAGGCCAGGTGGCGTCTGGGCTGCTGCCGTACCGCTCAACGCGGCAAGCGTGATTGCCGCGGCGGCGGCAATCCGGCGGATGTGGGAGAGCATGGTCAAACCTCCTGTCGGTGCACTGTTCCCTGTTGGACTTTCGAAGATTATTCATGATAAATGATCGATAGTCAAAAATTGATCATGATAATTATAAAGGCGGGGAAACAGCCGCTCCACGGACCGGCTTACTGACTGAAACCATGGGCAAATCTGCACCAGACGCACTGGCGATCGACCTTGGCCGTCTGAAGGCCGATATCGAAGCGGTCAATGGGATAGGCCGGATCGAGGGGTTGCCGGGCATCAACCGGATCAGCTTTTCCGATGCCGACATGGCCGGTCGCCGCTGGCTGATGGACCGCATGGAAGACGCCGGCCTCGACGCCCGCATGGACGCGGTCGGCAACGTGTTTGGTCGATGGCCGGCCGTCTCCGGGCCGGCAGTGATGGCCGGCTCGCATCTCGACACCGTGCCGCAGGGTGGCCCCTTCGACGGCACCCTCGGCGTCTGCGCCGCGCTCGAGGCGGTGCGCACCATCAAGGCTGCCGGGCTCGACCCGGCGCGGCCCATCGAGGTGGTGTGCACGGCCGACGAGGAAGGACGTTTCGGCGGGATGCTCGGCAGCCAGGCGATCTGCGGAGAGGTCGGGCCGGACTGGATCGCGCGAGCCGTCGACGATGCGGGTTTGCTGCTTGCCGAAGCGATGCGCGCACAGGGGCTCGATCCCGAGGCAACCGTCGCCTGGGATCCCTCGGACATCGCCGTCTTCCTGGAGCTCCACGTCGAGCAGGGCCCGGTCCTCGAGCGCGCCGGCGTTCCCATCGGCATCGTCGATGCCGTGTCGGGTGTGTTCAACTGGACGGTGAAGCTAACCGGCGAGGCGAACCATTCCGGCACGACGCCGATGGATTGCCGCCGGGATGCATTTCGCGGCCTCGCCGATTTCGGCGCCGCGATCCCGGCAATACTGGAACGCGCCGGCGGACGGGACACCCGGCTGACGGTCGGCAAGGTTACGCTCGAACCGAATTTCCCGCACAGCATCGCCGGCGCCGCCGTCTTTTCGGTGATCGGCCGCGATGTCGACGAGACGGTGATGCGAAACCTCGCCGAGGTCTGCCGCTCGGAGATCGGCAAGGCGGCCGAACGCAATGGCCTCGTCAGCGAAGTCGCCGAGCAGAGCTGGCTGCCCCCGACCGGCCTCGACGCGGACGTCGCCAGAAACCTCGTCGAAATTTCCCGAACATACGGAATGGAGGCCCGCACGATGTCGTCCGGCGCGGGCCACGACGTCCAGACGTTCGCCCGCCATTGCCCCGCCGGGCTCATCTTTGTTCCCTCCGCCGGCGGATTAAGTCACGCGCCCGGTGAATGGACGCACTGGGCCGATGTGGAGTGCGGCGCCAATCTGCTGACCCGTGCGATGGCCGCATTCGCAACATCGACGTAAACGGGACATCTTTCCTCAGCTCGCCAGCTCAAGTCCCGGATGTTCTGGCGCTCGTTCGGGTC
>CAJQNW010000290.1 GCA_905479765.1 uncultured Tepidamorphus sp. | reverse complement strand
TTGCTCTCGGGAAGTACTGCCTGAGCAGGCCGTTGGTGTTTTCGTTGGTGCCGCGCTGCCAGGGACTGCGCGGATCGCAGAAGTAGACCTGCAGGTCGGTTGCGGCGGTGAAGCTCCTGTGGCGAGCCATCTCCTTGCCCTGGTCCCATGTCAACGAGCGCCGCAACGCTTCGGGTAATGTGCCGATCTGTTGCACGAGGGCGGCCACCACCGTCGCCGAGTCCCTTCTCGCCAACTTCACAAGCAGGGTGTCGTTCGCACCGGCGAGGAGATCACCCTCCCAATGACCGGGGACGGCGCGATCCTCGGCCTCGGCAGGTCGCTCGCGGATGGAGACAATATCGAGGATTTGACCTTGCCCTGTCCGGCTCTGTGCGCCCTTGGCGAGACGCATTTGCCGCCTGGTGCGCAGATGGGCTGTCAGTTCCTTCTTGAGCACCCCGCGCGACTGGATGAACAGACTGCGATAGATCACTTCATGAGATACCCGCATGCCTGGATCGCCTGGATATTCTCGCCTCAGCCAGCCCGCCACCTGCTCCGGCGACCATTGCAGCGCCAGCTTTTGCGCCACCAGCCATCGTAGCCGTTCGGAGCATGCCAGGCGACATCGCTTCGGCCGTAGCGCGCGCTCCCAGGCCTGCTTGTCAGCACGAGTTGCACGATACGCCTGTGCACCGCCATTGCGCGCGATCTCCCGACTTATCGTCGATGGAGATCGTCCAAGGCTTCGTGCAATAGCCCGCATTGCAAGACCCGCCGCAATCCCGCGAGAGATCTCTTCGCGCTCCCCCAGCTCGAGCGTCCAAGCCGCTCTACGCCTTGCTGATGGAGCAATGCCGCCATGGACAGATACGATCCGCTGAACGCCACCTTTGTTCCTGCGCTCCAGCGCCCGCGAGATCGACGAAATGCTCTGACCCTGCTTCCATCGCTCCCAGAGCTCGGCCTTCTGTTCTGCCGTAAACCACACCCGTGACGTCACCATGCGACACCTCCTCATCCTCTCAGATTAAAGGTGTTGCGACGATCGGTTGAACCCACCACCCCAAATCGGTCGTTCAGTGTGCGGCTTGCTGCGCCTGAGAGCAGACACAACTCTTCGTCTTCATGGCGCTACTGCTCCGAATGCTGCGGCTCGTACGTCGACCAGGCCGCGCTCGGCGCTTCCGTCCTCATCCAAGTTCGGATTGTACATGGTGATCTAGGTGCCGACTGCCTTTCCTCCGGCAAGCGAAAATCGACAGCCGGCATGATAGGGCGCGAACGACAGCTTCGCGCCCTCGAATCCATTTGGCAAGTCGGCGAAGCTACGCCAGGCATGCTGCAGACTGCAGAATAAGGGCGGCGCTCTGACCTACACCTCCGGCAATCCGGCCGCTCGCCGCCCCTCGTTGGATTTCAAGGAGAAGTCTGAGCCAAGGTGCGAATCGGCCTCCTCGGTTGCCAGCCATGCGATGGCGTTCGCTACCCACTCCGCCGGAATATGTGCGGACCAGTCGAGTTGGCTGACCGGGTTGATCCCCGAGGCCCGGATCTGCTCTTGCATCCGCGTCGCCACCGTTCCGGGGCTGAGACCAACCACGCGCACCCCCTTGCTGCGATATTCCCGGTCTGCCACGCGCGTCAGTGACATTACCGCCGCCTTGGTCGCGCAGTAGTGGCTCCATCCCTCAAGTGCCGAAGTCGCCGCGCCCGAGGAAAGGTTGACGATCGTGCCGCCGCCCTGAGCGACCATAACGGGGATAGCGTAACGCAGGCCATAGTAGACGCCCTTCAGATTGACGTCGACTATCCTGGCCCACTCCTGCGGTTCGCTGTCGGCCAACAGCGCTATCGGATCGATCAGCCCTGCATTGTTAACCAGCAGGTCGAGTCTGCCGGTTTTGCCTGTAGCCTCAGATACCAGACGCAAGACCTGCGCCGGGTCAGACACGTCACAAGCAACGGCGTGAGCCGAGGCGCCCTGTTCCCTGAGGGCCGTCGCAATCTCTCCGATCCGGTCTGCGCTCCTGGCAGCCAGAAAGACCTGCGCCCCCAGGGTGGCAAAATGCGTTGCGGTGGCCTCACCGATACCGCGGCTCGCGCCCGTAATGACGACCACCCTGTCCTTGAAATCCATCTCACTTCTCCATTTAAGGGACCGGGATGCGACCAACCCGGTCCGGCACATCATTGGGCGGGAGTCGCCATCGAGGGCGTCCAGGCCAAAGCAGGGTCTGACATGAACTCTTCGCTTGGGACGCCAGCGAGGGCGGCGCTGTAGTTGGCGATAACCTTCGTTGCTATAATTGCCACCACATCGAGCACGTTGGCATTGGTGAAGCCTGCGGCAAGGAAGATCGGAACGGCCTCCGGCGCCTCGGCCCGCGCCTCTGCAACGGTGCGGGTAAAAGTCCAGAGCGCAGCTAGCCTGCGGTCCTCCGGTGGCTGGCCGGCACGCAGTCGGGCGATTGTTGCCTCGTCCATACCGGCCTGCCGCGACAGGAAAGTGTGGCCCATGGTGCAGTACCCGCAGCGGTGCAGAACATTGACAGCTTGATAGGCCACCTGTTGCTCCACCGCGCTCAGCGTTGATGAGGCGATCTGGCCCCAGAGAGCTTCGTAACCCACCAGAGCGCTTGGGCTCTCGGCGAGGGTCGCGTGCATTTTGGGTGTGAAGCCCCAGGTTTTTGTGACGGTCTCAAGCGTGGTCTTAGAGCCTTCGGGAGCGGTTTGGGGCGTGTGCAGTGTGAAGTCCGGCATCGGTCTCTCCTGTTATCCGTGTTGAACTACGACAGGGGTATTCCGGCAGAACGCCCAGATAAACGGCATGACATCCCGGATACTCATGCGTATTATGCAGGAATGAATCTCGCAGATCTGACACTGATCCAGAACGTCGCACGGCACGGCAGCTTCGCAGCAGTGGCCCGCCAACACGATGTCGACCCATCCTCGATCGGCCGGATTGTCGCGGGAATCGAAGAAGAACTTGGTTTCCGTCTCTTTGCTCGAACGACGCGACGGATGGAGATGACTGAGGCTGGCGCTCTCTATCTTGCGCGCATCACACCATTGAGCGAAGAACTCGCCCGTGCGGCCGACGAGTGCCGAGCGATGCACTCCGAGCCGCGGGGAACCCTGCGCATCTCGGCCTCCGCGACCTTCGGGCAGCGGTTCATCGTACCCCGTCTGGCAGGATTTCGCAGCGCTTATTCGGAAGTTGCGGTCGAAGGGATATTTTCGGACAACAACATCGATCTGGTGGCCGAACGCGTCGATCTTGCCGTCCGTCTCGCGCCGGCGGTTGACGGCGACTATATCGTGAGCAAGCTCATGGACACGCGATACCGCGTCGTGGCCGCGCCGGGATATCTGCGACAGGCAGCTCCGCTGAGGCATCCTGAAGATATAGCGCATCACCGCGCCATCCTCTTTCCCTACCGCGACTACCGATCCCGCTGGCTCTTCCGCGACGCAGGGGGCACCGTCATCGAACAGCGAGTGGACGGCGACCTTGTCCTCTCACCTGCAGGTGCCATCCGGGATGCCGCCCTTGCGGGTCTTGGCCCGGCCCTCCTTCCCGACTGGCTGATCCGGGAAGATCTCGACCGCGGGGTGTTGCATCCCTGTATTGGAGGCTGGGATGTCACCGCAACGACCTTCGACACCGCAGCCTGGCTGATCTACCCCAGCCGCAGTTATCTTCCTGCGAAAGTACGTGCAATGATCGATTTTCTCCGTGGATCAAACGGCAGTTGCGAGCAGACCCGAGCAGTTAGTTCCAACAAATAACCGGTCAGCGCTGGCTCACGATGCCCAAAAGCTGCCCGTCAGCAAACCACCCCAATCGAGCCATTCAGCTATGCCATGGCTTGCTCCCCGCTTCCTAACTCTCGTGCGCGGGCGCGATGTCCTCCGAAATCTCTTGCATAAGCTTCGGTCCGTGAGCGAGTCGACGGCCGAGCGCGGTGACGAACGCCTCGTAGCGCTCGCCGGCTTTGGAGCGTGCCGCGGCCTGGGCGGGCTCGGGGAGCGGCGGGTTCGTTGTTAGCCAAAAGCGGATGAACACCGCCAGAGTTTCGACGGCGATGCCGAGGTCGCGCTCCATACGCGCCATTCGCCGGTCGATCTGGTCGAGCCGTTTGGTCGTGGCCGCTTCCTGGCGCTCGGCGGCATCGGGCGACAGGAACGAGGCGATGCCGGCTTCGGCGATCAGCGAAAGGGATTGATCGCGCCGGGCGGCGTGCGCGGCAAGCGCCTTCATGACGTCCGGTTCAAGATACACGGATAGCCGCTGCTTTTTGGGGGGCTTTGCCATGGTGCCTCCTAAAGATCGATGCCGTCGCCGGGATCGAGCGACGCTTGGCGTGCCACCTGGCGCATAGTCTGACTCATGCGAGAGAGACGTGCGGCGTCCTCGTCGGCGTCGTCGCGGGGGTCGATCTCGAACTCGTTTTTGATGGGTTGCTTGGGCTCGACCGGTTTTGAGCGGCTCAGTTCCGGCTGGTGCCGGCGCTCGGAGTCGGTCGTGTCCTCATCTTCCGATCCGCCGCCAGTAGCCGTCGCCACCACCGGCGTTACCGGAAGGGGTAGCGTGCTCCAGTCGTCCGGCCGAGCCGTTGTCGGCTTGATGAGGTCCGGCGGCGGCAAGATGCGCTCCTGAAACCGGCGATCCTCGTAATATCGGGCCTTCTTCGCGCGGATCGGCGGGATGCCCGCCACCATGACGATTTCGTCGGCAGGCGGGAGCTGCATTACCTCGCCGGGTGTAAGCAGCGGGCGAGCGGTCTCGGAGCGCGACACCATCATGTGGCCGAGCCAAGGTGATAGGCGATGACCGGCATAGTTCTTCATCGCCCGCATCTCGGTCGCGGTGCCGAGCGCATCCGACACGCGCTTGGCGGTCCGCTCGTCATTGGTCGCGAAGCTGACGCGCACATGGCAGTTATCGAGGATCGAGTTATTCGGCCCATAGGCCTTCTCGATCTGGTTCAGTGACTGGGCGATGAGGAAGGCTTTGAGACCGTAGCCCGCCATGAATGCCAAGGCGCTCTCGAAGAAGTCGAGGCGGCCGAGTGCTGGAAACTCGTCGAGCATGAGCAGCAGCCGATGGCGGTTGCCCTTCGCATGTAGATCCTCGGTGAGCCGCCGGCCGATCTGATTGAGGATCAGACGGATCAGCGGCTTGGTCCGGTTGATGTCCGACGGCGGCACCACGAGGTAGAGCGTGGTCGGATGTTTGCCGCCGACGATGTCGACGATGCGCCAATCGCAGCGGCGTGTGACCTCGGCGACGACGGGATCGCGATAGAGACCGAGGAACGACATGGCGGTGGACAGCACCCCCGACCGCTCATTGTCCGACTTGTTCAGCAGCTCGCGCGCGGCGCTGGCGATCACCGGATGCGGTCCGGCCTCGCCGAGGTGCGCGGTCTTCATCATGGCGGCGAGCGTCGACTCGATGGGCCGCTTCGGATCGGAGAGGAAGGCAGCGACGCCCGCGAGAGTCTTGTCGACCTCGGCGTAGAGGACGTGCAGGATGGCGCCGACGAGCAACGCGTGGCTGGTCTTTTCCCAGTGGTTCCGTTTCTCGAGCGAGCCTTCCGGATCAACCAGGATGTCGGCGATGTTCTGAACGTCGCGGACCTCCCATTCGCCGCGGCGGACCTCGAGCAGCGGATTGTAGGCGGCGGACTTCGCATTGGTCGGATCGAATAGAAGCACGCGACCATGACGCGCGCGGAAGCCGGCCGTCAGCGTCCAGTTCTCACCTTTGATGTCGTGGACGATGGCCGAGCCCGGCCAGGTCAGCAGCGACGGCACGACCAGGCCGACGCCCTTGCCGGACCGCGTGGGCGCAAAGCACAGCACATGCTCTGGTCCGTCATGGCGGAGATAGTCGCGCTCGAACTTCCCGAGGATGACGCCGTCCGCGCCCAACAGGCCGGCGGCGCTCACTTCGCGGGCGACTGCCCATCGGGCGGAGCCGAACGTATCGGCGTTCTTGGCTTCACGCGCCCGCCAGACGGACATGCCGATCGCTACGGCGATGGAGATGAAGCCGCCTGACGCCGCGATATAGGCGCCCTCGATGAAGATCGGCGGCGCATAGGCATCGTAGAAGTACCACCACCAGAAGAAGGCGGGCGGATAGTAGATCGGCCAGCCGGCCAGTTCGAACCAGGGGAGGCCCAACTGCGGTTGGAAGCCGAGCCGATAGGCCGTCCACTGCGTCGCAGCCCAGGTCGT
>CAJQNW010000289.1 GCA_905479765.1 uncultured Tepidamorphus sp. | reverse complement strand
AGCGTCTCGTTCTCGTCCTGGAGCTGGCGCAGATAGATGTGCTTCTCGAGCGGGCTGTCCTTGACGGAATAGGCCTCGTAGGCGCGCTCGGCCTGCTCTTCCAGCGTATCGATGTGCGGCGGCAGCAGGCCCAGAAGCCCCCACTCTCGCCGCTCGGATTCGGTGAAGGCCGTGCCCTTGTTGAGCAGCGGATCCTCGATGCGATCGATACCGCGCTTGTCCGCGTGGCCGTGATGCGATTTTCCGGTCGTCATGATGCCTCCATCCGGGCAAAGCGTCGCTTTCACGGCGAACGCTGGCGCGCCTCATCTGCCGGCATCATCAGTCAAATAAATTGTCATTGCCTTACCGCAGCGTGATTTTACGTCCTTTACGGCCGTGCGGCGGCAAGTTCGTCAGTGATTGTCGCGCGGGACGCCCTTTTCGGCGACGCGCTGATACTTGACGGCTGGCTTCAGCACCATGCCTTCGTCGAACTGCGAGACCATGCCGCGCTGGATCTCCTGCCAGGGCGTCTGGCTTTCCGGGTACTTGTATCCGCCGGCAGCCTCCAGCGCCCTGCGGCGCTCGGCCAGTTCGTCATCGGAAATCAGGATATCGGCGGTGCGCTTGTTGAGATCAATGCGCACCCTGTCGCCGGTCCTCAATATCGCCAGCCCGCCACCGACGGCGGCCTCGGGACTGGCGTTGAGGATCGACGGCGAGCCCGACGTGCCCGACTGGCGCCCGTCTCCGATGCAGGGCAGTTCCATGATGCCTCGTTTGATCAGCGCGTCCGGCGGCTGCATGTTCACGACTTCCGATCCGCCCGGATAGCCGATCGGGCCGGTGCCGCGAATGAACAGCATCGTGTTCTCGTCGATCTCCAGATCGACGTCGTTGATGCGGTGGTGGTACTCCTCGGGTCCGTCGAAGACGACCGCCCTGCCCTCGAAAGCGTCGAGATCGTCGGGCTTCGACAAGTAGCGCTTGCGGAATGCATCCGAGATCACGCTGGTCTTCATGATCGCGGAATCGAACAGGTTGCCGTGCAGATGCAGGAAGCCGGCATTGCGCACCATTGCGTGGTCGAAGTCGCGAATCACGTCGGGATCGCCCGATACCAGCCCGCGGCAGTTGTCGCCGATCGACTTGCCGTTGACGGTGAGCGCGGACTCGCGGATCAGACCGTGCCGCATCAGTTCGCCGATGACCGCGGGAACGCCGCCGGCGCGGTGGAACTCCTCGCCGAGATATTTGCCGGCCGGCTGCAGGTTGACCAGCAGTGGCACCTCGTAGCCGATTTTCTCCCAGTCGTCGTTGTCCAACTCCACGCCGACATGCCGGGCGATCGCGTTGATATGGATCGGTGCATTGGTGGAACCACCGATCGCGGAATTGGCGACGATGACGTTCTCGAAGGCCTCGCGGGTCATGATGTCGGAGGGCTTCAGGTCCTCCTCGACCATCTGTACGGCGCGGATACCGGTCTCATAGGCAATCTGTGCGCGCTCGCGGTACGGCCCGGGAATGGCCGCGCAGCCGGGCAGGCTCATGCCCAGCGCCTCGGCGAGCGAATTCATGGTCGTCGCCGTGCCCATGGTGTTGCAGTGGCCGACCGAGGGTGCCGAAGAGGCGACGATGTTCATGAACTCGTCGTAGTCGATGTTGCCGGCGGCATGATCGGCGCGGGCCTTCCAGACCACCGTGCCAGAACCGGTGCGCTCGCCCTTCCACCAGCCGTTCAGCATAGGGCCGCCGGAGAGCACGATCGCGGGGATGTTCACCGTGGCGGCCGCCATCAGGCAGGCGGGCGTGGTCTTGTCGCAGCCGGTCGTCAGCACCACGCCGTCGAGCGGGTAGCCATGCAGAACCTCGACGAGGCCGAGGTAGGCGAGATTGCGATCGAGCGCGGCGGTCGGGCGCCGGCCGGTCTCCTGGATCGGATGCACCGGGAACTCGAAGGCGATGCCGCCGGCCGACCGAATGCCCTCGCGGATACGGGCGGCGAGTTCCAGATGGTGCCTGTTGCACGGCGACAGGTCAGAGCCGGTCTGCGCGATGCCGATGATCGGCTTGCCGGACTGCAGTTCCTCGCGGGTCAGGCCGAAATTGAGGTAGCGCTCCAGGTAGAGCGCGGTCATGCCCGGATTGTCAGGATTGTCGAACCAGAGCTGGCTGCGCAGCGGACCTTTGCGAGACACGATAGCGATCCTCCCGATTTTCGTTGTCGATCTTCATAATCCAATCCGCGCTAAGACCCTAGTGCCCCCGCTGGGCGATAGAGTTTTACCCTGCGGGAGCAGCTGTCGCGTTGAAGCCCACAGGAAGGCCTGTGTATACGAAGACATGGCGGCGACCGACTGCCGGAGTTCACAACGACGGGGAGGTGACTGATGCTGCTCAAGGGGCGTACGGCGATCATCACGGGCGCGGCCAAGGCGCGCGGACTGGGGCTGGCGACGGCGCAGCTGTTCGCCGAGCACGGCGCCAAGGTGGCCGTGCTGGATCTCGATGCCGAGACGGCGCGGGAGGCCGCGAAAAGCCTGAAAGGACGCGGTCATATCGGCATCAAATGCGATGTCTCGAAGCAGCGCGACTGCGAAAAGGCGGTCGAGCGCGCCCTGAAGCGGTTCGGCCACATCGACGTCCTGGTCAACAACGCGGGCGTCAACTCGCCGGCGCGGTTCATGGAAATCGACAAGAAAGAGTACGACCGGGTATTCGACATCAACCTGCGCGGGGCTTTTCAGATGTGCCAGAGCGTGGTGCCGCACATGCGCGAGCGAAAATCCGGCTCGATCGTCAACGTGGCGTCGGTTGCCGGCCAGCGCGGCGGCGGGGTATTCGGCGGTTCGCACTATTCGGCCTCGAAAGCCGGCGTGATCGGCTTTTCCAAGGCGCTCGCCCGCGAACTCGCGCCTGAAAACGTCCGGGTCAACGCAATTTGCCCGTCCTTCTTCGACACCGACATCATGGGCGATCTGAGAACCGACAAGCTGATCGACGGGATCGTCTCCGGCATTCCGATGGGCCGGGACGGACGACCGGAGGAATTCGCCGGCTGCGCGCTGTTCCTGGCCTCGGATCTGTCGTCCTACGTCACCGGCACCGAACTCGACGTCAACGGCGGCAGCCACATCCATTGACCGGTTTCGCCCATTCGTCTCCCATCCGTCTCTTTCGCGCAACCGAGGCGAGACTGGACGATTCCGGATTTGATGGTGAAATTTCCACCGATCGGCCTCAGGGAAATCGACTGCGGAGCACCAATCTTCTATGAGTGGTGGAGTGTGAGTTCGAGCGAGACGGGAGACGGTGCATGAAAGGCCTGCGAGGTGTTCCGATCGCAGCGGTATTGGCGGCTTGGCTCTGCGTCCTGGGCGCCGGCGTGGCGTCCGCCCAGCAGTGCCCCGTCGGCGGCAAGGTGGATGAGGGCTACACCATCCACTTGAAGAGCGAAGAGGCCTTCGTCGTCGACCAGATCGTCGACGACGTGGTGTTCATGCGCCACACCGACAATCGCGGCAACACGCTGAATTCCCAGGAGTTGTACCGCGGCCTGTTCACGCTGGCGACATTCGGCGGCAAGGGGCGGACCGAATTTACCTACGACGTCGATCCGGCGTCGTTCTTCCCCGAGCGGTCGGAAGGCTTCGCCACAGTCGGCGGCATGATGATCCCCGAATCCGGCCGGCCGAGCCGGGTGGAGCGCTCGTGGCGGATCAGCGGTGCGGGCACCAAGTATCTCAATTCCGGCGTCGACCGGGA
>CAJQNW010000288.1 GCA_905479765.1 uncultured Tepidamorphus sp. | reverse complement strand
AGCCCGGAGCGCGGCCGCGGCCGCACGTGGTGCCGTCTCGACGCTTGCCTTGCGCGACAGCCGCCGCCAGCCCCAGAGGCCGATCCCAATGGCCAGGGCGGCGAGCAGGCCGGCAGACGCAAGAAAAGCCATCTCCCCCATGCCGACGCTACCCGCTTGCCTTGCGGGGCATCTGGTCGAGCAGCCCTGAAACGGCACGCGCAACCGCACGCGCCATGAGCGGCGGAACCGCGTTGCCGACCTGCTTCAGCTGCTGCCATTCGCTGCCGTGGAAGACGAAGCCATCGTGAAAGGACTGAAGCCGGGCCGCCTCTCGGACCGTGATCCAGCGGTCATGAGTTGGGTGGATCCATTCGGAGAGGTCCCGATGCATCTGCGCGAGGATCGTGTAGGATGGTTTCTCGGGATCCAGACGGCGCCATTTGTGCCCGCGCGTGCCGTTCCAGAGTGCGGCGGGAAGGGAATCGCCGCGGGCGCCGGGGCGAATGGCGGCGATGATCTTCTTGCGGCGGGCTTCGATGCCCTTGGTGTGATGGTTGTAGAGTATGTCCTCGGCGAGGTTCGTCCGCTTCCGCGCGGCCGTCAGCAGCTCATGGTCCCAGTCCAGGCGCATGAGCTTCTGGAAGTCCGAGTAGCGCCCGCCGGGCTTCTTTGGATAGGGAAGCGGCCCGTCGTCGTCCGACACGGTTGCGGGGAGATCAGACAGCGCTTCACGGACCGTGACGATCGCGTCCGACTTCTCCCGCTCGAGGAGCGACTTGATGGCTTCCGCAAAGTCCCCGTTGAACGGCAGCCTGTCGCGGATTCCGAAGACGAAGACGCGGCGGCGGTGCTGGGGAACCCCGAAGTCGGAGGCGACGGCTGGCAGGATCGCCGTCCGCGAGTATCCCGCTTCGCGGAACGCATCGAGGATTCTGGCTTTGAAATGGCCGTTCTTCATGGCCACCATGTTCGGGACATTCTCCATCACGAACGCCCGCGGCCGGAGAAGCCGGACAACGCGGACAAACTCCTCGTAGAGGCGGTTCCGGGGGTCGGCGAGGTTGCGGGGGCCGATCTGGCTGAAACCCTGGCAGGGTGGCCCGCCATAGACCATGTCGATCTTGCGGCCCGTCAGCTCGCGCAGGCCCGGTACGCCAGGCTGCTCGTCCTGCAGGAAGCGGACGATATCACCCTTGTAGAGCGCGACGTCGGAAAAGTTGGCGGCGTGCGTCAGCCACGCTTGCGCATCCGACTCGACGGCGCAGACGACATTCCAGCCTGCGAGGCGCACGCCCTCGCAGAATCCGCCGGCTCCGCTGAAGAGCGACACGGCCCTGAGAGTCATGACAGGCCGCTCGGACGGCAGCGTATGACGCTGCGGCCGCTGCTTAGGCTTTGAGGAAATGCGTTATGTCCCATAGTCCCCCGTCACAGCCTGCGGGGTCCGGTCCGATTCCGCAGATCCCCTCCCCATTGAGCGCGCCTCCTCGAGTTCCAGACGCACTTAGCGCCGGCAGATTCGGCGCGTTTCCGAGGCGATGAGATCCCGTGTGGCCGTCCTGGGCGCTTGTTCGCCAGCAGTATAGACTGAAGAAGTTTATGTTCTCTAGCCCGCACGCTACGGTGGCGCCGGTTTTTGCCTCGCAATTATTGTTGTCCGCTGGCGCGACCAGCTTAGTTTCATTCCGACAGCGCCGCGTATCGCGACCCGGCGATCATGCGACCGTGAAGCGCACTGTCTCGTCCCGACTGACATAGGCAGCCTGCGCGCGGCAAAAGCCGCGCGGATACGAGCTTGTCCTCCGCCTTTGTCGAATACTGTGTGATCGTTTTGGAGAAGGGGTAGTTTGGTAGGCCGAGCTTGAGAATCTCGGCGGCGGTCATGAGCCCTGCGGCGAAGGAGAGGAACGGAAGGGTGGCGTCGATTTGCTTTCCATCCAAAGGGCTTGCGACCTTGCCCGTGGCGCAAGCCGTCGGCACGATCGGACCGCTGTCCGGGAATAGACACAGCGAGCACGGATCGCGCAGGGGGACATGCCGGATGACCGAGGCCTGCCAGTTCTTCCCTGTCGTGCCGTAAATCTGAATCGGGGGCATGTCGGCCTCGATCTGAAACCGCACATGATCCTCGTTGGCGGCGGTGATTAGGAGGTCGGGCGTCCCTTCCTGCCTGTTCCGCCAGAGCTTCGACTCGGCCAGGGCCGCACGTTCGGGCTTGACCGTGGCAACGCCAACCGAGCGCAGGTAATCGGCCGTCGCATCGACCTTTGGCCGTTCATCGTCCATCGCGGTGAAAATCGGCGAGCGATCGAGGTTCTCGATTTCGACATCGTCCTTGTCGATCAGCCCGGCCTCGAAGCGTCGGGTGAACAGCGTCAGAAAATACAGCGCCGCCGTGCCGACGGAGCCTGTGCCGATGGTCCAAAGCTCGCCGAGCGCGGTAGCCGGATCAGGCTGCGGCGCTCCCTGCGGAGCGGCCCGCGCGGACCAGTCCAGCGTGTTGCACAGATAACTCGTGGGGGAGGTGTGCAGCCCTTCTGCGAGCAGATTCGCGCCGCAGAGAATGGCGGCGAAGGCCGGGCCACACGGATTGGTGATATCGCTTGCGCGAACAGGAGATGTTTCCCTCCCGAAATAGCTATCCCAGCCGCAGCCATGGACGAGGGCGGCGCCGCGGATGGCGCAGGATCCGAACGCAATCGCAACATCGCCCGAGTTGGGACCGCGCGCCATGAACCGTCCGCCCTTGTCGGCGGGCGTCGCGGCGAAGAGCTGCTCGAACAGCAGATCAGAAAGAGACTGCCCCGCCCAGGGCAGCGGATCGCGAACTTTCGTGCCGTCAGGAACGGCGATCGCCACCGAGGGCGTCATTCTTCCAATCAGGTTCGCCGCCGTCAGCAGGGCCACCTGCCCGGCATAGGTTTCGGCATAGGCGGCATCGATCGCAAGGCTGATCCAGCGCCCCGGATCGAGCGGGCGAGCACCGCGCCCATAGAGATTTGTCCGGGAATTCCGTCGCGAGAGGAAGCTCTGATCGTTCACGGCAGCCGCTCCGGCAGGACCGCCACGTCGGCAGCCGTGAGATCGAGCCAGCGGCGTTCACCTCCGCTGAACATATAGATCGCCGCACCCCTGAAGTCGGGCAGAGCCTTTCCGTATTCCGGCAGCACGATCGAAATGAACCCGCCGAACCGGATCAGGGCGCCGGCGACATCGCCGTCGCTGTGAAAGGCCTCGCCGGGATGCGTATGGAGCTGTCCGACCACCTGCAGCCCGTGCACGTTCGCGGCTTCAACCACCTGCCGCATGGCGGCTGTGTCAACATGGAAGCTGCCGCGCGTCGTCCGCGCGACTGGGCGGAACACGCTCAGGGCGATGCTTGTGAAGCCGTCGGTCTGGCCCAGCAGATAGACAATTCCCTCGTGGCCGCGCGCTGTCTCGGGCTCGAGGGCAGGCCGAAGGGCGCTAACGCAGGCGGCAGTCATCAGGATGCGCCGCGGCTGCGGCGGCGTGACCGGGCGAAACGCCGCGGGGCGCGGAGAGAAAAGACGCTGGAGCCAGTTCCGCATGCCTCACCCCATCCGCTTCGTGAATACGGTGAGAAGCTCATGCGCAATGCGCGTTGCCATCGCCGCGAGCGTCCGCGTCCCGCCGGTTTCGGAAATCGTCATCCAGTTGCCGATGGTCCAGTTGTCGTGCGGGCCTCTTGCGTCCACGCCCTTGTAAGCGAGGCGGTTCCACGGGGCGCAGATCACACCGGCGCTGTGGAAGAAGTTGCCGCCGAGCGGCGTGTCACACGGCGCGTCAATGGCTTTGGTCTCGGGGTTGTACCAGTGCCATGCCGGCGGCCTTGCGGCGAAGCCGTCGCACTTCGCCAGGGTCGTGAACCACGAGCCGTCCTTCGCCAGCATGCCGAGAATGAAGCTCGCGGGATCAAGCTGCTCGAACTTCCAGCCATGCAGCTCTGCATTCTGCCGCACAGCCTCGATCTGGCTCGCGAGGACGAGTTCGGACGCCGTCGCCAAAACGCTATACGCCCGAACCGGTGGCGAGCAGGCTGAGTGTCGCCTCGCTGCCGAAGTGAAAGCTAACGAGCGGGCGCTCGGGGGCGAGCTGCTCGTCGCCGTTCATCAGGCGGAGATCCTCGCCGGCATCGAGGCCCTTGGCCTCGACGATGGCTGCGATAACCGCCGACACCTTCGTGGTCTTCGGAAAAGCCCCATGGAAAGGCCCTGCCGGGGTGGAAACGTGGAGCGTGATTTCATCGGGCTGCCGCATTTTTCGATCTCCTTTCATCTGTGTATGCACACGTTAGCTTATATAGCTAACACTGCCGGCAAAAAAAGTCAAAGGGTGAGCTGGCTGTCGTCTGCGCGGGCGAACAGATCATCGAGACGGATTCGGACAACCACCGGATTTACATCAAAGATTTCCGCAAGCTCCCGCGCGGCCCGCTCCCTCTGGTCGTCTTTCAGGTTGGGCAGGCCGAGGCCTCCGCGTTCCTCGCAGAAGGGCGCCGCGGCCTTGATGACAAGGCCCCGCGGCATCAGCAGCCCGCCGATCGCCCGATTCGCCTGGTATTCCCACCAGCGCCCGTCATACCGCGACTCATGCGGGCTGCCGTGAACGTCCCGGCAGAGAATCTCGGGTCGGTCATCTCCGTCCTCAAACAGCCTGGGCGGCTTCTCGCCGAGCGCGAAGAGGTGCATGTGCAACAGCCCGTGTCCCGCCTCGTGGGCAAGCGTCGTGCGGATGCGGCGTTCGGAAACGCTGCCGCCTTCCTCGTCGAGCGTTGTCGTGATGACGATCCCCGTGACGCCGGACGGACCGAAGGACGTATAGCCGAGCACGCCTTCCGGGAGCGGCTCGTAACGCGGCGAGACCTTGAAGTGCTTCTCGACGAACCGGTCGATCCGAACGGCTTCGGGCGAATCCGGCATCAGTCCCGCGACCTGAAGGGCATCGCCACAGATACGGTCGATTTCCGTGGGCTTGTAGAAAGGCCGGGTCGCAAATGGCCCGCGGTCCGTCCGGTACGTCCTCATTTCTTTTGGCCCCCTTTGGGCGGAGGCTTGCCCTTGTTCACGAGCTGCAAAAGCTGTTCAGGTGTCAGCTTCTTTTCGACAAGCGTGCGAAATGCAAAGGCGTAGCCGGGGTCCCGCTCCGTCATGCGTTTGATCTCATCTAGCGGCGCGCGCTGATCGTGCCTCTTGAGTTCGGCGAGATCGAGCTTCAGCAGCCGCGCCATTTCCTCCAGCATCGGCTCAGACGGAAAGCGCCGTCCATGCTCCACGTCGGATATGAAGGGCGGCGAACATTTAAGGCCCTTCGCGAATTCGCGGAGCGACAGGTCGAGCTCTTCGCGTCGTTCGCGGATTTTTTGGCCAAGTGTTTTCACGGTGTAAGCATACTGAGCGAACGACTCGCCTGTCAAGAATCATTACCTCTTCCGAAACATCAATTCACGCCCACTCCTCAGCCAGCGGCCCTCGCGTCGCTGAGCATCCTGTCGATCGCGTCCTGCCGGGATCGCCGATCGAAGGTGTAGGAGTTGCGTTGAAATTTCGTCCCTTCAAGCAGCGCCTGGACATATCCGGAGACGGTGTCGGCCGCCATGACCAGGGTCGTGTCCAGCGTGTGAACGTACTTGCTCGTCACAGAGCCTTTCGCATGACCGATTAGGGCGGCGATGGTGATCTCGGTAAACCCGAGATCGTTGGCGATGCTCGCGAAGCTGTGCCGCAGAACGTGCGGCGTGACATCCCAGAGGGGGCTCTCGGTGAAGAGCTTCTTCCAGCTCTGCGGAAAATTGCCCACGGCATTGTCGTCGCCCTGACCGGGGAAGACGT
>CAJQNW010000287.1 GCA_905479765.1 uncultured Tepidamorphus sp. | reverse complement strand
GCACGACGCCGCCGTGCAACGCAAGCTCGCCTTCAATCCCGAACTGATCGCCGCCGAAGCTTACATGGATGGCACGCTGACGTTCGAGGACGGCTCCAGCGTCCACGATTTCCTGACGCTGTTCTCGGTCAACCGGTCCGGGCTTGCCTCGGCTGGCTCGCAAAAATTGCTGCGCCGCGCCTGGAAGGGCCTGAAGCGCTGGCAGCAGGCCAATCCGCTTGGGCAAGCCGCCAAGAACGTCCGCCATCATTACGACCTGTCGACGGACATGTACCGGCTGTTCCTCGACGAGGGGCTGAATTACTCCTGCGCCTACTTCCGCGATCCCGACACCGACACGCTGGAGCAGGCGCAGGTCGCCAAGCTCACCCACATCGCCGCCAAATTGCGGCTGGAGCCCGGCATGCGGGTCGCCGAGATCGGCTCGGGCTGGGGGTCGCTGGCGATCCATCTGGCCAAATGCGGGGCCGACGTGACGGCGATCAACGTCTCGCCCGAACAGCTGAAGATCTCGCGCCAGCGTGTCGAGGAGGCCGGCGTTGCCGACAAGGTGACCTTCTTCGAGCGCGACTACCGCGAGCTCGACGGCAGTTTCGACCGGATCGTCTCCGTCGGCATGATGGAGCACGTGGGCGTCAGCTATTTCGACGAGTATTTCGGCAAGGTGCGCGACCTCTTGACCGACGACGGCTACGCGATGATCCACGCCATCGGCCGCATGACGCCGCCGGGCACGACCGGACCGTTCATCCGCAAATACATCTTTCCCGGCGGCTACGTGCCGGCGCTGTCGGAGGTTTTCGCCTCGCTGGAGCGCGTCGGCCTGTGGGCGGCGGACAACGAGATCCTACGGCTGCACTACTATTACACGATCAAGCACTGGCGGGAGCGCTTCGCGGAGAACCGCGAGGCGGCGAAGGCGCTCTACGACGAGCGTTTCTGCCGGATGTGGGAGTTCTACCTGTCGGCCGTCGAGCTCGGCTTCCTGCACGGGTCGAACATGGTGTTCCAGCTACTCTTGTCGCGCGAGCGGGACGCGGTGCCGATTATCCGGGACTTCATCGTGGACGATGAGCGGGCGATGCTGAAGCCCAAGCCAAAAGCGAAGCCGAAACCGAGGCCGAAGCGGACAAGTACGCGGAAGAAGGCGGCCGAGTAGAGACCTGTCCGGGCTTGACCCGCGCATCTCGGGCTGCTGCCTTAATCGCATGACCGATACGCATCCGTTCCGTACCGTCCATGTCCTGATCGAGGGCAGGGTACAGGGCGTCTACTATCGTGCCTGGACGCAGCAGAGCGCGCGTGAGCTCGGCCTATCCGGCTGGGTGCAGAACCGCCGTGACGGGGCGGTGGAGGCTGTGTTCTCCGGCGATCCTGTTTGCGTCGACACGATGCTGCGGCGCTGCGAGGACGGCCCGCCGGATGCGCTCGTCACCAACGTCACGGTGATCTCGGAGGGTGGTTCGGTGCCGGACGGATTCAGCGTTCGCCGAACGGGGTGACTGCCGGGCTGACCGGTTTGCCGAACACATCCTCGAAGCGGGCGCGCAAGGCCATGTCGACTTCGGGCATCGTGACGATCCGGCCGAGGTCTGCGAGGCTGGTGACGCCGTGTTCCCCGATGCCGCAGGGCACGATGCCGGTGAAGTGCGAGAGGTCCGGCTCGACATTGATGGCAATGCCGTGGAACGACACCCAGCGGCGCACGCGGATGCCGATCGCGGCGATTTTCTCTTCGATATCAGGGCCTTTGTC
Source organism: uncultured Tepidamorphus sp. (assembly GCA_905479765.1). Lineage (GTDB taxonomy): Bacteria > Pseudomonadota > Alphaproteobacteria > Rhizobiales > Tepidamorphaceae > Microbaculum. The sequence goes on along the minus strand of CAJQNW010000287.1, from coordinate 5,755 downwards.
GGGCCGACGCACCCAGACACCGACGCGGCCGTCGCGGATTTCTCCGTCGACGGTGAAGTCGGCCAACGTGCGGACCACCCAGTCCTCGAGATCCTGGACAAAGCGGCGCACGTCGCGGCCACGCTTGCTGAGGTCCAGCATCACATAGGCGACGCGCTGGCCAGGGCCGTGGTAGGTCCAGCGGCCGCCGCGCCCGGTGCGGAAGGTCGGGAAACGCGTCGGGTCGGTCAGCTCGGAGTCGGCTGCGCTGGTGCCGGCGGTATAGAGCGGGGGATGCTCAACAAGCCAGACGAGCTCGGGAGCGCTGCCCGATGCGATGGCAGCGACGCGCGCCTCCATCTCCGCCACGGCGTCGAGATAACCGACCGGCCGATCGCTGATCCGCCATTCAATCGTCTCGAAATCGGTTACTGGCAGGTTTTTACTGCTTTTTTCGAGCAAATTAACCATCCGCTAACCACGTTGGATCAAGCATCGCCGACGGGCAAGGACCACTATAGGAAGGCCGGACTGCACGCATGTCCACCATTGAAGACGTCGAAATCGACCTCGCGGTTCAGCTCGGCTCCGTGATGATGCCGGTCCATCAGCTGTTACGGATGGGCCGCGGCGCCGTCATCGCGCTCGACCGGCTCGAAATGGAGGACGTTACGCTGCTTGCCCACGATACGCCCATTGCTGATGCCCAGATTCTGGTGCAGGGCGAGCGTATTACCGTGACGATCACCAAGATGCTGCCATTGCCGCCGGAACGCCGGCGCTCGGGGCCCGGAATTCCCCGTCCCGCGAGCGAAGACGTTGCCGCCGCAATGGCCGCCGAGGCCGCAGCCGACGGAAATCTTGATTCCGGTTTCGACGCTATACCGGCCGCTGCCCCGGATGCCATGGCCGAATCCGAGCCGGACGGCGACATCGATTCTGGATTTGACGCGATTCCAGCCGGTACGTCCGAAGCGGCACCCGAATCCGAGCCCGATGGCGATCCAGACGGGGGATTCGATGCGATCCCCGCCGCGTCGCCGGACAAGCCAACCGATCCGGAAGCCTGAGGCGGGCAGATTCCATCGTCATCGGTGCGACATGATCGCGACCTATCGCGCGCGGCACCCCTTGTTCGATCCTGCGTCCTTTGCTACATCACCGCCTTGTTCGCGGCTCATCATGCCGTGGCTGGTTGGCGGTCGTGGCGGAATTGGTAGACGCGCAGCGTTGAGGTCGCTGTGGGGTAAAACCCGTGGAAGTTCGAGTCTTCTCGACCGCACCATTTGCAATTTGGTTTTTCAACCCCTGAAAGCATTCGGCTTTTAGGGGTTTTTCGTATCCGGCCTCCGGTTCCATACTCAAAGCCGGGTTCCGCAGGCGAGGGGAAGCGCGTGGAGCGGATCGATTGTGTTGTGATCGGCGCCGGCGTGATCGGCCTGGCGGCTGCGCGGGCCTTGAGCCTTGCCGGACGCGAGGTGATCGTGGCGGAGGCCGAAGACGCGATCGGAACCGTCACCTCGAGCCGCAACAGCGAGGTCATCCATGCCGGCATCTACTATCCGCCCGGCAGCGCGAAGGCGCGCCTGTGCGTCGAGGGCAAGGCGCTGCTCTATGCGTATTGCGAAGCCCGCGGCGTTCCCCACAAGCGCCTCGGCAAGCTGATCGTCGCGGCCAGCGAGGATCAACTGGTCAACCTCGACGAGCTGAAGGCGCGTGCCGAGGCCAACGGTGTCCACGATCTGAAGCTTATCGACAGGGCGGCGATGCAGGTGTTGGAACCGGCGCTTCGCGGCGCGGCCGCGCTGTTGTCGCCCTCGACCGGAGTCATCGACAGCCACGCCTACATGCTCGCGCTGCAGGGCGATGCCGAGGCCGCGGGTGCGGCCTTCGCGTTCCGCACGCCGGTCCTCGGAGGGAAACTTGCCGGCGCGGATGGCGTCCGGTTGCGTTTCGGTGGCGATAGCCCGCTCGAACTGGAAGCCCGCCTGGTGATCAACGCGGCCGGATTGCAGGCCCACACGGTGATGGGCTCGATCGCGGGTGTTCCGCCGGAGGCTGTGCCGACGGTCGGCTTTGCCAAGGGCAACTATTTCGCGCTGACTGGCCCGTGTCCGTTCTCGCGGCTGATCTATCCGGTGCCCGAGCGCGGCGGGCTAGGGGTGCACCTGACCCTCGACATGGGCGCGCAGCCGCGGTTCGGGCCGGATGTCGAATGGATCGAGGGCATCGACTACCGGGTCGATCCGGCGCGGTCCGAACCGTTCTACGCGGCGATCCGGTCGTACTGGCCCGACCTTCCCGACGGGGCGCTGCATCCGGATTATTGCGGCATTCGCGTCAAGCTCGATGGAAACGCCAGCCCCGACTTCCGCATCGATTCATCGTGCGGGCCGGCGTTGATCAACCTGCTCGGTTTCGAATCTCCGGGACTGACTGCGTCGCTGGCGATTGCCGAGCACGTCGCATTGCTTGCGGATCGTGCAGCGCTTTGACCGATCGACATCGCCGATAGTCGTTTTCGGTCAATCGCTAATCGAAAACGGTTGATATTCGGAATCACTCCAATGCAATGCTGTATTCACCGCTTTGCCCAACCGCTTCAGATTCTATAGAACGGAACGGGGTCCGGCAGCGCGCCGGAAACCGGACAATCCGAGGAGAGCGACGTGCAGGAGCACGCGGATCAGGCGGCGCCGGCCGAAACCGGCGGCACCATGGCCGTGCGTGACGAGGACGGCAATATCGCCGCCCCGTACCTGGCGGCTGTCGGTTCGGCTTTAGCGGCAAACGACCGCGCAGAATTGCGCGCGCTGTGCGTCGACCGGCACGAAGCGGATATCGCCGACCTGCTGGAAATGCTCGACCAGGACGAGCGGCCGCGATTCATCGGGCTGCTCGGTGACGATTTCGACTACGCCGTCCTCACAGAAGTCGACGACACGGTTCGCGAACAGATCATCGAGGCGCTGCCCAACGAGGTGGTCGCCGAAGGTATGCGCGACCTGGAATCGGATGATGCCGTCTACATCCTCGAGGATCTCGAGGAAGAGGATCAGCAAGAAATCCTCGCGCGCATGCCGGCGCTCGAACGCGCCGTTCTGAAGCGCGGCCTCGACTACCCGGAAGACAGCGCCGGCCGGCGCATGCAGACCGATCTGATCGCGGTGCCGCCGTTCTGGACGGTCGGCCGGACGATCGATTACATGCGCGAATCCGACGACCTGCCGGACGAGTTCTACGAGATCGTCGTCGTCGACCCGCAGTTCAGGCCGGTCGGATCCGTCGCGCTCAACAAGCTTTTGCGGGCTAAGCGGCCGGTTCCGATCGAGAAGATCATGGACGCCGACGTCCAGACGGTGCGCGCAGACCTCGACCAGGAGGAGGCCGCCCGGCTGTTCGAGCGCTACAATCTGGTTTCGGCAGCCGTCGTCGACGAACACGACCGGCTGGTCGGCGTCATGATGTTCGACGATATCGTCGACGTCATCCAGGAAGAGGCCGAAGAGGATATCCGCGGCCTTGCCGGCGTCGGTGATGAAGAAATTTCCGACACGGTGATCTACACCGCGCGTAGCCGGTTCACCTGGCTTCTGCTCAATCTCGTCACCGCGATCATGGCTTCCGCCGTCATCGCGATCTTCGATGCGACACTGCAGCAGATGGTGGCGCTGGCGATCCTGATGCCGATCGTCGCGTCGATGGGCGGAAACGCCGGTACGCAGACCATGACGGTCGCAGTCCGGGCGCTGGCGACGAAGGAACTGGCCGGCTACAACATCCGCCGCTTCGTCAATCGCGAGATGCTGGTCGGGCTGATCAACGGGGTCGTGTTCGCCGTCATCATCGGCGTGGTGGCGGCGGCGTGGTTCTCGAACATCCCGCTTGGCGCGGTGATCGCCACGTCGATGGTGGTCAACCTTTTCTGTGCCGGAGTGTTCGGCATTGCCATTCCCGTCAGCCTCGACAAGATGGGTATCGATCCTGCCGTTGCGTCGTCAGTGTTCCTCACGACTGTTACAGATGTTGTTGGATTCTTTGCTTTTCTGGGCCTCGCCACCGTCTTGCTTATGTGAATCGGAAATGCCATGACGGGCATCATGCAATTGCCCGTCCGTACCGCCGTGGTCGGCCTTGGCTACTTCGGCCGTTTCCACGCAAAGCACTATGCCGCCAATACCGACGCCGATCTCGTCGCGGTCTGCGACGTCGATCCGGCGCGTGCCGCCGACGTCGCGGGTGAATTCGGCGGCGCTGCGCTGTCCGACTACACCCTGCTGCCGGGGACGGTCGACGCGGTCTCGATCACGGTGCCGACCTCGATGCACTATGAGGTCGCGCGGTTCTTCATCGAGGCGGGCGTCCACGTGCTGGTCGAAAAACCGATCACCGACGACGTCGCCGATGCCGACAGGCTGGTGGCGCTGGCCGAGGAAAACGGCGTCGTGCTGCAGGTCGGCCACATCGAACGGTTTTCCGCCGCATTCAAGGCACTGGCGGACAAGGTGACGCGGCCGCTGTTCATCGAGAGCCGGCGGATTTCGCCGTGGAAGCCGAGGGCCACCGACGTCGACGTGGTGCTCGACCTGATGATCCACGACATCGACCTGGTGCTGGGGCTCGTCGATTCGCCGGTTGAATCGCTGCAGGCGCTGGGTGCCCCGGTGCTGAACGCCAGCGAGGACATCGCCAACGCCCGGATCACCTTCGAAAACGGCACCGTCGCCGATATCACCGCGAGCCGTATCGCCGGCAAGACGGATCGCCAACTCCGGCTGTTCCAGCTCGACAACTACCTGGTGTGCGATTTCGTCGACCACCGGGTGACGCGGTTCACGCGGAACGCCACCAATAGCGAAGCCGACCAGGATACCGACGCCTCAGGGGCTGCGACGCATGGCCCCAATGCGATCGAAATGGAATCGTGGGATATCGACCGCGAGGACAGCCTCGGCAACGAGATCGCCGAATTCATCAACTGCATCGCGACGGATCGCCGCCCGACGGTCGATGGCCGGGTCGGGCGCGAAGCACTACACGTCGCCACCATGATTACTGACAGCATCCGCACACACCGCGCACGCATCGAAGCGAGCCTGGCGGGCTGAGCGAAAAAGGAGCAACCCGAGTGGGTATTGTTGAATCCCTGGCACCTGTTGCCGCTGAAGAGCCGGTCACGTCGGTCGGCCTGTTCGATCTCACGCGCCAGCGCGACCGGCTGGGCCTCAGGATCGAGGCGCGCATCGACGAGGTGCTGAAGCACGGCCAGTTCATCCTCGGCCCCGAGGTCACCGAACTCGAAACCAATCTGGCGAAGTTCGCCGGCGCGCGGCATGCAATCGGCGTCTCGAGCGGTCGCGACGCGCTGACCATGTCGCTGATGGCGATGGGCGTGGGCCCCGGCGACGCGGTATTCGTGCCGGGCTTCACCTTCTCCGCCAGCGCGGCGGCCGTCGCGCCGCTCGGCGCGACGCCGGTGTTCGTCGACGTGGAACTCGAGACCTTCAACATGGACCCGGCGGCGCTGGAAACAGCGGTCGCGGCGACCGAGGCGGAGGGGCGGTTCAAGCCGAAGGTCGTCATGCCGGTCGATCTTTACGGCCTGCCGGCCGACTACGACCGGATCTCGGATGTTGCGACCAGGCACGGCCTGCGGGTGCTGGCCGATGCCGCCCAGAGCTTTGGCGGCATCATGGGCAACCGGCGCGTCGGCACGCTCGCACCGATCACCGCGACGAGCTTCTATCCGACCAAGCCGCTTGGCGCCTATGGCGAC
>CAJQNW010000286.1 GCA_905479765.1 uncultured Tepidamorphus sp. | reverse complement strand
TTTCCCGAAATGGCGGCTCGGATGATCTTTCCGGCGGCAGCATCATGGCGGCGCTCGCAAGGGCGGTTCGCGCGACGCCGTCCATCCGGGTGATCGAACATTATTCCGTCGAAGACCTCGTCATGGAGGGCAGCCGCGTCGCAGGGCTGCTGGCGATCGCCGAGGGGATCGGCGTCGGCCCCGCCGAGATACGGCTATCGGCGCGCGCCGTGGTGCTTGCCACCGGCGGTATCGGGGCGCTTTTTTCCACCACCACCAACTCCAGCCAGGCCCGTGGGCAAGGTGTGGCGATCGCAGCCAGATCCGGCGCGCTGATCGCCGATGCGGAGTTCGTGCAGTTTATTTCCGCCGGCGACGCCGCCCCGGCGGCGCATTTCCACATGGGCGGGGTTCTGACCGACGCCAGCGGGCGAACCAGCACCGATGGCCTGTGGGCCTGCGGCGAGGTCGCGTCCACCGGCGCGCACGGGGCAAACCGGCTAGGCTCGAACGCGCTGCTGGAGGGCATCGTGTTTGCCGCCCGCGTCGCAGAGGACATCCGGTCGATCTATCCCGGGCCGCAGCCGATGGCGCCGCCGGTGGCGGTGTCGGACGCCGAAGGGCCGGGCCTGTTCTTCGAAAGCGCGGCCATTACGCGCCTGCGGCAGACGATGAGCGACCATGTCGGCGCCGTGCGCGATCACAAGGGTCTCGTCGAAGCGCTGACCGAAATCGCCGAACTCGAACGCGAGGGCGGCCCCTCATACGGATACCGCAACATGATCACCACGGCGCGCCTGGTCACCGCCGCGGCGCTGATGCGCACCGAAAGCCGGGGAGCGCATGTCCGCTCCGATTTCCCGGAAGCCGACCCGGCGCAGGCGCGGCGCAGCGTGTTTACGCTTCGCACGGCAGAAGCACAGGCGCGCTCGGCCATCATGAGCAATACGGAAGCCTATGCCTGAGGCCGCAACAGAGCACGGATCTCAACCACGCTCATCTGAATAACCATCAACCGAGGAAACCGCCTTATGTCCACGCCCAAGACCCTGCTCGCCCTTGCCGGCGCGAACCTGAGCCCTGCTCCGATGTCGCAGGCGGGCCTCCTGATCATCGACGCGCAGAACGAATATCTTGACGGAACGCTGGCGCTGCCAGGCGTGCAGCCGGCACTCGACGAGATCGCCGCGCTTCTAAAGCGGGCGCGATCGGCCGGACGACCGGTCTTCCATGTGCGTCATCTGGGCCAGCCGGGCGGCCTGTTCGACGCCAACGGGCACGCCGGCCAGATCGTCGACCAACTGGCGCCACAGGACGGCGAGGCGATCATCGGCAAAAGCCTGCCGAATTCGTTCGCGGGAACGGACCTGAAGCAAACAATCGATGCGGCAGGTGTCGGGCAGCTCATCGTCGCGGGCTTCATGACGCACATGTGCGTCAGCGCCACGGTGCGCTCGGCCGTCGACAACGGGCTGTTCTCGACGGTGGTGGCGTCTGGATGCGCAACCCGCGACCTGCCGTCGGCAACCGGCGGCGGAACGGTCTCAGCGCAATCCGTGCACGATGCCACGCTGGCAGCGCTGGCCGACCGCTTCGCGGTGATCGCCGGCTCGGCGAGCGACGTCCCCGACTAGGTGTTCTCAGCGCTGGCCGGGCCTGAGCTGATAGAAGATGTGGGTGCCGACGCGGTCGACCTTGCGGAGATAACGGCTCCAGCGCGGGCGGACATAGGTGGCGTGGTAGTGCGTCGCCTCGCCGACTTCCTCGTTGAAGTAGTCACCGACAAGCGCTTCCTCGGCGACCTTGACGGCGGTCGACCATGATCCCTTGTCGCTGATGCGTTCCGGCCGGCCGTCGCAGGCAAACGAGAACTGGCAGCGATTGCGCCAGGTCTGGTTCTGGAACACCACACCGCACACCGTGCTCGGATAACGGTAGTCGAGCACGCGGTTGAGAACGACCTGGGCGACAGCGCGCTGGCCGGCTTCAGATTCGCCGCGCGCCTCGAAGTAAACCGCGGTCGCAAGGCAGTGCCGATCGCGCTCGAAATCGTCGATCTCGATGCGGCCGCGCCAGACTTCCTCGAGCGGCGAGGTCAGCAATGGCTGGAAGGCGATGACATGTTTCAGGCCGGCGGTCGGATCGAGCGAAGCGACCATGACGGGCTTGCCGTTTTTGGACGGATCGGATTTCAGAAAGGAATGGATCATCGGCTTGTCGGACGCCTGCGGCGGATCGATGACGAAGCGCGGGATCCGCACCATGCCGCCGGCATCCGGGTCGACCTTGTAGCGCTCGCCGAAACCGGCGCGGCTCATCATCAGGTCGCCCTTGGTCTCCTGCACTGCGACCGGATATCTGGGGACGACGTTTTCGGCCTCCAGATCAGGGCTCCCGATCGAACCGGTGGCGATTGTTTCGTCGGCGTCCGGACGTCCGTCGGGATCCTGCAGGGCGGTCAGAACGACCGTCTCCGAGGGCAAGCCGAGGCTGCCCATGCTGACGCCTACGGGCCTGGCCTGCGACACCTCTTCGTTGCCATAGGGCAGCGCAACCTGGGCGGTAAGGGTGGATCCATAGGGCTGGGCGACCAGCGAGGCCATCCAGCGCGGCGAGGACGCGGCTTCGATATCGAGCATGGCGCCCGCATCCTGGTAGGCCGCCTCTACGGTCGACGCCAGGAATGTACAGGTTGCCAGAAGATACGGCGCAAAGTGCCTGACACCATGCCCCCGATATAGCGTCGCGATACGCCGCACTACGCCTACTCCGTCCTACAAACGCTTCCCCCGCCCGGGACCGCGCAAGAGCGCGGGCAAATCGTGCGAACCCGGACCTGCGGAGACCCCACCGTCCCCGACAGCGGATAACTTTGAACGGAAAGTCTTTATGTTCGCTTAACTATGGATTCTGCGAATGTTGTCGTGAGGAATTACGGCAACAGGCGGGCGGAACACGCGCCCGCCACGGCGCGTTATTTGTCCCGTTCGATGGTTTCGCCGAGTGCCGCCTGGGCGGCGGCAAGGCGGGCGATCGGCACCCGGTAGGGCGAGCAGGAGACATAGTCGAGGCCAACCTGCTCGCAGAAACCGATCGAGGCGGGATCGCCGCCGTGTTCACCGCAGATACCGAGCTTGATGTCGGACCGCGTGGCGCGGCCGCGTTCGGCGGCGATCTTCACCAGTTCGCCGACGCCATCCTGGTCGAGCGTCACGAAGGGGTCGGCGGGAAGCACGCCCTTTTCGACGTATTCGGCGATGAAACGGGCGGAGTCATCGCGGCTGATGCCGAACGTCGTCTGGGTCAGGTCGTTGGTGCCGAACGAAAAGAATTCGGCCGTTTCGGCGATCTCGGCGGCGCGCAGCGCGGCACGCGGCAGCTCGATCATGGTGCCGATCTGGTAGTGGACCGTCGTGCCCATCTCCCGGTTCACTTCTTCGGCGACCGCGACGATGCGCTCCTTCAGCATGTCCAACTCGGCGCGGGTGGCGACCAGCGGGATCATCACCTCCGGCGTCACCGCGCTACCGGTCTTCTTGGCAGCCTCCACGGCAGCCTCGAAGATTGCACGGGCCTGCATCTCGTAGATCTCGGGATAGGTAATGCCGAGCCGGCAACCGCGATGGCCGAGCATCGGATTGAACTCGTGCAGCTCCTGAACGCGGCGCCGCAGCTTCTCGATGTCCGTGCCGATCGAGGCGGCCACCTCCGCAAGCTCCTCGTCCTCGTGCGGGAGGAACTCGTGCAGCGGCGGATCGAGCAGGCGGATCGTCACCGGCAATCCGGCCATGATCTCGAACAGCTCGACGAAGTCGTCGCGCTGCATCGGCAGGATCTTGGCGAGCGCGGCCCTGCGGCCGGCCTCGTCGTCGGCAAGGATCATCTCGCGCACCGCAATGATGCGGCCCGCGTCGAAGAACATGTGCTCGGTGCGGCACAGGCCGATGCCCTCGGCGCCGAATTCGCGCGCGGCGCGCGCGTCCGCCGGGGTTTCGGCGTTGGTGCGAACCTTCATGCGCCGGGCCGCATCGGCCCAGGTCATCAGGTTGGCGAACTCGCCAGAGAGTTCCGGCTGAAGCATCGCCACCTTGCCGATAAGCACCTCGCCCTTGGTGCCGTCGATGGTGATGACGTCGCCGCGCTTCAGCGTGACGCCGCCCGCCGTCATGGTGCCGCTGGCGTAGTCGACGCGCAGCATACCGGCGCCCGACACGCAGGGCTTGCCCATGCCGCGGGCGACGACGGCGGCGTGGCTGGTCATGCCGCCGCGCGTCGTCAGAATGCCCTCGGCGGCATGCATGCCGTGAATGTCTTCCGGGCTCGTCTCGACTCGCACCAGGATTACGGCGCGGCCTTCGTTCTTCAACGCCTCCGCCTCGTCGGCGTCGAACACGATTTCGCCCTGGGCGGCACCCGGCGAGGCCGGGAGGCCGCGGGCGAAGGCATTGCGCTCCGCCTTGGGGTCGATGGTGGGGTGCAGGAGCTGGTCTAGGGCCATCGGATCGACGCGCTTGATCGCCTCGTCCCGGGTCAGCAATCCCTCGTTGGCCATGTCGACGGCGATCTGCAGGGCTGCCTTGGCGGTGCGCTTGCCCGCCCGGGTCTGCAGCATCCACAGCTTGTCCTGCTCGATCGTGAACTCGACGTCCTGCATCTCGCGGTAATGGTTCTCAAGCACATCGCAAATGCGCAGGAATTCGCTGAAGGCTTGCGGCATCAGCATCTCGAGCGAGGGCTTGTCGGAGCCCGAGGCAATCCGCGCGCGCTCGGTCAGATCCTGCGGGGTACGGATGCCGGCGACCACGTCCTCGCCCTGGGCGTTGACCAGGAATTCGCCGTAAAGCTCGTTTTCGCCGGTGGAGGGATTGCGCGTGAAGGCAACGCCGGTCGCCGACCGCTCGCCCATGTTGCCGAACACCATGGCCTGGATGTTGACGGCGGTGCCCCAGCTCTCCGGAATCGAATTGAGGCGCCGGTAGGTGATGGCGCGCTGGTTCATCCAGGACGAGAAGACGGCGCCGATCGCGCCCCACAGCTGCTTTTCCGGGCTCTGCGGGAACGGTTCGCCGGTCTCTTCCAGAACGAGCGCCTTGAAGCGGCCGATGATCTCCTGCCAGTCCTCGGCGGACAGGTCGGTGTCGAGCTCGTGCCCGTTGCCGTCCTTGTAGAGTTCCAGGATGTCCTCGAAATTGTGGTGATCGACGCCAAGCACGACGTCGGAATACATCTGGATGAAGCGGCGGTAGGAATCGTAAGCAAAGCGACGGTTGCCGGCGCGCGTCGCGACCGCCTCGACGGTCTCGTCGTTGAGGCCGAGATTGAGGACGGTATCCATCATGCCCGGCATCGAGGCCCGCGCCCCGGAGCGTACCGAGACCAGCAGCGGATCGGCGGGATCGCCGAAGTGGCGACCGACGATGTTGCCGACCTGGCGCATCGCCTCGGCGGCCTGATCGACGAGGTCGTCGGGGAATTTCTGCCCGTTGCCGTAATACCAGGTGCAAACTTCCGTGGTGATCGTGAAGCCGGGAGGCACCGGCAGTCCAAGGCTCGACATCTCGGCGAGGTTTG
>CAJQNW010000285.1 GCA_905479765.1 uncultured Tepidamorphus sp. | reverse complement strand
GCCGAAGGGCGAGCTGGAAAGCTGGCTCACGGCACTGGAGGACCGTTTCATTGCGCTTGGATATGGTCTCGGCCGGTTCAAGAAGTGCATCGCAGGCGAAACGCACGCCGTGCTGATGGACAATGAACGGGCCGTCGCTGTGGTAGAGGCGAAGGATGCGGCAGCCGCGGCCCGATACGTCGAAGCCAACCTGAAGCCCGGTGATGACGAGGAGTTCGGCGGCGACCTGGACGAGGATATGCAGTAAGCCGCGCTGTCGCGGACGGGAAGGCTAGACGCGAGACCATGAAACTGCTCGATCGCCTGTTCAAGCGATCCGACGCCGTCCCGCCCGGGACCGTGCTGATCGGCCTGCATTTCGCAAAGACCGGCGGCACGAGCCTGCTCGCCCACGCGGTGTCGCAGTTTCCCGACCGCTTTTCGGTGCACGGCTACGGACCGCGCGCCAACTCCGAGCGGCTGTTCAACGGCGAGCGGCTGATCGAGGAATACGACGCCGAGGAGCTTGCGCGGGTCCGCTTCGTGTTCGGCCACGGCGTGAACGCGGATGTGACGGCGCTGTTTCCGCCTGAGCGCGTTCGGCTATTCGTAGTCTGCCGAGACCCGTTCACGCGGTTCGTCAGCGCCTACAAGCATCACCTGAGGACCGACAAAGCCGGCAAGCCCTTGAGCCCCCTGGAATTTCTCGGCCGGCAGACACAGGATCCGTTCGCCAGCGCTGTTCTGCGGGGGTTCGGCGCCTACGCGCCGGACAGCGGGCAGGATGGCGAAACGCGGCTGATCGAAGCCTTGCGCAACTTCGAGTTCGTCCTGACCACCGAGCACCTGGACGCACAATCGGCCGACCTGTTCGGCACCGTCGGCCTGCCGCCGCTGGATACCCGCAAGCGCCAGTTTCCCGACGAGCCGAACCTGGAGGGCATTTCTGCGGAGGACATTTACGCGCGCAACCGGATCGATACGGTCGTCAGCCAGCGGGCCAACGAGACCTTTGTCAAGCAGGCCGGCAGCACCAGCGGCACGCACAACCCGTTCGGCTTCGATGCCGCGGCACGCCAGCGCTTCGGCAATGCGGCTAGAACCGGCATGACCAGGGAACAGCGGGTCGCGCGCGCCTACATCGCTCTGTTCGACATGCTGCGCCGGCAGGACCGGCTGGTGTCGCTCCAGCAGTTCCTGAAGCTGCGCGATCCGAACGCCGTCCTGCCGCGGCTTGAACGTTACTGCGCGGCTGGCGGCATCGGGTTGGACGAGGAAAACTTAAGCGGCGACGGGCACGCCTATCTCGGCGCGGCGATGCTCAGGGCCGGCAACCTCGAGGCGGCCCGCGATATCCTGGAGCGGTCCGTGGCTCGGCATCCCGACAGTTTTCTGAGCCTCTATCAACTGGCCAGAACGTATGCGCGGACGGAAGACTGGCGGCAGGCGGCGGACTATTGCCAGCGCGCCACCGAGCTCAATCCGATGCACACCAAGTCGCTGGTGCTGCTCGGCCGGGCGCGCATGAACCTGGATGAGCTGAAGGAGGCGCAGGCCGCGCTGGCGCAAGCCTGCCGCCTCGAACCGGCGCGCCACAAGGCGGCGAAAATGCTGGCCGACGTCGAGGCCCGGCTGGGCTAGCCAGCCAGGTTTCAGTCCATCATATTTCGGCGGCCCGGGTCTTGTTCCATGCCGAGCGGCAGGGAATTTTCGACAGATCGCAGCGATCGGAATACTTCCGGGCGACCTCGGTGATCTCCTGCAACAGCCCCTCTTTCAACGTGATCGGCTCCAGTCCGAGCTGCAAAAGGCGGTCGTTGCGGACATGCAGGTCGTTCTCGTCGGCTTCGTTGCGCGGATTGGCGACATAATCGATCTCGGCGCCGGCGATCTCGCAGATCATCTGGGCGAGGTCGCGGACCCGGTGGGTCTCGGTCATCTGGTTCAGGATGTTGACCCGCTCGCGGCTCTGCGGCGGATTTTCGACCGCAAGCTGGATGCAGCGCACCGTGTCCTGGATGTTGATGAAGGCGCGCGTCTGGCCGCCCGTGCCGTGCACGGTCAGCGGATAGCCGACGGCAGCCTGCATCAGGAAGCGGTTAAGCACGGTGCCGTAGTCGCCGTCGTAGTCGAACCGGTTGATCAGCCGCTCGTCGAGACGGGTTTCGGCGGTCTGCGTGCCCCAGACGATGCCCTGGTGCAGGTCGGTGACCTTCAGCCCGTCGTTCTTGTTGTAGAAGGCGAAGAACAGCTGATCCTGGGTCTTGGTCATGTGGTAGATCGAGCCGGGATTGGCCGGATACAGGATTTCCTGGTCGATCAGGTCGCCGGCGTCGGTCTCGACCTTCACCTGCAGGTAGCCCTCGGGAATCTTCATGCCCGCCGAGCCGTAGCCGTAGACGCCCATAGTGCCGAGATGGACCAGGTGGATGTCGAGGCCGGACTCGACGATCGCGGCGCACAGGTCGTTGGTGGCGCCGAGGTTGTTCTTCACCGTATAACGCTTGTGCCAGGACGATTTCATCGAATAGGGCGCGGCGCGCTGCTCGGCGAAATGGACGACGGCGTCGGGCTTTTCGTCCTGAATCAGTGTGAGCAGGCGGTGATAGTGCTCGCCGACGGTAAAGCGGTGCAAAGCGATGTCCTGACCGGAAATCTCCTTCCATGCGGCAACGCGCTCGCCCAGCGGACGGATCGGCGTCAGCGAGTCGACCTCCAGCTCCACGTCGATCTTGCGGCGCGACAGGTTGTCGACGATCGCCACGTCGTGGCCGAGCTTGGAGAGATGCAGCGCGGTCGGCCAACCGCAGAAACCGTCACCACCCAGTACAAGTACCTTCATTACTTTCCTCGCCTTTACCCAGTTCCGGGAGAGCGCTCACGCAGGCATCGGCGGGTTATGCACCGAAGCACGGGCGCGCGACAAGGCGCACGGTCAGTCTTGATCTTGCCGCGCGGTCTGTGCGACAGCCAACGGGAACACTCATTCCAACCAGAGCAAACAAGAACCATGACGCACACGCCGCACGAGCTGCACGAGGAATTCCCCGAGTTCGCCGACAAGATTCACGAGATGAAGCTCGCCAACAATCATTTCAACAAGCTCGCCGAGGACTATCACCGCCTCAACCGCGATATCCATCGCGCCGAGACCGATATCGAGCCGACCACCGACGAGCATCTCGAAGAGATGAAAAAAGAGCGGCTGAAGCTGAAGGACGATATTTTCGGCATTCTGCAGGGCTGATTGGGCCCGTTCGTTCCGAAAGGGCCACAATGAGCGATCCCGCCTATCCCCGAGACATGATCGGCTACGGGCGCACGGTGCCCGAAGCCAACTGGCCGGCCGGCGCGCGCATCGCGGTCCAGTTCGTGATCAACTACGAGGAAGGCGGCGAAAACTCGATCCTGCACGGCGACGCCGCCTCCGAGGCCTTTCTGTCGGAGACCATCGGCGCGGAGCCGTGGCCCGGCAAGCGCCACATGAACATGGAGTCTGTCTACGAATACGGCTCGCGGGCCGGATTCTGGCGGCTGTGGCGCCTGTTCACCTCACGTGGCGTCCCGATCACCGTCTATGGCGTCGCCATGGCGCTGGCGCGCAACCCGGACGCCGTGGCGGCAATGGCCGAGGCCGAGTGGGAGATCGCCAGCCACGGGCTTCGCTGGATCGAATACCGCGACATGCCCGAGGACGAGGAACGCCGCCATCTGGCCGAGGCGATCCGCCTCCATGCCGAAGTGACCGGCGCACGGCCGCTGGGCTGGTATCTGGGCCGCGGCTCGGAAAATACCCGGGCGTTGGTGATGGAAGAAGGCGGCTTTCTCTACGATTCGGATTCCTATGCCGACGACCTGCCCTACTGGGTCGACGGCCCCAAGGGTCCGCATCTGATCATCCCCTACACGCTGGATGCCAACGACATGCGCTTCGCCACCGCGCAGGGATTCAATTCCGGCGACCAATTCTTTTCCTACCTGAGGGATTCCTTCGACGTTCTCTACGCCGAGGGCGCAGAACGGCCACGCATGCTGTCAATCGGACTGCATTGCCGGCTCGCCGGACGGCCGGGCCGCGCCGCAGCCCTTGCCCGCTTCCTCGACTACGTGCTGGAGCACGAGGACGCCTGGGTGTGCCGGCGCATCGATATCGCCCGGCATTGGCACCGGGAGCACAGGCCCGAGGCCTGATCGCAGGCCTCGGCCTGGCCGGACAGCTACTTTTCGTAAACGTATATGCCAGGCGCCGCCACCAGGGGCGGCAGACCGGCCTCGGGGGCGCCCATGGCGGGTGGCGCGACAAGATCCTCGCTGCCGTGCTCGTCGAGCCAGGTCCCCCACTCCAGCCACCACGAGCCCTCCTTCGCCTCGGCGGTCGGCAGCCATTCCTCGGGGCTGTGATAGGGCGCGCTGTCGTAACGCGTGGCGATGCGGTAGTGGCGGTGCGGGTGGCCGGGCTCGGACACGATGCCGGCATTGTGGCCGCCCGAGGTCAGCACGAAGGTCACGTCGGTGTTGGTGAACAGGTGCAGCTTGTAGACCGACTGCCACGGCGCGATGTGATCCTTCTCGGTGCCGACCGCGAAGAACGGCACGCGGATGTCGCGCAGCGCGATGACGCGACCCTCGACGGCGAAGCGGCCTGCCGTGAGCCGGTTTTCCAGGAACAGGCCGCGCAGATATTCCGAATGCATGCGTGCCGGCATGCGCGTCTGGTCGGCGTTCCAGGCCATCAGGTCGTACTGGGTGCCGCGTTCGCCCAGCACGTAATCATGCACCATCTTCGACCAGACCAGGTCGTTGGAGCGAAGGATCCGGAAGGCTCCGGCCATCTGCTGCGTGTCGAGCACGCCCTGGTCCCACATCATGTCTTCCAGGAAGGCGATCTGCCACTCGTCGACGAACAGCATCAATTCACCGGCTTCGGAGAAATCCGTCTGGGCGGCGAGCAACGAGACGGAAGCCAGGCGATTGTCGCGGTGACGGCCCATGCTGGCTGCAGCAATCGACAGGATCGTCCCGCCGAGACAGTAGCCGCAGGCGTGGATCTTCTCGTCGGGCACGACCTTCGAGACGGCATCGATCGCCGCCATCACGCCGTGCGTGCGATAGTCGTCCAGGCCCAGGTGGGCGTCGCGGCCGGTCGGATTGCGCCAGGAAATCATGAATACGGTGTGGCCCTGCGCGACCAGCCATTTGACCATCGAGTTATGCGGCGACAGATCGAGAATGTAGTACTTCATGATCCAGGCCGGCACGATCAGCACCGGCTCGCGGCGAACCTTGTCGGTGGTCGGGGAATACTGGATCAGCTCGATCAGTTCGTTACGGTAGACGACCTCGCCGGGCGTGACGGCGAGGTTCTCGCCGACTTGCCATTTCTCCAGACCCGCGGGACGCTGTCCGGCGAGCTGCCGGCTTAAGTCCTCGAGCAGGTTGCGGCCGCCCTGGACGAGATTGGCGCCGCCGGTCTTCAGGATCGCCGACTGGATCTGCGGATTTGTGAGGATCGAATTCGAGGGCGCCAGCACGTCGACCAGCTGATCGGCGACGAAGGCGACGCGGTCGGCGTTCTTCGAATTCATGCCGCGGATCGGCCGCGTCGCCGCACGCCACCAGTCCTCGACTGCGAGATAGTTCTGCACCATCAGGTCGTAGGGGCGGTGACTCCATGTGGGATCGTCGAAGCGGTGATCGTCGGCCTTCGGGGCGAACGGCGGTTCGCTATCACCGGCGGCGCGCGTCATGGCGTAGGTCGCGATCCGCGCTGTATCGATCATCGCCTTCTGCGCAAGCTCGGCCTGGCGGCCGGTCGCGGAGGCGAGATGGGTCGACCAATCGGCCCAGGCGCTGGCCATCGCCCATGGCGAAATGCCCTGGGTCAGACGCGCCAGCAATGCGCGGTTGACGCGATCCAGCGTATCGAACTGCTGCCTGCCGGCATCCCGGTCCTGGGCGCGAATTGGTGCCTGCGCGGGCCGGGAAGCGGACGCTGGCACGTCAGGCGTCGTGTCGCGGGCCTTATTCCTGGCGCGATCGCGGACAACCCTGAGTTTCGGAGCGGCGGATGTCATGGTACGATCTCTAACGGCTCGCGGCGTGGAGCGGTTTGATCCCTCTCAACGCGTGTAGCCGCCAATCGTGGCAATTTTTGATTTCAGTCCTGTGAACAGAGAGGCATTCAACTATGTCGACGACGAAAAAGGCGGCGGCCGAAAAGGTCTCGAATAATCTGGTGGCGTTCGATCAGGAAGTCTTCGAGTCGGCACTCGAAATGCAGATGAGCTTCCTGGAAACGGCAACGCGGTTCGCCAAGGAGGTTACCGATTTCGCCGCACACCGCGCCGAAGCCAATGTCGCGGATTTCTCCAGGTTCGCCGAGGCGAAGTCACCGCCGGACCTGATGCGCCTGCATTTCGAGCACATGCGCGCCATGTACGAGGACTACGCGGCGGAGGCGAACCGGCTGGTCGGACTTGCCGGAGAGACCTTCGGCGAGAGCAGCGAGGCGGTCCGCTCTACCTTTCTCAGCAAGGAAGAGCTGAAGAAGGCCAGCTAGGCGACGCGGGCGCTAAGTGATTGCCCGACCGACGCCACGACCGATAGAGTGGCGTCATGGCTATTCGTAAAATCGTGGTTCCCGTGCATGGACGGGACGGTGACCGGGAGCGGCTGATTGCCGCAGGCGCCGCCGCTGCGCGGCTTTCGGCGCGCATCGAAGCAACCTTCCTGCGCCACGACCCGCGCGAGGCGTTGCCGTTCGCCACGGGCTACGTGGCCAAGGATATCGCCGACCAGTTCGCCGACGCCTTGCGGGCCGAGGATGACGCGGCCGAAGCGAAGGCGCGCGCGCTGATCGAGGAGCTTGGCGAGGACCCGCGGCTGGCGAGTGTCGAGTTCGAGACCTTTCCCGGACCGATCGAGGAAACTGTGGTGCGCCGCGCGCGCTGCGCCGATCTCGTCGTCGCCTCCCCATACCGCCCGGACGAACCGACCGAGATCCGCCGCAGCCGGGATGCAGCCCTGTTCGATTCCGGCCGGCCGGTGCTGATTGCACCGCCTGAAGGGCCGCATGTCATCGGCAGCCGGTGCGTGGTCGCCTGGGACGGCAGCGCGGTGGCCGCCCGCGCGGTGGAATCCGCCCTGCCGTTCCTCGTCAACGCCGAAGAGGTCACCGTCCTTGTCGTCGAGAGCGACGGCCCGCGGATCCGCGACGCCGAGGAAATCGTCGAATACCTCGACCTGCACGGCGCCGACGCGACGATCGCCCGGGAGCCAATGCAGGGCACGATCGGCGATACGATGATCGTGCAGTCCGGGGCGCTCAAGGCCGATCTCCTGGTTATGGGCGCCTACGGCCACGCGTGGCTGCGCGAGCATATGCTCGGCGGCACGACCCGCTACGTCATGCTGAAAACCAGAATCGCCGTGCTGATGGCGCACTGAGGGCGGCTAAAACCGATTTCACTCGGCGTACGGGCTCGCACCCCCACCCCGACCACAAGGGGGGAGGGAGAAGGGGACGTGCCGCATGGGCTCCCCTCCCCCTCGTGGGGAGGGGTCGGGGGAGGGGCAAGCGACCGAACCGCCCTCGAAGGGCGGATCGTGCGCAATCCTCTGGAATTCACACCTCGCCCTTCAGCGCCTTGTCGAAGACTGAGCGGGCCATCTCCTTCGTCACCGCGACCGGGTTGCTGCCGGCGGTCGGATCGACGATCGCCATCTCGGCGATAAGGTCTGCCTTGGCTCCGTCGATGCCGAGCTCGGCGAGCGTGTGCGGGATACCGATTTCGGTACGCAGGTCGAGGACCCACTTGAGGAAGGCGTCGAACGACGCCTCCAGGCCGCAGTAGGCGGCAAGCCGGACGATGCGATCCTCGATGGCCGCGCGGTTGGCGACCAGCACGTAGGGCATGAACACCGCGTTGGTGAGCCCGTGATGGGTGTCGTAAAGGGCGCCGACAGGATGCGACAGCGAGTGGATGGCGCCGAGACCCTTCTGGAAGGCTGTGGCGCCCATGGCGGCTGCGGCCATCATGTTGGCGCGCGCCTCGATGTCGTCGCCCCTGGCGACTGCGCGCGGCAGGTATTCCTTGCACAGGCGCACGCCCTCCGCGCCGATGCCGTCGCCCATCGGGTGATAGCCCGGCGCGCAGTAGGCCTCCAGGCAATGGGCGAGCGCGTCCATGCCGGTACCGGCGGTGAGCACCGGCGGCAGGCCGACGGTGAGCTCGGGATCGCAGATGACGATCTTCGGCATCATGTTGGGATGGAAAATGATCTTCTTGGTGTGCGTCGTCTCGTCGGTGATGACGCCGGCGCGGCCGACCTCCGAGCCGGTGCCCGCCGTGGTCGGGACCGCGATGATCGGGGCGAAGTCGGGGTTGGCCCGCGTCCACCAGTCGCCGACATCCTCGAAGTCCCAGATCGGCCGGGACTGCGCGGCCATGAAGGCGACGCACTTGCCGGCATCCAGCGCCGAGCCGCCGCCGACGGCGACGACGCCGTCATGGCCGCCGGCCCTGAACATCGCGACGCCGCCGGTGACGTTCGCCTCGACCGGGTTGCCGCGCACGTCCGAATAGACCGCCGTCGGCAGGCCGGCGCCTTCCAGGATCTTCACCATGTCGGCGATCATCGGCAGGCCGGCAAGGCCCGGGTCGGTGACCAGCAGAGGCTTCTTCATGCCGACGGCCGCGCAGGCCTCGGCCAGTTCGGAAATGCGGCCGGGCCCGAAGCGCACGGCGGTCGGGTAGTTCCAGTTCGAGGTGAGGGTCATGGGATGCTCCGATGGGACGTCGGCGATCCAGGCGAGCGCCGGAAACAGGGTTCTTCATTTCTCCGCTCGTTCCCGCGTAAGCGGGAATCGGGCAGCGATTACTCGGTGGTGCCCCGCCGGACGATCCCCGCCTTCGCGGGGATGAGCGGACAGGGGTCAAAGGCGGTCACCCGAAACTGGTGCGCATGTGCCAGGACTTAGGCCGGGTCAGCGTCTCGTAGCCGACCTTCGACAAGGTGGCGCCGCGGCCGGTGTCCTTGACGCCGGTCCAGGCGAGCGCCGGATCGAGATAGTCGCAGCGGTTCATGAAGACGGTGCCGGTCTCAAGGCCTGAGCCGATCTCTTCTGCCGCCGACAGGTCGTGCGTCCAGATCGAGGCGGTGAGGCCATAGGGGCTGTCGTTCATCAGGCCGACGGCTTCTGAATCGTCGGACACCGCCATGATGCCGACGACGGGGCCGAAGGATTCCTCGACCATCACCGCCATCTGGTGATTGACTTCGGTGAGCACCTGCGGGGCCATGTAGGGGCTGCCGGGCGCGTCGCGCGGGAAGTCCTTGGGATCGAGATGCGCCCTGGCGCCGCCGCGCACGGCCGCGTCGATCTGGCCGCGGACGAAATCGGCCGCTTCGCCCTTGACCATCGGCCCGAGCGTGGTGGCCTCGTCGAGCGGGTCGCCGAGCACGTACTGGCGGGTGAGGTCGACGAAGCCGCCGACGAAATCGTCGAAGACGTCGCGATGGACATAGATGCGCTCGATGCCGCAGCACGACTGGCCGGAATTGAAAAAGGCCCCGTCGACGAGGTTCTCGACCGTCTGAACCATGTCGCAGTCGGGCCGCACATAGGCCGGGTCCTTGCCGCCGAGTTCAAGACCCAGACCGGTGAAGGTGCCGGCGGCGGCGCGCTCCATGGTCTTGCCGCCTTCGACCGAGCCGGTGAAGTTGACCTGGTCGACGTGGCCGCCGGAAATGACCCGCGCCGTCTGGCCGTGGCTGAGCACGAGATTTCGGAACAGGCCCTTGGGCAGGCCCGCCATGTCGAAGGCCTTCTGGAAACGCTCGCCGACCAGCAGCGTATGGGAGGCGTGCTTGAGGATTACCGCGTTGCCGGCCATCAGCGCCGGGATGATGGAATTGACGGCGGTGAGGAACGGGAAGTTCCACGGCGCGATGACGAAGACGAGGCCGAGCGGCTCACGCGTGATCCAGCGGCGGAAGTTTTCCTTGGGCGTCGGATCGATGCGCGCCAGCGCCACGTCGGCGATGTCTATCATGTGGCGGGCGCGTTCCTCGAAGCCGTTCAACTCGCCGGCGCCGAACTTCACCGGCCGGCCCATCTGCCAGGCCAGCTCCGGGACGATCTCGCCGCGCATCGACAGCATGGCGTCGACGGCGGCGGTGCACACGCGCGCCCGCTCGAAGACCGGGAGCCCCGCCCATTCGGCCTGGGCGGCCCTGGCCGCGGCAAGCGCGGAATCGACCTCCGCGTCGGGGGTCAGGGGACGTTCGGCATAAAGCTCGCCGTTGACGGGCGAAATACAACGCACTGTATCGGTCATTGACTTAGTTCTCTGAGTGAGAGGTGGCAGCTACATCGGATTCGGCACTGTCCCGCCCCATAGGGGCAGACCATACCGGCTCCGTCAGGTCGATTCCGGGCGCGATCGTGATCTTGCCCTTCAGCAGGCCGAACAAGGGAAGGCGCATTAGCCCATGGTCGCCGCGGATTACGGTAGCAGTGTGCCCGGCTTGGCCCGCCACCGACTTCGCGCAAATCGTCGCATCCTCGCGCAATGCCATAGCGATCCGCCGGCGCAGCACTGGGCCCCGGATCAGGTCCGGGGCACACGCCTGAGTATGTGGCAACCACCGGCGCGACCCTGATGAGGTATGTGTCACGGGCTTGACCCGGGACCCAGGAGCGGCAGGCACGTCCGTCGCGATTATCATATGCCTTCCTAAGCCCGCTCGAAGCCGCGCGACAGTTCCAGGTCGGTGACGCGGCGATCGTATTCGGCCTGTTCCCAGCGGGCGGTATGCACATAGTGGTCCATGACGTCGTCGCCGAAGGCCGAGCGCAGCATCTTCGACTTGTCCATCAGCTCGATTGCCTCGCGCAAGGTCGCGGGGATACCGCGCAGCTTCTTGCCGCCATAGGCGTCGCCCTCGAAGGCCGGCTCCAGTTCCATCTCCTGCTCGATGCCGGCGAGGCCGGCGGCAAGCAGGGCTGCGAAGGCCAGATAGGGATTGAGATCGGCGCCGCCCACGCGGCACTCGATGCGCACCGCCTTGGTGTCGCCGCCGCACAGCCTGTAGCCGGCGGTGCGGTTGTCGTGGCTCCACACCGCCTTGGTCGGCGCGAAGGTGCCGGTCTGCTGGAAGCGCTTGTAGGAGTTCATGAAGGGGGCCAGGAACCAGGTGATCTCGCGGGCGTGCGCGAGCTGGCCGGCGATATAGTGGCGCATCATCGTCGACATGCCGTGCGGCTGCTTGGCGTCGAAGAACAGCGATTTCTTGCCGGCCAGGTCCCACAGCGAGGAATGCACGTGGCAGCTCGATCCGGCGAGATCGTAGTGCCACTTGGCCATGAAGGTGACGGCCTTGCCGTTCACGTCGGCGATTTCCTTGATGGCGTTCTTCATGACGACGTGGCGGTCGGCCATGGTCAGCGCGTCGGCGTAGCGTACGTTGAGCTCTTCCTGGCCGGGACCCCACTCGCCCTTGGAGTTCTCGATGGGAATGCCGGCGGCCTGGAGGTTGGTGCGGATCGCCTGCATGACCGGCTCCTCGCGGGTCGTCTGCAGGACGTTGTAGTCCTCGATGTAGTAGCCGGCGGTCTCAAGGCCGCGGTAGCCCTTCTCGTACGCCGAACGAAAGGATTCGTCGAACAGATAGAACTCGAGCTCGGAGGCGAAGAAGGCCTGGGCCTTCAGCGGCTTCAGCCGCTCGAGCTGGGCCTTGAGGATGGCGCGCGGCGAATGGGGGACGGGTTTGTGGTGATGGTGGTCGACGAGGTCGCACAGCACCATCGCCGTCTTCGGTAGCCACGGCACCGGCATCAATGTTGCCATGTCCGGCTTCAGCACGAAGTCGCCGTAGCCCTTTGTCCAGTTGGCCGCGGCATAGCCCGGCACCGGCTCCATCTCGATGTCGTTGGCGAGCAGGTAGTCGCAGGCGTGCGTCTCCTCGTACGCCGACTCGACGAAATGCTCGGCCTGGAAGCGCTTGCCCACCAGCCGGCCGATCATGTCGGGAAAGCAGACGACGACGGTGTCGATGTCACCCGCCTTCACGGCTTTGGTGAGCGTATCGAGGGTGAGCTTGGCTGCCATTTCAGGGAACTCTCGTTTCTGACTTGCGAAATCGACTTCAAGGGGCGGGCCCGGAGAATTTCCCCGGGCCCGAACCGATCTTACGTGCAGCGGTAGGGCGGGCCCGCCTTTTCCATCACGCCGGCGTAGTTCTTGAGGATCTCGACGACCCGCTTGGAGCGATCGCTCTCTGCGGCCATCTCTTCCCAAAACGTCTCGGCGGCCTTGACCACCTGGTTCCATTCCGAGTCGGGAATGGAGGTCAGCTCCAGCTTGGTACCTTCGGTGCGCAGCCGCGCCTCGCCGCCCCAGTACCACCACTGGCGATAGTAGTGCGAGGAATCCATGGCCAGCTGGAACAGCGCCTTCAGATGATCGGGAACCTCGTCCCACCGCTCGGAATTGGCGAAGAACGAACCGATCCAGGCGCCGGTGATGTTGTTGGTCAGGAAGTACTTGGTGACGTCGGCCCAACCCACCGTATAATCCTCGGTGATGCCCGACCAGGCCATGCCGTCGAGCTCGCCGGTCTGCACGGCGACCTCGGCGTCCTCGTAGGGGATGTTGACCGGGATGACACCGAACTGGGTGAGGAACTTGCCCGCCGTCGGGAACGTGTAGACGCGCAGACCTTTCAGGTCCTCGAGGCTGCGGATCGGTTTGGTGGTGTTGAAGTGGCAGGGATCCCACGAGCCGGGGCTCAGCCAAGTGACGTTCTCGACCTCGGAATAAGCCTCTTCCCAGATCTCCTTCAGGCCGTACTGGTTGAACAGCACCGGCACGTCGAGCGAGTAGCGCGTGGCGAATGGGAAGTAGCCGCCGAACACCGAGACGTCGACGGGCGCTGCCATCGAATCCTCGTCGCTCTGCACGGCGTCGATGGTACCGGCCTGCATGGCGCGGAACAGCTCGCCGGTCGGCACCAGCTGGTCGGCGGTGTAGAGTTCGATGACCATTTCGCCGTTGGCCGCCTTGTTGAAGGCGTCGACCGCCGGCTTGACGACATGCTCGGCGAGCGCGACGCCGGCATAGGTCTGCAGGCGCCACTTGATCGGCGACTGGCCGAGCACGGCAGGCGCGGCCAATGCGGACGCACCGGTCGCGGCGGTCGCCACGCCCGCGGTTTTCAGAAACTGACGTTTGCTAAGCTTTTTAGAGTCGGTCATTTCAGCTAGCTCCCTTCTGGTGAAAACTTTCTCAAAAATCGGGCTCGACCGGACAATCGTTCCGGTTCCTCCTAGAACCCGGACGCCTTCCCTTTCAAATGTTCTTGTTCCGGACTGCGCGTCCGGTTTTCCTCCTCAATTTCCGTAGACCTTGCCGGGCAGCCACAGCGCCAGCTCCGGGAAGACCATGAGCAGCACCATGGCGCCGGCCATCACGATCACGAACGGGATGATCGAGCGGTAGATGTCGCCCAGCGTTACCTCCGGCGGAGCCATCGCGCGCATCAGGAACAGATTGTAACCGAACGGCGGCGTCATGTAGGCGATCTGGCAGGTGATCGTGTAGAGCACACCGTACCAGATGAGATTGAAGTCGAGGGCGGCGACCAGCGGCACGTAGAGCGGCGCGACGATCACCAGCATTGCGGTGTCGTCGAGGAACATGCCCATCAGGATGAAGGAGATCTGCATCATGATGATGATCTCCCACGGCCCCAGGCCCAGCGTGTCGATGAACAGGTGCTCGATCGCCTTGACCGCGCCCAACCCGTCGAACACCGCGCCGAAGCACAGCGCCGCCGAGATGATCCACATGAACATGCAGCTGATGCCGAGCGTCTTCTCGACGGTGGTGTGCAGAACCTTGAAGCTCAGCCGGCGCTTGAGAAGCGCCGCAACGGTTGCCGCCACCGCGCCGACGGCGGAACTCTCGACAAGGCTGGTGTAGCCCATGACGAACAGGCCGGTCATCGAGAAGAAGATCAGAAACGGCAGGATGCCGGCCTGCAGAAGCCTGATCTTCTCCGCCCAGCTGACCTGGCGCTCTTCCTTGGGCAGCGTCGGTCCGAGTTCGGGCTGAATCGCGCAGCGGATGAGGATGTAGAGAATGAACAGGCCGGCCATCATCAGGCCGGGGAGGACGCCGGCGAGCCAGAGCTGGCCGATCGGCTGGCGGGCGATCATGCCGTAGAGCACCAGCACGACGCTCGGCGGCACAAGGATGCCGAGCGATGATCCGGCCTGGATGACGCCGGTCACCATGATCTTGTCGTAGCCGCGTCTGAGCAGTTCGGGCATCGCGATGGAGGCGCCGATCGCCATGCCGGCGACGCTCAGCCCGTTCATCGCCGAGACCACCACCATCAGGCCGATCGTGCCGATCGCCAGCCCGCCCTTAACCGGCCCGAACCAGACATGGAACATCTGGTAGAGATCGTCGGCGATGCCGGACTCCGACAGCATGTAGCCCATGAAGATGAACATCGGCAGGGTCAGCAGCGGGTACCACTTCATCAGCTTCATGATGGCCGAGAAGCCGAGTTCCGAACCGCCGTCGCCCCACAGCAGCAGCGACGAGGCGACCGCGACGAAGCCGATGGCTCCGTAGATGCGCTGGCCCGTCAAGAGCAACAGCATCATCGAGGAGAACATCATGAGCGCGATCATCTCGTAGCTCATGAGGAGGTCTCCGGGTAGGTCTTCTCGATCGGCGAACCGACCGCTTCGGCGACGTTCCGGAAGAAGGTCGCGACCGCCTGCAGCAGCGTCAGGAAGATCGCCGTGCACATGATGACCTTGATCGGCCACATCTTCGGCGCCCAGACCGAATAGCTCTCCTCGCCGTACTTGATCGCGTACTCGGTCGAGGAGACGCCGCCGACAAGCAACATCACCAGGAAGAAGATCAGGAACAGGATCGTGATGGAATCGACGGCCGCCTTGGTGCGCGGCGACCAGCGACTGTAGAGCAGGTCCATGCGCACATGGGCGCCGGTCTTCAACGAATAGCCGCCACCGAGCAGATAGTAGGCGACCATCGTGAACTGGGCCATCTCCAGCGTCCACAGCGAGGGCAGGAAGAACGCCTTGGTGATGGAGGAATAAAACAGGATGCCGATCATCGCGACGATGAGGTACATCGCGAACAGCCCGACATAGCGGTTCACGCGATCGACGAATCTCACATAGGCCTTGATCGCGTCAGACATCACGCCCGTCCCGTCGCAGCGAAGCTGACCAACCATATATCGCTTGAGACCGGCCTGGACAGGCCGGCCGCGCTCCCTGCGGCCCACAAACCCTGATCGCAGGGTCGGCCCTGAGTGGCGAGCAAATTCATTCCGCTATCCCCGGCGCCGCCGGCAGCGCCCGCGCGAGCCTGTCGGCCCAGCGCCGCTGGCCGGCTTCGTCGGTGATCAGGTCGTTGGCGATCTCGATCATCACGCAGGCCATCCCGCGCGCCTCGGCGTGGCGGCTCAGCGTATGATAGACGCCGTCCCAGGGACCGTAGGGCTCGTTCTCGCCGACCACCAGGTCCATGTCCGCGTGCAGCGCTGCGAGCATCGGCGCGGCCAGGCGCCGGTCCATGTCGTAGAGAATGCCGACATGCCAGGGCCGCGCAATGCCCTTGTAGACCGGCGTGTAGCTGTGCACGGCGATGACCGCCGTGGTGAGGCCCCCCGCCTGGCGCTCGTCGAGCACCGCGTCGATGGCGTCGTGATAGGCGTCGTAGATCGCCGCGATCCGATGACCGCGCACCTGCGGGTCGAGGTTACGGTTTCCGGGGATTTCGGTGTCCTCGCTCACGGTGAGAACGGACCCTTCCGCTTCAGGCGGCCGGTTGCAGTCGATCAGCAGGCGCGAGGCATCGGGATAGACCAGCGGGCATCCGAGCCGCTCCGCAAGGCCGCGCGCCACCGGCAGCGCGCCCGGGTCCCAGGCGATATGGCGCTGCATCTCGGCGTCACCGACGCCGAGGTCGCCGAAGCCGGGCGGAACGACGTTCGAGGCATGGTCGCAGACGATGACGAAGTCGCCGGCGGTCACCGCGCCTTCGAGCCGCACAAGTCCGGTACTGTCTTCGACCGATGCCGGCTCGACCACGCTAGACCCCCGCCCCCCGTTTTGCTTGCGGCGCGCCCTGTCGGCGACCCTCAAGCGCTTTAATTCTAGATACAATCCACCGCGCGATGTCAAATCTGGAATGAGAATTCCACTGCGCTGGACGACATTCGCGCAGCACGGTACTGATGAAGAGAGGGCAGGGCACGAGATTTATCCATGACAGACGGCGTATTGACCATCGCCGAACAGGTGCGCGAGCGTCTGCACGAACTCACGGCGACCGAGCGCAAGGCCGCGCACGTGCTGCTGGCGACCTACCCTCTGGCGGGCCTCGAACCGGTGGCGGACTTCGCCGCGCGGGCCGGCGTCAGCGCGCCCTCGATCCTGCGATTCGTCGCCCGGGTGGGGTTTCAAAGCTATCCCGACTTCCAGCGGCGGCTGCGCGACGAACTGGAGGCGCAGCTCAAGACGCCGCTGATGAAGGCGAGCTTCGATCCGGCCGCCGATAGCGGCGACAGCAGCCTGTTCGACCGGTTCCGCGCCGCGGTCGCAAACAACATCGCCGAAACCTTCGCGCATGTGCCGCCCGGCGAGTTCGACGCCATCGTGACGCTGATGTCCGATCCCAGGCGCCGCATCTACATGATCGGCGGGCGCTTCACCGATCCCTTGGCGCGCTATCTCGCCTCGCATCTGAGAATCGTGCGCACCCGCGTCATCCATCTGTCCGGGCAGATCGAAAACCTGCGCGACCAGGTGCTCGACATGCGCAAGAACGACGTTCTGGTCGTCTTCGACATGCGCCGCTACCAGAGCGATATCGTCGCGCTGGCGCGGCTTGCCGAGGGGCGCGGCGTCAAGATCGTGCTGATCACCGACCAGTGGCTGTCGCCGATCTCGCAGGCCGCCACCCACATGCTGTCGGCCCACATCTCGGTGCCGTCGAACTGGGATTCCAACGTCGCGCCGATGGCGCTGGTCGAGGCGCTGCTGGCCGCCGTCACCGAACGGATCTGGCCGAGCGCCAAGACGCGGATCACCGAAATCGAGAAGCTCCGGCCGGATAGCTGAACCCTGGAAAGCCGAGAAGCACTATGCGTCCGGCTGGGAGAACCGGCCGACGAGCTGGCGCGCGGCGCCGGGGCTCAGCAGTTCCGCCCAGGTGATCGGCACACGATCGGACCAGGTGCGCCTTTCCACGACCAGACAGGCCGTCCGCGGCTCGATCTCCAGCAGACGGGCGGTTTCATCGCCGGCGTTGACGGCGCGGATCAGGTGCTCGGCATCGCTCCAGGCAACATGATCGAGCAGCCAGCGGCCCGGCGGCGAAACCGAGAAATCCTTGCCGGCCGCGGCCGGCGCGGCCTCGAGATTGATCAGCCGGCGCTCGAGCTGGATCGGTGTGCCGTCGGCGCGGTGGCGGCCCGACAGCTCGACGACCGACGTGCCCGGTTTGACCCCGAACAGCCTGGCGGTCGCAGGATCGGCGTCGAACCGGCGCGCCTCCAACAGCTCGAACGCATAGGCCTCGCCGGCGCGAGCAACTTCGGCGCCGATATCCCAGATCTCCATCACCGCGCGTTCGGGCGGGCGTTCGGCGACGAAGGACCCGAGCCGGCGGCGGCGCACGATCAGGCCCGCGTCGGCCAGCGCGCTCAGCGCCTTGTTGATGGTCATGCGCGAGGCACCGAACAGTTCGGTCAGCTCATGCTCGGATGGAATCTTGGCGCCTGGCGCCCAGTCGCCGCGCAGGATCGGCCGGGCCACCGCGCGGCGGATCTGCTGGTAGATGGCGCCGGTGCCGTCGAGGACCGGCGGGCTGAGGCGCGGGCTCATGCGAGCAGTCCGCGCATGGTCGCGGCGAACCGCGGGGCGATGCGATCGCGACCAATGTGGCGGCCGTCGCGGACAACGTGCCGGCCAGCGGCCCAGACATCGGCGACGCAGGCGTTGCCGCCGGAGAAGACCCAGCCGTCGATCCAGCTATCGTCCCTGGCCGCCACCAACGCGGGATGATCCGGACTGAGCCGAACGATGTCGGCGGCCCTGCCGGCTTCCAGCGCGCCCGTGTTGCGCCCCAGCGCCTGCGCGCCGCCGGCGACCGCACGGGTGAAGATCTGCCGCCCCGTCGAACCGGGCTCGGTCGCCAGACAGTTGCGTTGTTCATCACGCAGGCGTTGGCTGTACTCGAACGCCCGTAGCTCCTCAGCCACCGAGATGCGCACGTTGGAATCCGAGCCGACTCCGAAGCGGCCGCCGGCCTCCAGAAACGCAACGCCGGAGAAGATGCCGTCGCCGAGATTGGATTCGGTGATCGGGCACAACCCCGCGACCGCGCCGCTGGCGGCGAGTGCTGCGACTTCCGTTTCGCCCATGTGCGTCGAATGGATCAGGCACCAGCGCGCATCGACCGGCTGGTTTTCCAGCAGCCAAGCGACCGGACGCCTGCCCGACCACGCCAGACAATCGTCCACTTCCTTTTGCTGCTCGGCCACATGCATGTGGACCGGCCCGTCCGGGACCGCCGCGACCACGCGACCGAGCGAGGCCGGCGGCACCGCGCGCAGCGAATGCGGGGCGACGCCGACTATGGCATGGGGCAGATCGCGGACGGCCGCCCGCGATCCTTCAACAAGGTCGAGATACCGGTCGATGTCGTTGACGAAGCGGCGCTGGCCCTCGGTCGACGGCACGCCGCCGAAGTTGCCGGTCTCGTAGAGCACCGGCAGGAGCGTCAGGCCGATGCCGGTCTCCGTCGCCGCCGCGGCGATGCGGACCGCCATCTCGGCGCGGTTGTCGTACGGCCCGCCGTCGGGTGCATGGTGGAGATAGTGGAACTCGCCGACCGACGTGAAGCCTGCCTCCAGCATCTCGGCGTAGAGCTCGGCGGCGATCGCCTCGACATCGTCGGGCGTCAGGCGGGCGAGAAACCGGTACATGGTCTCGCGCCATGTCCAGAAACTGTCAGATGTCTCACCGCGCCGTTCGGTGAGGCCGGCCATGCCGCGCTGGAAGGCGTGGCTGTGCAGGTTGCAGAGGCCCGGCACCGCCGCGCCGGCAAAGCTCTCGGCACCATCGCGCGGCGCGTTCGCCGTTACCGAGGCGATTTGGCCGTCCTCCACCTCGACTGCGACGGCGTCCGCCCAGCCCTCGGGCAGAAGTGCCTGCTCGAACCACAATCGCGTCATCTGTCCATCCTGCTGCCCGGACCTCGCGGTGTGCGTTTCCGTATAGACATATCCGCAATCGCATAGTTATGTATAGACAATTACGCCACGAGGGAGGCGCGAGGCAATGCAGGTCGACCGTCTGTGGACGAATGGCCGCCTGATGACGATGGCAGAACCGGGGGCCGGCGGGGGCGACGCCGGCGCGCCGGGGCTCGGCATCGTCGAGGCCGGCGCCATCGCCGAGACTGCCGGGCGGATCGTCTACGCCGGACCCGCCAGCGGGCTTGCCTCCGACATCCGCGCCACCGAAACCGTCGACCTCGACGGCCGCTGGGTTTCGCCCGGCCTGATCGACTGCCACACCCACATCGTGCACGGCGGCAACCGCGCCAGGGAATTCGAGCTGCGGCTTGCCGGCGCCTCCTACGAGGAGATCGCCCGGGCCGGCGGCGGCATCCGCTCCACCGTCGCGGCGACACGGGCCTCAAGCGAGGACGACCTCGTTAATTCCGCCCTGCCGCGCCTCGATGCGCTAATCGCCGAGGGCGTCACCACCATCGAGATCAAGTCGGGCTACGGGCTGGAGCGAGAAGCCGAGACGCGGATGCTCAGCGCCGCGCGGCGGCTTGCCGACGAACGTCCCGTCAGCGTCGTCACCACCTTCCTTGGCGCCCATGCCATACCGCCGGAGTTCGAGGGCGACGCGGACGGCTACATCCATAGTGTCTGCCGCGACCAGCTGCCCTCGATCGCCGCCGATAACCGCGCCGACGCCGTCGACGGCTTCTGCGAGGGAATCGCCTTCTCGCCCGACCAGATGGCGCTGGTCTTCGACAAGGCGCAGGCGCTGGGATTGCCGGTGAAGCTGCATGCCGAACAGCTCTCCAATGTCGGCGGGGCGAAACTCGCGGCGCGATACAAGGCCCTGTCGGCGGACCATCTGGAATATCTCGACGAGGATGGCGCGGCCGCGATGGCGCACGCCGGCGTGACCGCCGTGCTGTTGCCCGGCGCGTATTACTTCTTGCGCGAAACGCAGGCGCCGCCCGTCGACGCGCTCCGGCTCGCAGGGGTGCCGATCGCGGTTGCCACCGACTGCAATCCCGGTTCCTCGCCGCTGACCTCGCTGCTGATGACCATGAACATGGCGGCAACCCTGTTCCGCCTGACCGTCGAGGAGTGCCTCACGGGCGTCACCCGCAACGCGGCGCGCGCGCTGGGCAAGCTCGACGAGATCGGTACGCTGGAAGCCGGCAAGGCCTGCGACTTCGCCATCTGGGATATCGAGGAGCCCGCCGAGTTGGTCTACCGGATCGGCTTCAATCCGCTGCATGCCCGCGTCTGGAGGGGAAAGTGATGGCCGTCATTTCCTCTGCCCTCTCCATCGTCATCCCGGAACGCGTTCACGCGTATCCGGGATCGGAGTGCCCAGGAGGGAGCGGCGGTTCCCCGATCCCCGCTCTCCGCTACGCTCCGGCCGGGATGACGACGCAGAGAAACAAGGGTGCCTCTCGATGACCGACACGATCGTCCTGCATCCGGGCGCCGTCGATCTCGCGACGCTGGAACGCATCCTGCGCACCGGCGATGCGGTCCGCCTCGATCCCGCCTGCCGGCCGGCAGTGGAGCGGTCGGCCGACATCATCGCCAAGGCCGCTGCCGGGAGCGCGGCGGTCTACGGGGTGAACACCGGCTTCGGCAAGCTCGCCTCCAAGCGCATCGCGCCGGAGGATACCGCCCGGCTGCAGCGCAACCTGATCCTCTCGCACGCCTCGGGCGTCGGCGACGCGCTGAGCGCCCCGGTGGTGCGGCTCATGATGGCTTTGAAGCTTCTGTCGCTCGGGCGCGGCGCGTCGGGCGTGCGCTGGGAAATCATCGATCTTCTGGAAGAAATGCTGAAGACGAACCTGATGCCGGTGGTGCCGGCACAGGGCTCGGTCGGGGCGTCGGGCGATCTCGCGCCGCTGGCCCATGTGACCGCGGTGATGATCGGCGAGGGCGAGGCTGTCTTCCAGGGCCGGCGGATGCCGGGCGCCGACGCGCTGAAGCTCGCCGGCCTCAAGCCGGTCGTGCTCGGGCCCAAGGAAGGGCTCGCCATGATCAACGGCACCCAGTGCTCGACGGCGCTGGCGCTCGCCGGCCTGTTCGGCGCCTGGCGGCTCGGGCTCACCTCGCTGGTGACGGGCGCGCTTTCGACGGATGCCTGCATGGGATCGGCCGCGCCGTTCCGGCCCGAGGTGCAGGCGCTCAGGGGACACGCCGGGCAGACCGACGCGGCCGCCGCGCTCTACGGGTTGATCGCCGGCTCGGAAATCCGCGAATCCCACCGCGAGGACGACGAGCGGGTGCAGGATCCCTATTGCATCCGCTGCCAGCCGCAGGTCGCCGGCGCCTGCCTCGGCCTGATGCGGCAGGCAGGCCAGACGCTCCGGATCGAGGCCAATGCGGCGACCGACAATCCGCTGATCGTGGCCGAGGACGGCTCGATCGTGTCGGGCGGCAACTTCCACGCCGAACCGGTGGCCTTCGCCGCCGACCAGATCGCGCTGGCCATCGCCGAGCTCGGCTCGATCGCCCAGCGGCGCATCGCCATGCTGGTCAATCCGGCGCTGTCGTTCGGGCTGCCCGCCTTCCTGGCGCCGGAGCCGGGGCTCAATTCCGGCTTCATGATCGCCGAGGTGACCTCGGCGGCGCTGATGGCGGAGAACAAGCAGCGCGCCAATCCCTGCTCGATTGACTCGACGCCGACCAGCGCCGACCAGGAGGATCACGTATCGATGGCCTGCCACGGCGCGCGGCGGCTCATCGACATGAACGCCAACCTCGGCCGCATCCTCGGCATCGAATGGCTGGTCGCGGCCCAGGGCATCGACCTGCGCAGCCCGCTCACCACCAGCGCGGCGCTGCGCCAGGCGATCGCCGCGCTCCGCGTGGAGGTGCAGCCGCTGAACGAGGACCGCTACAT
The DNA here is from genome assembly GCA_905479765.1 of uncultured Tepidamorphus sp. Taxonomy (GTDB): domain Bacteria; phylum Pseudomonadota; class Alphaproteobacteria; order Rhizobiales; family Tepidamorphaceae; genus Microbaculum. The sequence continues at coordinate 2,971 of CAJQNW010000285.1, read as the reverse complement.
GGCCCCGGATCTGGAAGCGGCCGCGCGGCTTGTCGGCGAAGGCGCGATCCTTGCTGCGGCTTCCGACATTCCGCTTCCTGTACTGGAGCACGCGACATGAGCGGCACTGGTACGCGCATCGGCCCCGTCAGCGTGACGCAGGGCGGCAGTCCGCTGATCCTGTCGATCCCGCATGCGGGCACCGACATTCCGCCCGAGGTTGCCAGCCGGCTCAACGAGACGGGGCAGGCGATATCCGACACCGACTGGTGGATGCCACGGCTCTACGATTTCGCAGACGATCTCGATCCGACAATCGTCGAGGCACGGCAGTCGCGCTACGTCATCGACGTCAATCGCGATCCCTCCGGCGCCTCGCTCTATCCCGGCCAGGCGACGACGGAGCTCTGTCCGTCGACGACCTTCGACGGCGAGCCGCTCTACAAGCGGGGCCTCGAACCCGGCGAGATGGAGATCGGGCTGAGGCGCGACCGCACCTATTGGCCCTATCACACCGCGCTGCGCGAACAGATCGACCGCGTGCGCGACATCCACGGCTACGCGCTGCTCTACGAATGCCATTCGATCCGCTCGGTCGTGCCGCGGCTGTTTCCCGGCACGCTGCCGGTGTTCAACATCGGCACCAACGGCGGTACGTCCTGCGCGCCGGACATCGAGGCGGCCGTAGTGGAGGCCGTCGCGACCGCCAAGGACATGGACCATGTCGTCAACGGCCGCTTCAAGGGCGGCTGGATCACCCGCCACTACGGCGAGCCGATATCGCACGTCCACGCCGTCCAGATGGAACTGGCGCAGCGCGCCTACATGCTGGAATCCCCGCCCTGGACCTACGACGCGGAAAAAGCCGCGCCCACACGGCGGGTGCTGCGCCGCGTGCTCGAAGCCATGATGGAAGCAGGCGCCCGCACGTACGGAGAAAGCCCATGACGCTCGACAGCCGCATCGACAACGCCCGCGAGATCCGTTCGCCGCACGGGAGCGAGCTTACGGCGAAGAGCTGGCTCACCGAGGCGCCGCTCAGGATGCTGATGAACAACCTCGACCCGGATGTCGCCGAGAACCCGCACGAGCTCGTCGTCTACGGCGGCATCGGCCGGGCGGCGCGCGACTGGCGGTCCTACGACCGGATCGTCTCGGCCCTGCGGGCGCTGGAAGGCGATGAATCGCTCCTGATCCAGTCGGGCAAGCCGGTCGGCGTCTTCAAGACCCATGCCGACGCGCCGCGCGTGCTGATCGCCAATTCCAACCTCGTCGCCCACTGGGCGAACTGGGAGCATTTCAACGCGCTCGATAAAAAGGGCCTGATGATGTACGGCCAGATGACGGCCGGCTCCTGGATCTACATCGGCAGCCAGGGCATCGTTCAGGGCACCTACGAGACCTTCGTCGAGATGGGCCGCCAGCACTTCGGCGGCGATCTGAAAGGCAAATGGATCCTGACCGGGGGGCTCGGCGGCATGGGCGGTGCGCAACCGCTGGCCGCCACCATGGCCGGCGCCTCGATGCTCGCCGTCGAATGCCGCCCGTCGCGCATCGAGATGCGGCTGAAGACCGGTTATCTCGACGTGCAGGCCGAAAACCTCGACGAGGCGCTGGAGATCATCAAGCGCGCTGGCGCCGAGAAGAAACCCGTCTCCGTCGGCGTGCTCGGCAACGCGGCGCTGGTCTTCCCCGAACTGGTGCGGCGCGGCGTCGTTCCCGACGCGGTCACCGACCAGACCTCGGCGCACGATCCGCTGAACGGCTACCTGCCCGCCGGCTGGAGCCTGGAAGAGTGGGACGAAAAGCGCGTCAGCGATCCGGACGAGACGATCCGCGAGGCGAAGCTGTCGATGAAGGACCAGGTCGAGGCGATGCTGTGGTTTTCCCGCGAGGGCGTACCGACCTTCGATTATGGCAACAACATCCGGCAGATGGCGCTGGAGGCGGGATGCGCCGACGCCTTCGGGTTCCCCGGCTTCGTGCCCGCCTATATCCGGCCGCTGTTCTGCAGGGGCGTCGGACCGTTCCGCTGGGCCGCCCTGTCAGGCGATCCGGAGGACATCTACCGCACGGACCAGAAGGTGAAGGAGCTGATCCCGGACGATCCGCACCTGCACACCTGGCTCGACATGGCGCGCGAGCGCATCCAGTTCCAGGGCCTGCCCGCGCGCATTTGCTGGGTGGGGCTTGGAGACCGCGACAGGCTGGGTCTGGCATTTAATGAGATGGTCGCCAAAGGAGAACTGAAGGCGCCGATCGTCATCGGGCGCGATCATCTCGATTCAGGCTCGGTGGCGAGCCCGAACCGGGAGACCGAGGCGATGATGGACGGCTCGGACGCGGTGGCCGACTGGCCGCTGCTCAACGCGCTGCTCAATTGCGCGTCGGGCGCGACCTGGGTGTCGATCCACCACGGCGGCGGCGTCGGCATCGGCTACTCGCAACACTCCGGCATGGTGATTGTCGCCGACGGGACGGAGGAAGCGGCGGAACGCCTGAAGCGGGTGCTTTGGAACGATCCGGCGTCGGGCGTCATGCGCCATGCCGACGCCGGCTACGACATCGCCATCGACTGCGCCCGCGAAAACGGGCTCACCCTGCCATCGCTCGAAGATTAGGCAGACTGGCGCCGTGCCGGGCTGGCCGATCCAAAAAGGCTTGAAAAAACACGAGGGAAATCAAAGAGGCATCAACGCATGCAAAACGGCACGAGCCTTGCTGGCGTGCCTTGTCAGGTGATCGCGACGGCCTGTGTCCGTCGCCGTTAACGGGAGAAAGAAATGATTACGCGTCGTAACACACTGAAGTCCATCGCCGCCGGGGCGGCGGTGCTTGCCATGCCGGCCATCGTGCGGGCCCAGGACATGCCGAAGATCAAGATCGGCATGAGCGGCTGGACCGGCTTTGCGCCGCTGACGCTGGCCGAGAAGGCCGGCCTGTTCAAGGAACAGGGCGTCGACGTCGAGACCGTGTTCATCTCGCAGAAGGA
>CAJQNW010000284.1 GCA_905479765.1 uncultured Tepidamorphus sp. | reverse complement strand
GTTTCTCGACGATCGCCCGGGCCGTCTCGTCGAAACCCTTGCGCGCATCGCTCAGCAGGACGACGAGGTCGGCGTCGGAAGCACCCGACCAGGCTGTGCGGACCATCGCGGTGTCGAGGCGCCGGCGCGGACTGAAAATGCCCGGCGTATCGACGAAGACGATCTGCGTATTGTCCTTCAGCGCAATCCCGCGCACCAGTGTCCTGGTCGTCTGCACCTTGTGGGTGACGATCGATACCTTCGCGCCAACCAGACGGTTAAGCAGCGTCGACTTGCCGGCATTCGGCGCGCCTATCAGGGCAACGAAGCCGCAGCGCGGATTGTCGGGGCTCGTGACCGCTCCTACGCCGGGCCCGTCGGGGCCACCCTTGACCGGGCCAGTGTTCCCAGCATCGTCACTTTCGCGTCCGTCAGCGTCTTTATCGTTTTCAGACATCGTTCTCTCCGCCGTTCCAGACGCCCTCGCGTAGCAGAACCGCTTCCGCGGCCGCCTGTTCGGCGACACGCTTGCTGGATCCCGTAGCCTCAGCCGGATCGAGGTCCGGCACGGTCACCGAGATCGTAAATTTCGGGGCGTGATCGGGGCCGGTTCGCGACAACAGCCGATAGACCGGCTGCCCGTGCCCGCGGACATGCGCCCATTCCTGCAGCGAGGTCTTCGCATCCTTGAGACGCGGGGATTCCTCGTGCATCCGATCGGCCCAGGCGCGCTCTATGAACTCTCGAGAGGGGCCAAGACCGCCGTCGAGATAGATTGCGCCGATGATTGCCTCGCACACGTCGCCCAAAATAGCATCCTTGCGCCGCCCGCCGGTTTGCGCTTCGCCGTCTCCGAGCCGGATGTGCGCGCCGAGCCCGATGTCGCGGGCAACGTCGGCGCACGTCTCGCGGCGCACCAGCGCGGCCAGCCGGCGCGACAGTTCGCCCTCGTCGGCGTCCGCGTGGGCTTCAAAGAGAATATCGGCGATGACCAGGCCCAGAACCCGGTCGCCAAGAAACTCGAGCCGCTGATAGGTGGCGCTCCCACCGCCGACGGCGCTGGCATGAGTCAACGCCTCGCTCAGCAGGCGATCGTCCTTAAACCGATATCCCAGGACATCCGCGAGCGCATCGGGCGGCGGTGCGGCCATCAATTCACGGAGTCGAAGAACCGGCCCCAGCGCAGATCAGTCGGCCATTTCCAGACTTCCCAGATGGAGGTGTTCTCGTCGATCGAGAAATAGATGAGGTCGGCCCGACCGACAAAGTTCTCGAAGGGCACGTAACCCACCTGGCTGAGGAACCGGCTGTCAGTCGAATTGTCGCGGTTGTCGCCCATCATGAAGAAGTGGCCGGCAGGCACCTCGAAGACCGGCGTATTGTCGGCAAAGCCGTTGTCGCCGAGTTCCAGCACTTCGTAGGAAACGCCATTCGGCAGCGTCTCGATGTAACGGGCGACGCGGGTCTGGCGGCCATTGCCGTCGGTACCGACGTAATCCTCGGTCTTCGTACGCGGAACCGCCTCGCCGTTGATGTGGAGAATGCCGCCCTGAACCTGGATCTTGTCGCCCGGCAGGCCGATCACACGCTTGATGTAGTCGGTTTCCGGGTCGCGAGGCAGCTTGAACACGGCAACGTCGCCGCGCGTCGGCTCGCTCGCCCAGATCCGGCCCGAGAACAGGTTCGGTCCGAACGGGAAAGAATAGCGCGAATAGCCGTAGCTGTATTTCGACACGAACAGATAGTCGCCGATGAGCAGCGTCGGCATCATCGATCCGGACGGAATATTGAATGGCTGAAAGAGAAACGTGCGGACGATCAATGCCAGAATCAGGGCATGGATGACGACGCGGACGGTTTCGCCGAACCCGCCCTGTTCCTTGGGCTTCTTATCGCTCATGACACTCATCGATGAATTCTCCGGGGAGCCGGTGGCCGGAGGCCTGCTCCGTATAGCGGGTTCGTGTTCGGGCCGCAATCAATGCCCGGCAAATGGCAAAAACGCGGCAACTGATGGCGAAATCATCCCTTGGGCATTCCGTCAGCGGGCACCGCGGAGATGATGACGATAGCCTGGGCCAGCGGCCAGTCGTCGGTGATCGTCAAGTCGATCTGTGCGGCGCAGCCCTCCGGCGTGATCTCGTCGAGTATTCGCCGCGCGCCGCCGGTCAGCTGCATTGTCGGCCGGCCGCTTGGCAGATTGACCACACCCATGTCCCGCCAGTAGACGCCGCGCCGAAAGCCGGTCCCCAGCGCCTTGGAACAAGCCTCCTTGGCGGCGAACCGCTTGGCGTAGGAGGCGGCGCGCAACTTGCGGCGATCGGACTTCGCCCGTTCGATTTCGGTGAACAGCCGCAAGGCGAACTTGTCGCCCCATCGATCAAGCGATTTCTCGATGCGACGGATGTCGATGAGATCGTTGCCGATCCCGATAATCATCGGATTTCCGGTTTCAACGGATCACGCCTGCCCGGCGAGCCTGGCGCGGGCCGTATCCATCTGCGCGCGCATTCGGCGCATCGCGGAATCGAGCCCTGAAAAGATCGCCTCGCCGATCAGAAAGTGACCGATATTGAGCTCGACGACTTCAGGGATCGCGGCGACGCCGCCGACCGTTTCAAACGTCAGACCATGACCGGCATGTACCTCCAGCCCAAGCGCGGCGGCGTAGCGTGCCGCTTCGCGAATGCGATCCAGTTCCCGCTCCCGGCCCGGACCGTCGCCGGCAAGAGCCAGGTCGCAATAGCGCCCGGTATGGATCTCGACCACCTGGGCGCCGAGCGAAGCGGCCGCGTCCATCTGCCGCTCCTCGGCCTCGATGAACAGCGACACCCGGATGCCGATCCCGCTCAGTTCGCTGACGAAATGCTTGAGCTGATTATGGCCACCAGCGGCATCCAGACCGCCCTCGGTCGTGCGCTCCTCGCGCTTTTCGGGAACGATACAGGCGGCGTGCGGCTTGTGCCGCAGCGCAATTCGCAGCATCTCGTCGGTCGCGGCCATCTCCAGATTGAGCGGCCGGTCGATCTCGACGCTCAAGCGGGCGATATCCTCATCGGTGATGTGACGCCGGTCCTCGCGCAGATGCGCGGTGATTCCGTCCGCCCCGGCCTCGGCGGCGATATGGGCGGCGCGTACGGGATCGGGATGACGACCGCCGCGAGCGTTGCGGATGGTCGCCACGTGATCGATGTTCACACCGAGCCGCAGATAGTCGGCCCTGTTACCGGTCATCGACATCAACCTTCACTCCCAAGCGAAGAGGGTTTGAGTTCCGCCCGGCGGGCGGCATGCTGCTCAATGCGGCGGCGGCGCGCCTCCTGGAACGAGCGCACGATGCCGCGGACCAGGAAATAAAAGATGATCCACGAGATAATGCCAAGGGGCACAGCTCCAATCAGCATCGTGGAAATCACCGGCCGCAGGCTATCCCACGAATGGGCGAGCAGGCCGAGACTCATGTCGATCGGCGGATGATGGCCACCGTGGGCGCCGAGGATCAACAGGCCGACCCGGTAGGAAGCAGTCCAGATAAAGGGAAACGTCAGCGGATTTCCGACCGCGGTTCCCAGTGCAGAGGCGAGAATATTGCCTTTGGTCACATAGGCGATGACACCGGCAATGATGAAGTGCAGGCCGACGAACGGCGTGAACGAAACCATGGCACCTGCGGCAAATCCCGCGGCGATGGCATGGGGCGTGGCCGACAGTCGCAGGACCCGCTTGCCGATATAGCTGAACGAACGCCGCCACGACCGGCGCGGCCAAAGGGCGACGCGGATGCGCTCGTGTATCGGAGCCCTGTCTCTACGCTTGAACAACATGGGGCACTGAGCAGCTTCAACTCGGTTCGCGGCCCTTCAGGGCCAAGGGGATCACTGAAGGTAATACACCACAGCCTATATGCCAGCCCTTACGATTTCAGAAACCGGCTGCCGGGTTTTGAGACCGGGATGTCCAGAAGCGCCTGCGGAACGTCGCCGTCGGCATAGGAGGGAACATCAAGCGCCACCAGCGCCACCAGGGGCACGCCGACATCAGCCGTGCCGTTGGACCGGTCGGCGAGGCAGGCGGCCGCCACGCAGTTCCCCCCCACCGCCGTGATCGCGGCGATGCATTCGCGCGACGAAAGGCCGGTGGTCACCACGTCCTCGACCATCAGGCAGCGGGCGCCCGGCACTATGTCGAAACCGCGCCTTAGCGTGAAATTGCCGTCGACACGCTCCATGAAGATCGCAGGCACGCCGAGTTGGCGGCCCATTTCGTAGCCGACCACGACGCCGCCCATCGCCGGCGACACGACGAGATCGAACGGTTCGTCGATCCGGGCCCGGATCTTGTCGGCAAGCGCCGCGCAGAGGCGTCCGGCGCGGGAGGCGTCCATCAGGACGCGGGCGCATTGCATATAGGCGGGGCTGTGACGGCCCGACGACAGCACGAAATGGCCTTCCAGAAGCGCCCCGGCGGCGCGGAACTCGTCGAGGACGGCATCCTTGTCCATTATCGTCTCCCTATCCGTTCACACGGGTTACCGAATTGACGACCTTGATAGCCTTCAACAACGAAATGATAGAGTTGAGGTGCTTCAGGTCCCAGACTTCCAGGTCGATCACCATCTCGTGGAAGTCGGCCGTGCGGCCCGTCATCTTGACGTTGTCGATGTTACCGTCGTTTTCGGCGATCACCTGGGCAACCTGGGCAAGCGTGCCCGGTTCGTTGATGGCGCGAACGAGGATCTGAGCGGGAAACCGCTCCGGGTTTTCCTCCTCGATGTCCCAGCGCACGTCAAGCCAGCGCTCGGGATAATCGTCGAAAGTCTTCAGCTCCGGCGACTGAATCGGATAGATGGTGATCCCCTCGCCAGGCGTCATGATCCCGACGATGCGGTCACCTGGCACCGCGCCGCCGTTCTCGGCGAAGCGTACCGGCAAATCGCCCTTGATACCGCGGATCGGAATAGCGCCGCTGCGCCCGTCGGTTTCGGCGACAGGCGAGCGGAATTTCAGGTTCATGGCGCGGCGAAGGCCGAACCAGCCGTCCTCCTTGCGGCTCGGCGCGCCGCGCTTGGGCCGTTCTTCCTGGTAGTCGGGATAGAGTGCCTTGAGCACGTCGCGCGA
>CAJQNW010000283.1 GCA_905479765.1 uncultured Tepidamorphus sp. | reverse complement strand
CGACCATGCCGAATCCATTCCGTTCTGGCCTCTCCGCCATCCTGCTCGCGACCGGGCTCGCGCTTCTTTACACGCCGGTCCACGCTCAGACATTGAGCCCCGCCACGCCCGAGCCGGCGAGCGTCGGCACGGCGACACCTCCCGTGGAAGCCGACAAGCAGATGGTCGTCGCGGCCCATCCGCTGGCGGCGTCCGCCGGTCTGAAGGCGCTCCGCGACGGCGGCAGCGCGGCCGACGCGGCAATCGCCGCGATGCTGGTGCTCGGCCTCGTTGAGCCGCAATCGGCGGGTCTGGGCGGTGGGGCTTTTCTGCTGCACTGGGACGAGACGTCGAAAAAGCTGACCACCTGGGATGGCCGCGAGACTGCACCGGCCGCAGCGACGCCGGAGCGGTTCCTGAATGCCGACGGCCAGCCCAATCCATGGCCGCAGATGGTGCCCGGCGGCCTGTCGGTCGGCGTGCCGGGTCTCGTCGCGATGCTGCACGAGGTTCATTCGCAGCACGGCAAACTGCCTTGGGCGCGGCTGTTCGACGATGCCATCGCGCTGGGCCAGGATGGTTTCGGCACCTCGCCGCGCCTGTCGGCCCTGGTCGAGCGTATGGGCGCGGACGCGTTCTCGTCCGAGGCCCAGGAGTATTTCCTCGGGCCAGACAACACCGCGCCGCTGCTCGGCCAGGTCCTCAAGAACCAGGCCTACGCCGAGACCCTGCAGCGTATCGCCGACGGCGGGCCGAAGGCCTTCTATCAAGGCGAAATCGCCGAGGACATCGTCGGCGCCGTCACCAACGCCTGGCGCAATCCCGGCGACATGACCACCGACGACCTGGCCGATTACCGCGCCATCGAGCGCCCGGCCGTCTGCGGCGATTATCACGGCTACAAGGTCTGCGGCATGGGCCCGCCCTCGTCCGGCGGCCTCGCCGTTGCCCAGACGCTGGAGCTGCTCGAACGCTTCGATCTCGGCAAGAAGCCGACCCCGGAAGCCCTGCACCTGATCGGCGAGGCGGAAAACCTCGCCTTCGCCGACCGCGACCGCTTTGTCGCCGACCCCAAATTCGTCACTGTACCGGCGGGCATGCTCAATGCGCGCTACATCGCGCAGCGGTCGGCCCTGATCGACCCCGCCAAGGCCGGCGGTAAACGCGAGCCGGGCAATCCCCCCGAGGCGGCGTCCGCGCCCGGCAAGGACGCCACCAAGGAAGCCCCGGGCACCACCCAGGTCTCGGTGGTCGACGCGGACGGCAACGCCGTCTCGATGACGGCCTCCATCGAATCGGCCTTCGGGTCCCGGCTGTTTGTCGACGGCTTCCTGCTCAACAACGAACTGACCGACTTTTCCTTCGCCCCGAAGGACGCCGATGGAAAAGACATTGCCAACCGCGTCGAAGACGGCAAGCGCCCACGCTCATCTATGGCGCCAACCATGGTGTTCGATCCCGATGGCAAGCTGGCGATGGTGCTCGGCTCACCGGGCGGCAGCCGCATCATTCCCTATGTGGTGAAGGCGATTGTCGCTTATGTCGACTGGGGCTACGACCCGCAGGCCGCCGCCGCGCTATTTAACTTTGGCAGCCGCAACGGCCCCTTCGAGGTCGAGGATGTCTCCGACGCCGGCCAGTGGATCACCGCCCTCGACGCCTTCGGCCACAAAGCCGTCGCCAGGACCATGACCAGCGGTCTCAATATCATCGTCGTCGGAGACAGGGATCTTACCGGCGGCTCCGACCCGCGCCGCGAAGGCGCGGCTATGGGAGATTAGGGACGCCTCCCCTTACGCCGCCGCAATCTTGCCCGCCAATTCCACCAGAGCACGGTCGCTGCCGGACGGACCGATGATCGAAATGCCGAGAGGACAGCCATCGTGCGTGGCGAGCGGCATGGTGACCTGCGGCAGGCCGGAGATGCCGGAAATGCACAGGATCGACAGTGCCCGGTTTCGGAAGACCTCGAGCTCCTCGACAGGTGTCGCCGCAAGCGGCGCGATGGTCGGCACCGTCGGCAGCACCAGCAGCCGCGCCGAGGCGAGTTCACGGATATGACGGCGAACCTTGGCGTGCAGCGACCAGGCCTGTGCCTTGGCGTTCTCGTTCCGGTTGACGCGGCGCGCCCACTCGAATCGATCGCGCACACCCGGTCCGAATTGCGGATTATGCGTCTCGATCCAGGCACCGTGCATGTCCCAGATCTCGGAGGCCTGCGTGGTGCGGAACACTAGCAGCCAGTCCTCAAGTCCCTGCGGCGCGATGCCACTCGCGGCGACGATGCCATGCTCGGTCTCGCCGATCACCGCCTCGGCCTGTGCCAGCGCCGGCAGAAGGGCTGCCTTGGTCTCGTCGTCGATCATAAGGTCGAACACGTCGCTCAGGAACGCCGGCCGTCCATCGGGCAGATCCGCACTGTCCTCGCCGAGCAGCACGTCCGCAACCCGACCGATGGTTTCGGGGTCGCGGGCAAACCAGCCGACCGTATCGTAGCTCGGCGACAGCGGCATGCAGCCGGCGATATCTATGCGCCCATGCGTCGGGCGCAAGCCGTACAGTCCGCAATAGCTCGCCGGCGCCCTAACCGAGCCGCCGGTGTCGGTGCCAAGCGCGAAATCCGCCAGTCCGCCCGCCGTCGCCGAGGCCGAGCCCGACGACGAGCCGCCGGGGATACGGTCCGGCGCCGCCGGATTGACCGGCGTGCCGTAGTGGGCGTTCTGTCCCTGCAGGCTGAAGGCCAGTTCGTCGGTGATTGTCTTGCCGACGAACTCCGCGCCCGCGTCGAGCAGCGCCTGCACCGCCGGCGCGTTGGTCTCGGCTATGGACGCCTCGGCAAGTTTCGTCGGATTGCCGCAGCCGGTCGGATAGCCGGCGACGTCGTACAGATCCTTCACCGCGAGTGTCAGCCCGGAAAGCGGTCCGTTGTCGGCATGCGCGACGGGCGTCGCGGGATAGCGCATGAACGCGCGGAGCGGGTCGTCTTGTAGCAGCACGTGAAGTCCCCCAAAATTGGCCGGGGAGACCTTAGTGCGCCGCGGTGCTCGTGTCATGCGAGTGGGTGACTGTTAATCGCCGTGCCCTCTCGCTCCCCACGTCATGCCCGGACTTGATCCGGGCATCTCGTGCCATCCTGCCGGAGATTGCCGGGTCAAACCCGGCAATGACGTAAGGTGCAGGGGTCGGGCTAGGACGACTCCCCCCTTACGCCAGCGCGGTCGGGAAATACTGGTAGATCCACGTCTCGCTGAGCGCCGTGTCGTCATGGCGCACGTACATCCTGAGATCGACGGGCTCGTGACCGGTCGCCTCCAGATCGAAGATCACCCGCCAGCGGTCCGTGCCGACCACCGGGTAGGCGATCGCCCCGCTCACCGCGCCACGGCTTGCCTCGATGATCACCTCGACGCCGCTGTCCCGGTCCAGACCGGCAAGCGTCGGGCCTTCGAAATCGACCGCGAACTTGCGCACGCCCGGCGGGCGCGGCTGGCCGGGAATGCCGCCCATGCCGATCCGCGTCGAAACGACCCTGGCAACCGGCGCCGGGTTCGGCTGATCGGCGACCCAGTGCAGGCGGTAGGCGAAGTCGAAGGCCTGCCCCGCCTCGACGGGCGCGCGCGGCACCCAGAAGGCTACAATATTGTCGTGGATCTCGTCGTCGGTCGGGATCTCGACGAGCTGCACGGAACCCTCACCCCACGATCCGATCGGCTCGACCCAGACGCTGGCGCGCTTGTCGTAGAAGACGCCGTCGTCCTGGTAATTCTCGAAATCCCGGTCGCGCTGCATCAGGCCGAAGCCGCGCGGATTGGTGTCGAGGAAGGCGTTGGTGACGACGCGCGGCGGATTGTCGAGCGGCCGCCAGATGCGCTCGCCGCTGCCAGTCCAGATCGCCAGGCCGTCTGAATCGTGGATCTCCGGGCGCCAGTCGCGGGCATCCTCCCGGTTGGTCTCCGAATACCAGAACATGCTGGTCAGCGGCGCGACGCCGAGCTTCTCGATCGCCTCCCGGGTGAACAACGCCGCGTCAACATCCTGGACGATGCCCTTGTTCGGCGCATGGCTGACGATCCTGTAGGCACCTGTCAGGCTAGGGCCATCGAGCAGCGCGTAGACGATCAGCCCGCCCGTCCCGTCGCGCTCCAGGAAGAACTCGCTGAAGCGGGGGAATTCCTCCGGGCCGGACGCTGCCGTATCGACGGCGACGCCGCGCGCCGACAAGCCGTACTGGTTGAACGGCCCTGACGTGCGGAAATACGATGCGCCAAGCACCGCCAGCCAGTCGGTCTTAGCCCCCGGCGCCATGACGCGGAAGCCGGCAAAGCCGATGTCATCGGGCAACGCCCGGGCTGCATGGTCGTCCGGCATGTCGAAAAAGTCCGGCGAATAGAGCAACTCGCGCGTCTTGCCGTCTTCGACCACATGCATCTTCACCGGCGCCTTGAAGTAACGCCCTAGATGGAAGAACTGCACGCCGGGCTCCTGATCCTCGCCGCCCCAGAGGGTGGCGTCGTCACGAAACCGGATCTGCTGGTGCGCGTCGAAATCGACCGTCTCCAGCACATCGGCCGCGCGAACGGGCGGTGCCGCATAGGGCCTGGCCGCCAACGCCTCGGCGCGCGCCTTCAAGGCGTCAAATGAAAAGGTTTCCGCCGGCCCGAAATGCGCCTGCGGGTTTTCGGATGCCGCAGCCAATTGCGGCAGAAGACAGAACGCGCCGGCGCCAATGCCGCCGGCCAGTACGTCCCGTCGGGACAATCGATTGCTCATGGAAACTCCGGATTCCGGTGCGACGCCCATGCTGATCGGCCCGGAAGGTGGAAATTGTGTGGCGATCATGGCATTTGATTGCCCTGCTTACTGCACTGCGAAGTCGATTCAGGCGCGAACTCCTCATGGGGACCGATTTTCAGATGGCAAAACGCCAGATGGCGCTAACCGCCGAGCACGTGGCCCGCGTGTACAAGCACGTCGAAAACAAGGGCCTCGATCCGATCTACGCCTATCATACGGACGAGGAATATCAGGCGCTGATCGACGGCCTGCTGGCCCGGCGCCCCGAGGGCAACACCTTCTGGCTGTTCGCATCCGGCTCGCTGATCTGGAAACCTGAAATGGAGTATCTGGAGAGCCGGGTTGCAACGATCCGCGGCTATCACCGCTCCTTCTGCCTCTACATGCGCCAATGGCGCGCCACGCCGGAGCAGCCTGGTCTGATGATGGCGCTCGACCGGGGCGGCCAGTGCAAGGGGGTCATCTTCCGCCTCGACCACGACAATATGGAAGCGCAGTTGCGCAAGCTGCTGGAGCGCGAGATGCGCATGCGCCCGTCAAACAATATGGCACGCTGGGTCACCGCGCAGACCGAACAGGGCCCGGTGCCGGCGCTGGCCTTCGTCATGAACCGCAAGGGTCCGGCCTATGTCGGCCGCCTGCCGATGGAAGAAACTGCGAAGATGCTGGCGCGCGCCTGCGGGCACATCGGCTCCTGCGCGGAATATCTCTTCAACACCGTCACGCACCTCGAAGAGATGGGCATCCACGACCGCCACCTCTGGCATCTGCAGGAACTGGTGGCCGCCCAGATCGCCGAGGATTATGCGCTTGAGGGCGGGGACCTTTAGGTCGCGGCGATCCCCAACTTATTGCTGGCTTACCTCACCCAAGTCATGCCGTGCCGCCTCTGGATTCCCGCCTTCGCGGGAATGAGCGGGAAAAAGGACGGTTGCCCGAGAGTCGTAGGCGCTCGGGTACCGATAAGGGGAAGAGCTTCGGGTAGGGGCAGACCTTCGGGCGCCCGCCAACTCTTCAACGGAAGAGTTGAGCATGGCCTTTCTCCATCCGCTCATTCCCGCGAAGGCGGGAATCCAGGAGCGGCTAATTCCGCCCCCACCTTTTACAGCTTCACCTTCCTCAGGCGCAACGAGTTGCCGATGACGCTAACCGACGACAGCGACATCGCCGCCGCCGCGATCATCGGCGACAGCAGCAGCCCCAGGAACGGGTAGAGGATGCCAGCCGCGATCGGCACGCCGGCGGAATTGTAGATGAACGCGAAGAACAGGTTCTGGCGGATGTTTCGCATCGTCGCCTGGCTGAGCCGGCGCGCCTTCAGGATGCCGGTGAGGTCGCCCTTCAGAAGCGTCACGCCGGCGCTCTCGATGGCGACATCCGTGCCCGATCCCATGGCGATGCCGATGTCGGCGGCCGCCAGCGCCGGCGCGTCGTTCACCCCGTCGCCGGCCATGGCGACGACACGGCCCTCCTTGCGGAACTTCTCAACCACTGCGCTCTTCTGATCCGGCAGTACTTCCGCCTCGATCTCGTCGATGCCGAGCCGACGCGCCACGGCCTCCGCCGTGGTGCGGTTGTCGCCGGTCAGCATGACGACGCGGATGCCTTCGGCATGCAGCGCCTTGATCGCCGCCGGTGTGGTTTCCTTGACCGGATCGGCGATGGCGATGACGCCCGCGGCGGTACCGTCGACGCCGGCGAAGATCGCCGTCGCGCCATCCTTGCGCAGCGCCTCGGCCTTCTCGGCGAGCGGGCCGACATCGATGCCATGCTCGCGCAGGAATCCCGCGGACCCGAGCAGAACCTTTCGACCGTCCACGGTGCCGAGCGCGCCCTTGCCGGTCGGGGAATCGAAATCGGTCGCCTCAGCGAGCGTGATATCGCGCGCCTCCGCCGCAGCAACGATAGCCGCGGCCAGCGGATGCTCGCTCGCCCGTTCCACGCTTGCCGAAAGCCGCAGGAGCTCCGCCTCCTCGATACCCGCCGCGACGATCTCGGTCACCGCCGGTTTGCCTTCGGTCAGCGTGCCGGTCTTGTCGACCACCAGCGTATCGACCTTTTCCATCCGCTCCAGGGCTTCGGCGTTCTTGATCAGCACGCCGGCGCTCGCGCCGCGCCCGACGCCGACCATGATCGCCATCGGCGTCGCCAGGCCCAGCGCGCAGGGGCAGGCGATGATCAGTACGCTGACGGCGGCAACCAGCGCGAAGGTAAAGCGCGGCTCCGGCCCGAACAGCGACCAGACGACGAAGGCGATCACGGCAGCCGCAACGACGGCCGGCACGAACCAGCCGGCCACCTGATCGGCCAGCCGCTGGATCGGCGCGCGCGAGCGCTGGGCGTCGGCGACCATCTGCACGATGCGCGACAGCATGGTGTCCCTGCCGACCTTGTCGGCACGGATCACCAGCGCGCCGGACTGGTTCATGGTGCCGCCGATGACGGCCTCACCCACCGCCTTTGTGACCGGCATGGATTCGCCCGTCACCATGGATTCATCCACCGCAGAGCGCCCGTCGACCACTTCGCCGTCGACCGGAACCTTCTCGCCGGGGCGCACCCGGAGACGGTCGCCGATGGCGATGTCCTCGAGCGACACTTCCTCGTCGGACCCGTCGTCGTTAAGGCGCCGCGCGGTCTTCGGAGCGAGATCCAAGAGCGCCTTGATTGCCCCGCCGGTGCGCTCGCGCGCCCTCAGTTCCATGAGTTGGCCGAGCAGCACCAGCACGATGATCACGGCGGCCGCCTCGAAGTAGACGGCAACCGACCCGTCCATGCCGCGGAAGGTCTGCGGAAATACGCCGGGCGCGACGGTTGCCACCACCGAATAGACCCAGGCAACGCCCGTGCCCATCGCGATGAGGGTGAACATGTTGAGGTTCCACGTTGCGACCGATTTCCAGCCGCGTTCGAAGAACGGCCAGCCGCACCACAGCACCACCGGCGTCGCCAGCACCAACTGCACCCAGTTCGATGTCGCCTGCGGCAGGATATGCAGGCCCAGCACATGCCCGCCCATCTCCAGCAAGAAGACCGGCAGCGTCAGCACCAGGCCGATCCAGAACCGGCGGGTGAAATCGACCAGTTCCGGATTGGGTCCGGAATCCGCCGTCACCATCATCGGCTCCAGCGCCATGCCGCAGATCGGGCAGGTGCCCGGACCGATCTGCTGGATCTCCGGGTCCATCGGGCAGGTATAGATCGCGCCTTCGATCACCGGCTCCTCGGGGCGGACATCGGCGAGATATTTCCCCGGATCGGCGGTGAATTTTTCCAGGCATTTCGGATTGCAGAAGTAGTACGTGGTGCCCTCGTGCACGGCGGTATGCTTGGCGGTCGCCTTGGTGACCGTCATGCCGCAGACGGGATCCGTAGCCTTGAGATACGCATCCGGATCGCCGACGAACTTTTCCCGGCACCTCGCGCTACAGAAGTAATGAGTCGCGCCGTCGTGCTCGGTTGAGTGCTTCGCGGTCGCGACATCAACCGTCATCCCGCACACCGGGTCGATGGCCTTGCCGTCGGGCACCGCGTTCGTTTCGGCGGACTTGTCGTGACTGCAGCAGGAGGCGTGGTCGCTTGACATGGTCATCTCGGTTTGGTCTGGGCGGCGATCAGATACCCTATGGGGGTATCCCCTTTCGCTTGACTACATATACCGCCAGGGGGTATTTGACAAGGATGCAGGACAAAGCCAAGACAGCGGTTTCAAAACGGCTCGGCCGTATCGAGGGGCAGGTGCGCGGCATCGCCCGGATGGTCGCCGACGACCGCTACTGCATCGACATCGTCACCCAGATCGATGCTGTCCGTGCCGCGCTGAAGCGCGTCGAGGAGGAAGTGCTGCGCGACCATGTCGCCCATTGCGTCGAGCACGCGATCTCGAGCGGCGACAAGGACGAGCAGCGCCAGAAGATCTCCGAGCTGATGGCAGTCCTGGGGCGCTCCGGCCGCTAGCGCGCTCCTGATGCAATTCTTCCCGAAAACCGGAGAGTTGCGCCTCGTGAAAATTGCCTCTAATGGAGCCGACGCGGGTGGGCAGACGGCACGACGATCAGACAAGCTATGGACACCATAGATCAGGCTCATTTCCTCGACGGGGGCGGCGCGATGGGAGCCGCAATTCGCCGCTTCGACTGGGAAAGCACGGCACTTGGCCCGCTCGGCGAATGGCCGCCGGCGCTCGCGATCGCCGTCGGGATGATGGTCAATTCCAGCTTCCCGAAGTGCATCGTCTGGGGCCCGGACTACATCACCCTCTACAATGATGCCTTCCGACCGATTCTCGGCGACAAGCCGGAGGCATTGGGCCGGTCGTTCAAGGACATCTGGGCGGAGGCCTGGGATACGATCGGGCCGATTGCGGACAAGGCGTATGCCGGCGAAGCAACCTTCATCGAGGACTTCCCGCTGATGATCTCCCGCTTTGGCTATCCGGAGCAGGCCTATTTCACGTTCTGCTACAGTCCGATCCGCGACGAGCATGGCCGCGTTGGCGGAATGATGGATACCGTCATCGAGACGACGGCGACTGTAAGCGCCGAGAAGCACGCCAGACTCATCAACCGCGAGCTCGCGCACCGGATCAACAACACGCTGGCGACGGTGGCGGCCATCGCCAATCAGACATTCCGCAGCGCCCGCACCAAGGAAGAGGCCCAGGCGACCATAAACCAGCGCATCCGGGCGCTGGGAGACGCGCACAGGATCCTCACGCAGTCGCGGGTGGGAACCGCGCCGATCCGCGAGGTCATCGATGGTGCGCTGACCCCCCACCGCACCGGATCGGGCCAGATCACGGCGGACGGGCCGCCCCTGGACCTGTCGGCAAGACAGTCCCTGGCGCTTGCCCTCGCGATCCACGAACTGGCGACGAACGCCGTCAAGTATGGCGCCCTCTCCACCACGACCGGACACATTGACGTGTCCTGGCGGATAGGCACCCCGGGCAGCACGGAACTGTTCCGGCTTTCCTGGATAGAACGGGACGGCCCCGAGGTGAAAAAGCCGGAACGGCGCGGCTTCGGCTCCACCCTCGTCGAACATGCGCTTGCCCAGGACTTTCGCGGAACCGTCGCGCTCGACTTCAGTCCGCTCGGCGTGCGGTGCGAACTGACGAGCGAAATGCGCAATCTCGAGATCGACCTGCAGGAAGACCTGACTTAGACAACGTGAAACAGGCCCCAGCGTGACAAACCCCCGGATCACAGGCGCTTGGGCCACAGAGAATACGCCAACGCTGAACCCGCATGTCACAAATGCTGCCTCTCCATCGTCATCAGGGTACAATCCTCATGACGATGGAGACTGACATGAGCAATTCCGGTGCCTTCGACTATCATCAAAGCGTTCCCGACGTCCTTCAGGCCCTGGCCGCGATTCATCCGGTGATCGACAAGCACGGCCTCGACAAAAAGCTCCAGCATCTGGTGCTGCTTCGCGCTTCCCAGATCAACCAGTGCGCCTTTTGCGTTAAGATGCACACCCGCGAGGCGCGCGAGGACGGCGAGACCAGCGAACGGCTCGACCGGGTGGTCGTCTTCGAGCATGTCGGCGATTTCACCGAAGCCGAGAAGTCGGCGCTGGCCTGGACCGAGGCGCTGACCGAACTCGACCGCCACACCGACCTCGCTGCGGCCCGGGCGCGCCTGCGCGCACACTTCACCGACGAACAGGTCGGCGCGCTGACGGCGACGGTCGGCATGATCAACCTGTGGAACCGCGTCCAAGTCTCCAACCACTGACATGCAGCCGCACGACATCAGGCAGTTCGAAGAGGCGCGCCCCGGTTTGCTGGGGCTCGCCTATCGCATCCTCGGCACGCTCGCCGATGCCGAGGATGCGGTGCAGGACACATGGCTGAAATGGGCGGCCGCCGACCGGGACGTGATCGAGAAGCCCGCCGCCTGGCTGACCACCACCTGCACGCGCCGCTGCCTGGATCTGCTGCGCTCGGCAAACCGCGCCCGCGTCGAGTATGTTGGCGCCTGGCTGCCCGAGCCGATCCAGACCCCCGTGGAAGCCTCCGCGGAGGACGCGATGGTGCTCGCCTCCTCGCTGTCGACGGCCTTCCTGATGATGCTGGAACGGTTGACGCCGAGGGAACGCGCCGCCTATCTGCTGCACGAGATCTTCGACGTGCCATACGAGCAGACCGCCGAGACACTGGGGATCGGGGAACCGGCCTGCCGCAAGCTCGTGTCGCGCGCCCGCGCCCATGTCGAGCAATCGAAAGTCCGCCATGTGACGCCGGTAGACCGGCAGGAGAAACTGCTCGACGCCTTCCAGAACGCGATCATGTCGGGGACGCCGGACGGCCTCGCGGCTCTCTTATCCGACGATATCCATCTCATTGCCGACAGCGGCGGCAAGGCCACCGCCATCCGCCGCTCGCTTCAGGGTATCGACGAAGTCTCAACATTCCTCGCCGGCGGGCTGCATCGCTACTGGCGGAATCTCGAATGGGTGCGCACCGACATCAACGGCAGCCGTGGCCTGCTGATCCGCATGGACGGCGAAACCGCTGCGGCCGTGTCGTTCTCCTACGACACCGTGAACCGGCTTTCGGGCATCTACATCATGCGCAACCCGGACAAGCTCTCCAGGCTTGACCCCGTCGTGGTCCACTAGACGATCACCAAGGGAGGTTCCTTTGAAACTAAACGTCTTTATTCGGCAGTCCCACCGTTGGCTGTCGATCGTCTTCACGGCGACGGTAATCGCCAACTTTGCAACCATGGCATTCGCTCAGCCGCCCGACTGGGTGGTTTACGCGCCCTTGCCGCCGCTCTTCCTGATGCTCGTCACCGGCCTGTACATGTTCGTGCTGCCTTATGCCGGCGGCAGGCGGGGAAATAGCGCCTGACGACGGGGACGACGATCATGACGAAGAGCGGTTCGAAAGACGAAGATCCGGAGGGCACGGCCTCCGAGTTGATCGACAGGCGCATAGAAGCACTCTTCGACTGGCGCGGCGAAATGCTGGGTCGGCTGCGCGCCCTCATCAGGGAAGCCGATCCCGACGTCGTCGAAGCGGTGAAATGGCGAAAGCCGTCGAACCCCACCGGGGTTCCGGTATGGGAACACGCCGGCATCATCTGCACCGGCGAGACGTACAAGGACAAGGTGAAGCTGACCTTCGCCAGGGGCGCTGCGCTGGAGGATCCCGCTGGTCTGTTCAACGCGAGCCTCGAGGGCAACGTGCGACGCGCCATCGATTTCCATGAAGGCGATACGATCGACGAGACGGCGTTCAAGACCCTCGTTCGCGCGGCAGCGAACCTCAATGACACCGAAGCCGCGAAAAGGTCGAAACGCAAGTGAGCCGGTTAGAGTGAGCCGGTAAAGACCCACGCACGAAAAACGGCCCGGCGTAGCTGCCGGGCCGCTGCACTACCTAAAAAGATCAGGTCGGAATCGACCTCACGCCGCCTTCGGCAGTACCGTTTCCACCAGCGATGCCCAGTAGCCGACGCCGTAGGGGATGGCGTCGTCGTTGAAGTCGTACTGCGGCGTGTGGACGTTGGCGCCGCCCTTCTCGCCGGGCATGCCGTTGCCGAGCCAGATATAGGCGCCCGGCCGCTCCTCGAGCATGTAGGAGAAGTCCTCCGCGCCCATCTTCGGATCGCCGGTCGTCGACACCTCGCCGGCCACCTTGCGCGCCGCATCGGCGGCGATCTCGGTCTCCTCGGCCGTGTTGATGGTCGGCGGATAGTTGCGCATGTAGGTGATTTCCGCCGTCGCGTCGAAGGCGAGCGCCACGTTGGTCGCGATCCGCTTCAGTTCCGTCTCGACCAGGTCGCGCACCTCGGGCAGGAACGTACGGCAGGTGCCGCTCAGCTCGGCATATTCGGGGATGACGTTGAAGGCGTCGCCGGCGTGGAACTGGGTCACCGAGACGACGGCTTCCTTGATCGGATCGACGCGGCGGCTGGCGATCGACTGCAGCGCGGTGACGATGTGCGAGCCGATCACGACCGGATCGCGCGAAACGTTCGGCATGGCACCGTGCCCGCCCTTGCCCTTGACGGTAATCTTGAACTCGTCGGCGGCGGCCATGCAGGGGCCGGGCCGCATTGAAATCGTTCCCAACGGCAGGCCAGGCATATTGTGCATGCCGTAGACGGTTTCGCAGTTGAAGCGGTCGAACAGCCCCTCCTCGATCATCACCTTGCCCCCGCCGCGGCCTTCCTCGGCGGGCTGGAAGATCAGGTAGACGGTGCCGTCGAAATTGCGGTGATCTGCCAGATAGCGCGCAGCGCCCAGCAGCATGGTCGTGTGCCCGTCATGGCCGCAAGCGTGCATCTTGCCGTCGGTCTTGGAACCGTACGGCAGATTGGTCAGTTCGTTGATCGGAAGCGCGTCCATGTCGGCGCGCAGGCCGATCGCCCGGTTAGAGCCGCCGGTGCCGCGAATAACGCCAACGACACCGGTCTTGGCGATGCCGGTGTGTACCTCGTCGACGCCAAATTCCTTCAGCTTCTGCGCCACAATCTCGGAGGTGCGGGTTTCCTCGAAGCCGAGTTCCGGATTGGCATGGATATCGCGGCGGATCGCCACCAGTTCGTCCATGTAGGGTTTTACGCGGTCGGTATACGTCATTGCAGGATCTCCCGATGTCGGTACGTAGTCTCTAGATGTGTTCGTCCGCGCCCTGTTGGCAAGCGCGGGATGTTTGAATCGGCCTTGCGTCCCGTCTCCTCAGGCAGCCTTCGGCAGCACGGTCTCGACCAGCGCGGTCCAGTAGCCGACGCCGGCAGGAATGGCCGCATCGTTGAAATCGTAGGTCGGCGCGTGCAGCGAGGGGCTGTCAGCGTCGGCATCACCGCCGCCAAGCCAGATGTAGGCTCCAGGGCGGGCCTGCAGCATGTAGGCGAAGTCCTCCGCCCCCATCAGCGCCGGATCGTCGGTCGTCACCTTGTCGGCGCCAAGCGCCTTGCGCGCGGCAACCGCTGCGAGTTCGGTTTCCTCGGCTGAATTGATGGTCGCCGGATAGCCGCGCATGAAGGAAACGTCCGCCTGCGTCCCGTGTGCCAGCGCGACCGAAACGGCAATGCGCTTCATCTCGGTTTCCAGGACGTCACGCACTTCCGGGTCGAAACTCCGCGTCGTCCCGACGAGCGTCGCCTCTTCCGGGATCACGCTGAAGGCCGAGCCGGCATGAAACTTGGTCACAGAGACCACCGCCGCCTGGATCGGATCGAGCCGCCGGCTGACAATCGTCTGCAGCACAGTGACGATGTGCGCGCCGACCAGCACCGGATCGCGCGTGTCGTGCGGCCAGGCGCCGTGCCCGCCCTTGCCGCGGATGGTGATCTTGAAGCCGTCGGACGAGGCCATCGCCGGACCCGCCCGCATCGCGATCCGACCCGCAGGAAGGCTCGGCAGGTTGTGCAGCCCATAGACCTGCTCACAGTTGAACCGCTCGAACAGGCGATCGCGGATCATCACCTTGGCGCCGCCGCCACGCTCTTCGGCCGGCTGGAAGATCAGGTAGACGGTGCCGTCGAAATCGCGGTGCTCGGCCAGATAGCGCGCCGCGCCCAGCAGCATCGCCGTGTGACCATCATGACCGCAGGCGTGCATCTTGCCCTCGACAGTCGAGGCATGGTCGGCGCCGGATTTCTCATGGATCGGCAGCGCGTCCATGTCGGCGCGCAGGCCGATCGCCCGGTTCGAGCCGCCGCCCGTGCCTGACCCCCGTACCACCCCGACGACGCCGGTGCGGCCGATGCCGGTATGTACCTCGTCGACGCCATAGTCGCGAAGCCTATCGGCGACGATACCCGCAGTGCGGGTTTCCTCGAAGGCGAGCTCGGGGTGGGCGTGAAGGTCGCGGCGGATCGCCACGATCTCGTCGAGATAGGGCCTGACGCGGTCGATGATCGGCGTGTCCGTCATTCCTGAACGCCCGCCCCCAGGCTTTCGATCCGCCCTTCCGCCACCGCGTGACAGGAAGCGAAATGGTTTTCGCTGACCGGCAGCAACGCCGGCTCTTCTTTCCTGCAACGATCGAAGGCGAAGGGGCAGCGCGGATGGAAGGTGCAGCCCGAGGGCGGATTGATAGGATTGGGTACCTCGCCCTTCACCGGCGTGCGGGCGCGCCCCGACATGTCGATATCCGGCACCGCGTCGAGCAGCATCCGCGTATAGGGATGGCGCGGATCTTTGAACAACTCGCGCGACGGCGCGTCCTCGACCAACTTCCCCAGATACATGACGCCGATGCGCGTCGCCATGTGGCGCACCACGGCCAGGTTGTGGCTGATGAACAGGTACGTCAGCCCGAACTCGTCCTGCAGGTCGCGCATCAGGTTGAGGATCTGCGCCTGCACCGAGACGTCGAGCGCCGACGTCGGTTCGTCGCAAATGATGAACTCCGGCTTGTTCGACAGGGCCCGGGCGATGGCGATGCGCTGGCGCTGGCCGCCGGAAAACTCGTGCGGAAACTTGGCGCCGTCGGCGGGATCGAGCTTCACGACTTTCAACAGTTCCCCGACCTGGTGATCGATTTCCTGCTTGTCCTGGGCGAGCCCGAAGGCGCGGATCGGCTCGGAGATGATCCTGTCCACCCGCCAGCGCGGATTGAGGCTGGCGAACGGGTCCTGGAAGATCATCTGGAACCGGCGGCGGATCTTGCGCTCCTCTGCCGCCGAGCGCGCCGCGGCCCGGTCGACGCCTTCGAACGACACAGACCCCGCAGACGGCGCAATCAGCCCGGCGACCATGCGCGCCACCGTCGACTTGCCGCAGCCCGATTCGCCCACCAGCGCAAAGGTCTCGCCGGCATGAATGGAGAAATTGACGTCGTGCACCGCGCGCAGGAGCTGGCGCGGCACGCGTTCGATGACACGGTTGAGCAGCGGCTTGGAAACGTCGAAATAGCGCGTCAGGCCCTCGATCTTGATGAGCGGATCGGAGGTGGGTGTTTCGTTCACGCCCATCGTTGCGGCGGCGGTCGCTTGGCTCATGTGACCGCTTCCTCCTTGGCATAGAGCCAGCAGGCGGCCTGCGTCGTGTCTGCGTCCAGAAGCTCCGGACGTTCCCTCCGGCATCGGTCGAAAGCCTGGGGGCAGCGCGGATGGAACGCACAGCCGTCCGGGATCGCCGTCAGCCGAGGCATCGAGCCCTCGATCTGCGCCAGGCGCTCTGCCTCATGGGTCAGCGAGGGAATCGAGGCCATCAGGCCGTCCGTGTAGGGATGCTTTGCGTTTTTGATGACCTCGCGCACCGGCCCGATCTCGACGATGCGCCCGGCATACATCACCGCCACGCGGTCGGCGGTCTCGGCGATGACACCCATATCGTGGGTGATCAGCATCACGGCGGCGCCATGCTCGGCGCAGGTCTTCTTCAACAGCGCGATGATCTGCGCCTGCACGGAGACGTCGAGTGCCGTCGTCGGCTCGTCAGCGAGCACAAGTACCGGGTTCGCCGCCAATGCCAGGGCGATGACGACACGCTGGCGCATGCCGCCGGAGAACTGGTGCGGATAGGCATCGATCCGCGACTCAGGCGCCGGGATGCCGACTTCGCTCAACAGCTCGATCGCCCTAATGCGGGCGGCGGCGTCCGTCAGCTTCATGTGGGTCTGGATCGTCTCGGTCAGCTGTTCGCCGATCGTGTAGAGCGGATTGAGGCTGGTCAGCGGATCCTGGAACACCATGCCGATGCGTTTTCCGCGGATCTTGCGCATTTCCTCCTGCGGCAGATTGTCGATCCGCTCGCCCTGCAGGATCACCTCGCCGCCGCCGATGCGGCCGGGTGGTTCCAGCAGATTGATGATAGCGGTGCCGGTCAGCGACTTGCCGGCGCCGGACTCGCCGACCACGCCCAGCACCTCGCCGGGAGCGATATCGAAGGACACCTTGTCAACGGCCGTCAGCGTGCCGCGTCGCGTCGGGAACTCGACGACGAGATCGCGGACCTGTAGGAGAGGATCGCTCATGCCGTCATCCCCTCACCTGAGCTTCGGATTGAGCGCGTCGCGCAGCCAGTCGCCGAGCAGATTGACGGCCAAAACGAGGGCGGCGAGCGCGAAGCCCGGGAAGATGGTGATCCACCATTCGCCGGAGAACAGAAAATCCTGGCCGATATCGATCAGAGTCCCAAGCGAGGGCTGGGTCGACGGCATGCCGACGCCAAGGAACGACAGCGTCGCCTCCAGGATGATGGCGACTGCCAGGTTGATCGTGGCGATCACCAGCACCGGCCCCATCACATTGGGCAGCACGTGCCGCAACATGATCAGTCCTGGCGGAATGCCGATCAGACGCGCCGCCTGGACGTACTCCTTGTTGCGCTCCACCATCGTCGAGGCACGCACGGTACGTGCATATTGTACCCAGAACGACAGGCCGATCGACACGATCAGCACCCAGTAGGCGGTGTCGGCCCGACTGACGCCCTCGAACAGACCATGCACGACTCCGTCGATGAGCAACGCGATCAGGATCGAGGGAAACGTCAGTTGAATGTCGGCGATCCGCATGACGATCGTGCCGAAGGTTCCACCGAGATATCCCGCTGCAAGCCCTAGCGTGATGCCGAGGGTTGCGGCGAACAGAACGCTTGCGAAGCCGACAGCGAGCGAAGCCCGCGCGCCGTAGAGGATGCCCGACAGGATGTCGCGGCCCTGGTCGTCAGTGCCCAGCGGGAACCGCGAGTCTCCGCCCTCCTCCCAGGCCGGCGGCAACAGCGAATCCATCAGATCGATGGACGCCATGTCGAACGGATTGTGCGGCGCGATCCAGGGCGCGAAAGCCGCGCCGATAATGAAGGCGAGGGTTACGAACGCCGCCACCATCGTCAGCTTCGACTGCTTGAAGGAGTGCAGGATGTCGCTGTCGAGGACGCGGGTGGTGAAGCCATGGGGCTTCGACAGGAACTCCGCGCGCGTTTCCGGTCCGCTTGTCATTGGCTCATACCGCCGCACCGCCGTCGAGCCTCACCCGCGGATCGACCACGGTGTAGAGGATATCGACGATCAGGTTGATGACCACGAACAGGAACGCGATCAGCATCAGGTAGGCCGCCATGATGGGAATATCGACGTTCTGCACCGATTGCAGGAACAGCAGCCCCATCCCCGGCCACTGGAACACCGTTTCGGTGATGATTGCGAACGCGATGATCGAGCCGAGCTGCAGGCCGGTCACGGTTATCACCGGAATCATGGTGTTCTTCAGCGCGTGGCCGAAATTAACGGCCCGTTCGGTCAGTCCGCGCGCACGGGCGAATTTGATGTAGTCGGTCCGGAGGACTTCGAGCATTTCGGAGCGAACCAGACGCATGATCAGCGTCAACTGGAACAGCCCGAGCGTGATCGCCGGCAGGATCAGCGCCTTGAGGCCGGAAACGGTCAAGAGCCCTGTCGACCAGAACCCGAGGTCGACAACCTGGCCGCGCCCGAAGCTCGGCAGAATCTGCAGGTTCACCGCGAAGATGAAGATCAGCAGGATGCCGATCAGGAATGGTGGCAGAGAGATGCCGACCAGCGAGACGGTGAGAAACAGCTTCGACAGCCATGCCTCGCGGCGGATGCCGGTGTAGACACCCATCGGAATGCCGACGATGAGCGCGAAGATCGCCGAGACCATGGACAATTCCAGCGTCGCCGGCATGCGCTGCAGGATCATCTCGGAGACGGGCTGCTTGAACTGGTAGGAAGTGCCGAAATTGAACTGTGCGGCATTCCATATGAAGCGCGCCAACTGAACCAGGATCGGATCGCGCAGGCCCAGCCGCACCCTCAGCGCCTCGCGCTGTTCCGGCGTCGTCTCGATCCCGACCATCTGGTTGATCGGGTCTCCGACGAAGCGGAACATCAGGAAGGCGATGAGCGCCACGACCAGCATGACCAGAACGGCCTGCAGCAGACGGCGTATGATGAATGCTGTCATGGGCGGCGGGGGACCGGAGTAAGGGGGCGGGAGGCTGCCTGGGCAGTCTCCCGCGCGTTCTTAAGGCTACGACGTCAGTTCTTGTTGACGTGGTAGAACATCAGGGTGTTGTCAGCACGCTGGGCCAGCTCGACATCGTCCGCTACGCCCCACGCCAGACCCTGCTGGTGAAGCGGGATATGCCCGACCTCGTCCATATGGATCTTGAAGGCTTCCGCGATCATCTCGTTGCGC
Source organism: uncultured Tepidamorphus sp. (assembly GCA_905479765.1). Taxonomy (GTDB): domain Bacteria; phylum Pseudomonadota; class Alphaproteobacteria; order Rhizobiales; family Tepidamorphaceae; genus Microbaculum. The sequence goes on along the minus strand of CAJQNW010000283.1, from coordinate 6,991 downwards.
TTGTCGGGATCGTTCTCGACCAGCACCTTGGCGGTGATCTCGTCGACCTTCGGATTGCAGTAGCCACCGAGGTTGAACGGCGCCTCGCTGCCCTCTTCCGAACGGCAGTGGATGATGTTGCTCAGGATGTTCCAGGAGTCGAAAGAACCCGGGGTCCAGCCAAGCAGATAGAACGACGTGTCGAAGCCGTTCGACTGCAGCACCTTGGCGAAGTACTTCGCCTTCGGCTGGGCGTTGAGGTCGACCGTGACGCCGATCTTGGCGAGCATCGAGACAACCGCCTGGCAGATCGCTTCGTCGTTGACGTAGCGATCGTTCGGGCAATCCATCGTTACCTCGAAGCCGTCCGGATATCCGGCCTCGACAAGCAGCTTCTTGGCGGCTTCCGGATCGTAGGGGAAGCGCTCGAACTGATCCGACAGGGCGAACTGGAACGGCGAGATCATCAGGGCCGACGGGGTCGCCAGGCCGCGCATGATCTTCTGCTTGATCGCCTCCATGTCGATGGCCTGGTAGAAGGCCATGCGGACCTTCGGGTCCTTGAAGGGGTTCTTGCCCTTCACGTTCGAGTACAGCAGTTCGTCGCGCATCTGGTCCATGCCCAGGAAGATCGTCCTGAGCTCGGGCCCGGTCAGCGCCCGGGTACCATCGTTGCCGTCGACGCGCTGGATATCCTGGACGGGCACCGGATAGACCATGTCGAGTTCGCCCGACAGGAGGGCTGCGACGCGGGTCGCGTCAGAACCGATCGGCGTCAGTTCAACGCTGTCGATGTTGAACTTCTTGTTGCCATAGTCCCACCAGTCCTTGTTTTCTTCGAAAGTCGTCTTCACGCCGGTTTCGTGGCCGGTGATCTTGAACGGACCGGTTCCGTTGGCGTGCAGGCCGGCGTAGCTGGGGCTTTCGTCGGAGGCCGACATCACCTTCACGGTGTCATTCTCCTCGGCCCACTCCTTGTCCATGATGCCCCAGGTGTCCCACTCGTAGTGCAGGATCGGGTTGGGGCCCGGAAGCACGAAATCGACCGTGTAGTCGTCGACCTTCTCGACCTTCACGTCGGCGCCGATGCGGGTTTTCAGGTCGGATTCCTGAGAGCGCACCCGATCAGCGGAGAACACCACGTCGTCGGCGGTGAAGTCGTTGCCGTTGTGGAATTTGACGCCTTTTCTCAGATGGAACCGCCAGCGGGTCGGCTCGACCACTTCCCAGCTTTCGGCGAGTGCCGGCTGGATTTCCAGCTCCGGGCCGCGGCGGGTCAGGCCTTCATAGACATTGCCGAGCGTGCCCAGCGAAAACGTTTCGTTGAGGCTATAGGGATCAAGCCCCTTCAGTTCCCCCTGAAACGCGTACTTGAAAGTTTCGGCTTGGGCGGACGTCGCCATGCCGAGTGCGACGGTAAGTCCCGCCGCGACAGCCAATTTGCGAAAGGCCATCTGTTCACCTCCGTGGTTTTTCTTTGTCCGCCGTATGACGGATTGAATGGCAGCATATATTCGCCTTGAGCGTTGTGTCACCTAGTGGAATGGTCGAATTGTTCGGAATTGCAAAATTGGGGATTTCGTGCGCCATCTATGAATTGCAGCGCCAAGTTATTTTTCCTCAAGTCAAAAATGGCTGAAAATACACCGCATCCAAGCAAAATACGCGCGAACACCAGATGAAAAGCATCGACAAACTACGGCCCGCGGCGCCCGCCGACCTCGACGCCCTCGTCGAATTGGAGACCGCCGTGTTCGTGCAACCGGCCTACGAGCCAATGGCGCGGCGTCAGTTCCGCTGGCATATCGGGAACCCCCGCGCTGCGTTGATCGTTTGCGAGCGTGACGAGCGGGTTGTCGGCTACGCCCTGGGGCTCGCCCGGACGGGTTCGCACTACATGCGCTTTTATTCTCTCGCCGTCCTGCCCGATGCGCAGGGAGGGGCAATCGGCCGGCGACTATTCGAGGCAATCGAGCAGGCTGCGGCGGCCCGCGGCCTGGGCGTCATCACCGAGGTGCGCGCCGACAATGTTAAGCTTCATCAGCGCTATCTCGGCCTCGGTTATGTCGAGTTCGAGCGCAAGCCCGACTACTATCCGGATGGCTGCGCGGCGATTCGCATGAAACGGGCGTTTACGGCATCTTGACGTTGGCATTCATAAACGGCGCGTGCCTTTAAAAAACCGCTTGTTCCGGGAAGTAAACGGCGTAAGGACTATTTCCCGATTCGGCGCCAGATGCGCCGGGAAGCCGCATGATGTCGTGCGGCTCCTTCTGCGGCGCCCCTGAAAGGAGGGGCAAATCCAGAGCATGAAGAAGGCGCTCTATTCCGGCTGGGTCATCCTTGTCGACAGCCTCAAGGACTTCCCCAACGCCGAGCCCGCGGACGCGGGGGCCCCGTATAAAGTCATCACGACCCGCGAATACCTCGCCAGGCCCCAGCTTTTCGATGCCGGACGGCCGAAGGTGGTCAACCTGTCTCGCTCCTACGTCTACCAGAGCCGCGGATATTTCTGCTCGCTGCTCGCCGAGGCGCGCGGCCACCGGGTGCTGCCCACAGTCGAAGCAATGCTCGATCTGGCCGGGCGCGACCTTTATGGCCATGCAATCCCCGAACTCGAGCAGGAACTCAACCGTTGCGCCCGCTCAGCCAAGCATGAACCCGAGGAAGAGGTCCAGTTGCTCATCAGCATGGGCCGCGTCGGGGACGCCCGCTATGAGCGGTTTGCCCGGCTGCTGTTCGACTGGTTCCGCTGCCCGATCATCGAGGTGACGGTTGCGCCGGGCCCCTGGTTGTCGATCAAACGCATGCGCCCGCGACCGCTCACCAAGCTGACCGAAGCACAGGCCGCAGTATTCCGCGAAGCATTGCAGCGATACACCATGCGCAACTGGCGCTCGCCCAAGGCGCGGCCCAGCCTGAAATACAGCCTCGCCGTCCTCTACGATCCCAACGAGGCACTGGCCCCCTCCTCCCTCGCTTCTATCAAGCATTTCGCCCGCATTGCCGAAAAGCTCGACATCGACGTCGAGCCGATCACCAAAAAACAGTTTCATCAGCTTGCTGAATACGATGCGTTGTGGATCCGCGAAACGACTTCGATCGACAATCACACCTACCGCTTTGCCCGCCGGGCGATGCAGGAGGGCATGCCGGTCATCGACGATCCGGTCTCGATGATCCGCTGCACCAACAAGGTCTACCTGAAGGAGTTGCTGACAGCGAACGGCGTGCCGGTGCCGCCGACGGTCATCGTCGCCAATCTGGACGAACTCGCGGACGCGGAGCAGCAGCTTGGCCTGCCACTGGTCGTCAAGATCCCCGATGGCTCCTTCAGCCGCGGCGTCCACAAGGTCGAAACCCCCGAGGCGTTCCGCAAACTCGCCAAGGAACTGTTCAAGGAAACCGACCTGCTGATCGCCCAGAAATTCATGAAGACCGACTACGACTGGCGTATCGGCGTGCTTGGTGGCGAGCCGCTGTTTGCCTGCCACTACCTGATGGCCCGCAGCCACTGGCAGATCGTCAAGCACAAGCCCGACGGGTCGGTCGTGCAGGGCGGCGCCAAGGCTTTCCGCTTCGACGAGGTGCCCGCCGACGTCCTCGACATCGGCGTCCGTGCCGCCCGCCTGATCGGCGACGGCCTCTATGGCGTCGACATCAAGCAGAACGCCGAGGGCGTTTTTGTGATCGAAATCAACGACAATCCCAACGTCGACCATGGCTACGAGGACGCAGCCCTGAAGGATGAGGTCTGGACGAAGCTCGCCCGCTGGTTCATCGACCGGCTGGAGGTGTGAGCGGATCACTCCGCCAAGGCTGTGCGGCTAGGCGCTACTCGCGTACCACCAGCACTGACTGCGTGGCATGGCGCACAACCCGCGCCGCGTTGGGGCCGAGCAGATAGTCGCGCATCGCAGGCCGATGCGAGGCCATGACGATGAGATCGGCCTCAAGCGAATCGGCGATCTGCAGGATCTGCTGGTAGATGGCGCCATGCACCACGTGCCCCTTCACCTTGACGTCCGCTGGAACAGTATCCTCCAGAAAGGCTTTCAGCCGTATCTTCGTATCGTCCAGAGCCTTCTGCTCGAAGCCTTTGGGAAAATAGCCGCCGACGATCGACATCCCCATGTCCGGCACGACTGTCACGACATGCATGGTCGCGTCGTAGTCCTGAGCCATCCGGATTGCCGCGTTCAGTGCGCGCCCGGAACTTTCCGGCTCGGCGAGATCGATCGGCACGACAATTGTCGAGAACATTGGTCTTCCCCTTTTCCGATCAGAACGCGGGCACGGTCTGGCGCCGCCGCTGCAGCAAAACGACCACGACGAGCAGCACGATCGCCGGGATGTAGAATACTTCCTTGGCGATCCGGTCCTTCGGCAGCTCGATGTTCGAGATCGTCACCGGCGCATCGCCGTAGAAATCGAAATCCTGGAATTTTTCGAAGAACGGCGTACCCGGGAACGGCTCTTCGAGCAGCGCCTTGCCGTCTTCTGTCATGACCAGGAGCCCTGCATTCTTCAGCCGCTCCGCGCCGTCGCCGGCCTCGCCGAGCGGCGCCTCGATCGTCAGCTTGTCGATCTCGTCGGGATTGTCGAAGTCCGGGCCTTCGATGGTCAGCCGCAATTCGGCGCCCGCGGGCAGGTTGCCGGCGATATCGACCACTTCGGCTCCAGGGCGGTTCTCATAGGGCGGATCGACCAGATCCAGCCAGAAGCCCGGCCGGAACAGCGTTAGCGCTATGACCAGCAGCGCCACGGTCTCCCAGATCCGGCTGCGGGCCAGGAAATAGCCCTGCGTCGCCGCCGCGAACAGCAGCATCGCGACGGTGGCGATGCAGAACACGAAGATCGCCTTCCACAAGGTCACGTCGATCAGCAGCAGTTCGGTATTGAAGATGAACAGGAACGGCAACAGCGCGGTTCGGATATCGTAGCCGAACCCCTGGAAGCCGGTCTTGATCGGATCGCCGCCGGATATCGCCGCGGCCGCGAAGGCGGCAAGCCCCACCGGTGGCGTGTCGTCGGCCAGGATGCCGAAGTAGAACACGAACATGTGGACGGCGATCAGCGGCACCAGCAGCCCGCTCGCCGCCCCCACCGAGACGATCACCGGCGCCATCAGCGAGGACACGACGATATAGTTCGCCGTCGTCGGCAGGCCCATGCCGAGGATCAGGCTCATTAGCGCCACCAGCAACAGCATCGCCATCAGGTTGCCGCCGGAGAGGAACTCGACGAATTCGCCGACCACCTGATGCGCGCCGGTCAGCGAGATCGTGCCGACGATGATGCCAGCCGCACCCGTCGCGACGCCGATTGCGATCATGTTGCGGGCGCCGCCGATCATCCCCGCCACGAAGTCGGCGATGCCAAGCCTGAAGGCCACGCCGAGCTCGCCCGCCCCCCGGAACATCGCCTTTAGCGGATGCTGGGTGATGACGATGACGATCATCGACAGCGTCGCATAATAAGCCGACAACGCCGGCGAGAACCGTTCGATCAGGATGCACCAGATCAGGATGACGATCGGCAGGATGTAGTGCAGGCCCGTGACCGCGACCTCGCCAGGCCTCGGCAGTTCCGTCAGCGGCGCGTCCGGATCGTCCATCTCCAGATCGGGATTGCGCGCGGCAAGGCCGACCAGCAGCAGGTAGGCTGCCAAAAACAGCAGGACCACCGTGTAGAAGGTGATGTCGGGGAACGCGACCTTGATCCAGCCAAGCCCGTAATAAACGGCCGCCGCCAGCACGCACATCAGGATGAACCCGGTCAGCACGCCGATCAGCCGCCGCGTTGCCGTCATAAGCGCCGGCGGCTTGGGCAGACCCTTGAGGTCGAGCTTCAGCGCCTCCAGGTGCACGATGTAGACGAGCGCGATGTAGGAGACGACCGCCGGCAGGAACGCGTGGCGGATGATCTCGGTATAGGCGACGCCGGTGAACTCGGCGATCAGGAACGCCGCCGCGCCCATCACCGGCGGGGTGAGCTGGCCGTTGGTGGAGGATGCCACCTCGACGGCGCCGGCCTTCTCCGCCGGAAAACCGGTGCGCTTCATCAGCGGAATTGTGAATGTCCCGGTCGTCACCACATTGGCGATCGAGGAACCTGAATACAGCCCCGACAGGGCCGAGGCGACGACGGCGGCCTTGGCCGGACCGCCGCGCAGATGGCCGAGCAGCGAGAAGGCCAGCTTGATGAAGTAGTTGCCCGCGCCGGCTTTCTCCAGAAGCGAGCCGAACAGCACGAACAGGAAGATCATCGAGGCGGAGACACCGAGGGCGACACCGAACACACCCTCGGTCTGCATCCAGTAGTGCCACATGGCCTTGCCGTAGGAGGCCCCCTTCCACTGGATGGCCTCCGGCAGCCAGGTCGAGTGACCGAAGAACACGTAGCAGACGAAGACGCCGGCGACGATCACCAGCGGCAGGCCGAGCGCCCGATACACGGAGATCGCCAGCACACACATGCCGATCGTCGCGGCGACCAGATCGCTGGTGGTCGGCAGTCCGGCACGGGCGGAAATCGCATCGTCGAAGACGATCAGATAGAGACAGGCATAGATACCCAGGAGCGCCAGCACCCAGTCGTACCAGGGCACATGATGCCGGCCGGCCGATTTGAATAGCGGATAGGCAAGCGCGGCGAGCGTGAGCGCAAAGGCCAGATGAATGACGCGCACATCGAAATTGTTGAAGACGGCATGGATACCGAAGGTTTCGGCGATCCAGAAGGGAACGTTCGAGGCGACGTAAAGCTGGAAGACCGACCACGCGAAAGCCAGGCCGGCGATAAACAGGCCGACACCGCCGGAAACGCTGCGCGCGCCGGTATCGACCTGCGCGACAAGCTCGTCGACGTCGATTTCACGTTTCTGGATGTCTTCCGCCATGCCGACCCCCCGGATACTGCCTCTGGATCCTCAAGCCTGATCGCCCCCCAGCGACGAGCACCACCGCCGGCGTCAAACCGGCGCAATCAACAACAAGACGGGGACGGCCTT
>CAJQNW010000282.1 GCA_905479765.1 uncultured Tepidamorphus sp. | reverse complement strand
GCTGGTGCGCGATACCTTCCAGCACGTCTCCTCGCCGGGATGCCTCGAGGCTTCGATTCGACATGTGTTCTTTCCCGTGCAGGCCGACGATCTCAAGGACAGTGCATCCGCCAAGTCCGTCGACGATCGGCAGGAAGCCTGGAAGGCCGATCTTCCCCTCGGCGACGATGACGCGCTCTGGGAGAGGCTCGACGATCTCGACGACGCAAGCCGCATGGCGCTTCTCGCTCATTGCGTCTCCTTCGGCGTCAATGCGCTCCACGAGAAGGCCAATCCCTACGGCGCCGGGCCGACCGTGCACGGCGTGCAGCAGCGCATTCGCGAGGCTGACCGGCTGGCGCGCGCCACCGGTCTCGACATGGTGGAGGTTGGCTGGCGTCCGGCGGTCGACAACTATTTCGGCCGGGTGACGAAGCCGCGCATCCTCGACGCCGTGCGCGAGGCGAAGGGCGAGGAAACCGCACAGCTCATCGATCATCTGAAGAAGCCGGACATGGCCAAGGAAGCCGAACGACTGCTCGCAGATAGCGGCTGGTTGCCCGAACCGCTTCGCCTTCCCGCGCTGGACGACGACGTGGACTCCGAGGTGAACAGCGGCGAATCCGAAACGCTGCCGGCCTTTCTCGCCGACGAGGAGGAGGTCGACGGCGAACCCGCCGACGAGCCTCAGCCCGTGGCCGCCGAATAAGCAGACGCGGGGCGGTCCCGCGCCGCCCCGCGTCCTTCACCATCAATTCCGACAACGCCCGGTCCCCGCACCGGGCGTTTTTCGTTTCCGGAGGCCACCATGGCTGACTATTTCACACACTTCTCCTGCCTGCTCGACGTAGGCACGCCCGGCAATGCCGCCCGGGCGCTCGACATCTACAATGATCTCTGCGCGCAAGGTGCGATCGAGGATCCGCCCTCCGACGGGTTTCTCCTGTCGATCGATCCCGCCCACGGAGGCTCAAAGCTCTGGATACGGGAAGACGGCACCGGCGATCCGCAACGCGTTGTCGACTTCGCTTTGCGCTGCGCCGACACCTTCGCGCTCACCGGCCGCTGGGGCTTTCAATGGGCGAACACCTGCTCGCGTCCGCGCATCAATGCCTTCGGCTGCGGCGCCCATGTGCTCGATCTCGGTCGGCGGGACACCGTCGCCTGGATCGGCACCCATGGCTGGCTCGACGATACGATCCGAGGAGGCCGGCCATGAGCATTCCCGATCATGCCCGCGCCAATTTCGAGACGCTCCTGCGCGCGGCGGCCGACGGCAATCTCGCTCTCATGGAGTGTGTCGACGCCGCGACGGGTACACCGCGCTACGTCATCTGCGCCGTCGGTCGCGACGGCGAGGACTTCGTCTTCACGCCCTTCGGCCACCTCGCCGAGGGCAAGCCCTGCGAGGCCTATGTGCCGCCGGCGCCATGAGAGGGAGAGGATGGCCGGGACGGGTTTGAGCCGGGACGGTCAAAGAGAGAGCGCCGCCTGGTTCGACCCGTTCCCGCTCTCCCGAGGTCTCCTTCATGACGCAAATGATCCCCGCCGCGGCGCGCGCCGCCGCCACACATCTGATAGCCGATGTCGAACCGATCCCGCACGCCGCCGATGCGGCCCGGACGCTTCTCGTTCATCTCGAACAGGGCCGCAGTATCGATGCGCCAATCCTGAGGAACGCCATGGAGACCGCCTCTGGCGGCTCCGATGCCGACGGCGCCTGGGACTGGAAGCTGGCCTATGACGCCTGCGAGGCGGCGACCATCCTGTTCCTGCGCAAATACGGCAAAGTGCTTTTGCGCAAAGCCGGCTCTCCGGCGGCGGCGCTACCGCTGCTCGAGAAGATCACCGATCTCCTCCCGACCCATACCCGCCGCTCCGAAGAAAGTCAGGCCTTCCAGCAATTCTCGACGCCGATTCCGCTCGGGTTTGTCGCCGCCACCGCGGCCGCGATCACGCCGCGCGATGCCGTGCTGGAACCCTCGGCGGGCTCCGGGCTGCTCGCTATCCTCGCCGAGATCGCCGGCGGCAGACTCATTCTCAACGAGCTTGCCGACGCGCGCGCGGATCTTCTCTCCTCCCTCTTTCCGGCCATCCCGGTCACCCGCTTCGATGCGGCGCAGATCGACGACCATCTGGACGCCAACCTTGTGCCCAGCGTCGTCGTCATGAACCCGCCCTTCTCGGCGATGGCGAGTGTCTCGGGGCGCATGGCCGACGCCGCCTATCGCCATGTCGCCTCGGCGCTGGCGCGCCTGGCGCCCGGCGGGCGTCTCGTCGCCATCACCGGCGCGGGCTTTGCGCCCGACGCCCCGAAATGGCGCGACGCCTTCGTCAGGCTGCAGGAACATGGCCGTGTCGTATTCACTGCAGCCATCGACGGCCGTGTCTATGCGCGGCACGGGACGACCATCGACACCCGGCTCACCGTCATCGACAAGCTCCCGGCTGACGATCCGACCGCCTTTCCCGCGTCACCGGGTATCGCGCCTGATCCGGCGACGCTGCTTGGCTGGATCGAGGAGAACCTTCCGCCGAGGGCGTCTCTCTCGCTGCCGACCATCGCGTCGCTTCGTCCTGCGGCCTCCGATCCGAACAATCGTTCGTCATTTCACGCGGGCGCGGTCGAGCAGGCCTCTGCCATTGCCGTCCCTGCGGGCGAAGAACTTGCCTATGAGACCATCGAATGGAGACCGCCCGAGGACGCCCGGCTCACCGATGCGCTTTATGAGGAATACGCCCTTCAGTCGATCCGTATTCCCGGCTCTCAGGCGCATCCCACCAAGCTGGTGCAGTCGGCAGCCATGGCCTCGGTGGCACCGCCGACACCGAGTTATCGCCCGCATCTGCCGGCAGGTTTCGTCGGGACCGGCATCCTGTCCGACGCCCAGCTCGAAAGCGTCATCTATGCCGGCGAAGCTCATAGCCAACATCTGCCCGGCGCGTGGACCGTTGATGAGACCTTTGATGTCGTCACCGCTGCGGCGGACGATCAGGACGGCGCGGTGCGCTTCCGGCGCGGCTGGTTCCTGGGCGACGGTACCGGCGCGGGCAAGGGACGCCAGGTCGCCGGCATCCTGCTCGACAACTGGCTCAAGGGACGCCGCCGCTCGGTCTGGGTGTCAAAATCCGACAAGTTGATCGAGGACGCGCAGCGCGACTGGTCGGCGCTCGGTCGGGAACGGCTCCTCGTCACCCCGCTCTCGCGTTTTCGCCAGGGCACGCCGATCCGTCTGGCCCAGGGCATCCTTTTTGCAACCTACGCCACGCTGCGCTCCGACGAGCGCGGATCGAAGGTTTCGCGGGTCCGACAGATCGTCGATTGGTTGGGCAAGGACTTCGATGGAGTGATCATATTCGACGAAAGCCACGCCATGCAGAACGCCGCCGGATCGAAGGGCGAACGCGGCGACCAGGCCGCCTCCCAGCAGGGTCGCGCCGGGCTTCGCCTGCAGCATGCATTGCCCGATGCGCGCGTGGTCTATGTCTCGGCGACCGGCGCCACCACGGTCCACAATCTCGCCTATGCCCAGCGGCTCGGCCTGTGGGGCGGCGAGGATTTCCCCTTCGCCACCCGCGCCGAGTTTGTCGAGGCGATCGAGGATGGCGGGGTCGCGGCGATGGAAGTGCTGGCGCGCGATCTGAAGGCGCTTGGCCTCTATCAGGCCCGCTCGCTCTCCTATGAAGGCGTCGAATATGAGCTTGTCGAGCACCAGCTCACCGACGAGCAGCGCCGCATCTATGATGCCTATGCCGGGGCTTTCGCGATCATTCACAACAATCTCGACGCCGCCATGCAGGCCACAAATGTCACCGGCAGCGAGGGAACGCTGAACCGGCAGGCCAAGTCCGCCGCGCGTTCGGCCTTCGAGAGCGCCAAGCAGCGTTTCTTCAATCATCTCATCACCGCGATGAAAACGCCGTCGCTGATCCGCTTGATCGAATCCGATCTCGCCGCTGGCCATGCGGCGGTCATCCAGATCGTCTCGACCGGCGAAGCGCTGATGGAGCGGCGCCTGGCCGAGATACCGACCGAGGACTGGAACGACATCCAGGTCGACATCACGCCGCGCGAATATGTGCTCGACTATCTGGCGCATTCCTTCCCGGTGCAGCTCTACGAGCCCTTCACCGACTCGGAGGGCAATCTGTGCTCGCGGCCGGTGTTCCGTGACGGTCAGCCCGTCGAAAGCCGCGAGGCCGTCGCCCGGCGTGACCGGCTGATCGAAAAGCTCGCCTCGCTGCCGCCGGTTCCCGGCGCGCTCGATCAGATCGTCCAGCGCTTCGGCACCGAAATGGTGGCCGAGGTGACCGGCCGCTCGCGCCGCATTATCCGCAGGGGCGACCGTCTTGCGGTCGAAAGCCGGGCCGTCGCGGCCAATCTCGCCGAGACCGCAGCCTTCATGGACGACGCCAAGCGCATCCTGATCTTCTCGGATGCGGGCGGCACCGGACGTTCCTATCACGCCGATCTCGCCGCGAAGAACCGGCGGCTGCGCGTCCACTACCTGCTGGAGCCGGGCTGGAAAGCCGATGCCGCGATCCAGGGCCTGGGGCGGACCAACCGCACCAACCAGGTGCAACCACCGCTCTTCCGGCCGGTGGCGACCGATGTGAAGGCGGAGAAACGCTTCCTCTCCACCATCGCGCGGCGGCTCGACACGCTCGGCGCCATCACGCGCGGCCAGCGCCAGACCGGAGGCCAGGGTCTGTTCCGCGCCGAGGACAATCTCGAAAGCGCCTATGCGCGCGATGCGCTGCGCCGGCTCTATCTGCTGATCGTCGCCGGCAAGGTCGAGGGCTGCCCGCTCCAGACCTTCGAGGAATCTACTGGGCTGAAGCTCACCGACGCCAACGGCATCAAGGACGAGCTGCCGCCGATCACCACCTTCCTGAACCGGCTGTTGGCGCTCACCATCGATCTGCAGAACATCCTATTCGCGAGCTTCGAGCAAATCCTATCGGCCCGGATCGAAGGCGCGATCGCCAGCGGCAGTTATGATGTCGGGCTGGAAACCTTGCGCGCCGAGCGCTTCACCGTCACGGACCGGCAGGCCATCCACAAGCATCCCGCGACCGGCGCGGTGACGACGTTGCTCACCATCGCCCAGCGCGAGCGCAACCGGCCTGTGATGCTCGACGCGGCGCTCGACCATCTCACCGATCCCCGTGCGGCGCTCCTCGTCAACGAGCGCTCCGGACGAGCTGCGGTGCGCATCCCGACCACCAGCATGATCGACGATGACGGTTCGGTCGAACGCCGCGTGCGGCTGATCCGACCGATGGAGGCAACCAATGTACCCGTCGCCATGATGGGCGACACCCATTGGATGGAAGCCGACCGCGCGGCATTCACGAAAGCCTGGGAGGCGGAAGTCGCGTCCGTGCCGGAGTTCACCGACAGCACCATTCACATGGTCGCCGGGCTCCTGCTGCCGATCTGGAAGCGCCTGCCGAATGAGTCGACGCGGGTCTACCGGCTTCAGACCAATACGGGCGAGCGCGTCATCGGCCGCAAGGTCTCGCCGGCCTGGGCGGCAAACGCAACGGCAACCGGCACGACGGCGCTCTCGCCGGAAGAAGCCTTTGCGGCGCTCACGGACGGGCGGACGATTCTCGACCTCGCCGAAGGCCTGCAGCTTCGCCGCGCGCGTGTCATGGGCGCGAATCGGATCGAGCTCTCCGGCTTCACCGACACCATGCGCGACCGTCTCAAGGCCTATGGGCTGTTTGGCGAGATCATCTCCTGGAAGTTCCGCCTGTTCGTGCCGACCGACACCACAGGTTCCGCCATTTTCGCCAAGCTGCTGGAGCGGTTTCCGATCGAGCGCATCGCCGAGCGGGAGGTGGCATGATGGTTCGTGACGCTTCAGACCTGGCACACCGTCTCGGCCGTCAGGCCGAGGCCGTCTGCCGCGAATATCTCTCCAGCGGACGGCGCGAGGGCCGCTACTGGATGGTCGGCGATGTCCGCAATACGCCGGGCCGCTCCATGTTCGTCCGCTTGATCGGACCCGAATTCGGCAAGGGCGCGGCGGGCAAATGGACCGACGCGGCCACCGGCGAGCATGGCGATCTCTTGGACGTCATCCGCGAAAGCTGCGGCCTTGTCGACTTCAAGGATGTCGCCGACGAGGCGCGACGGTTTCTCAGCCTGCCGCGTCCCGAGCCGGAGCAGCCTACCACCAGATGCACAGTAGCGCCCGCGCCAACCGGCTCGCGTGAAGCGGCGCGGCGGCTGTTCGCTATGGCGCAGCCGATCACCGGCACGCTCGTGGAAGCGTATTTGCGCAAACGCGGCATCACAGCTTTGCACGGAACCGGAGCACTGCGCTTTCATCCGCGCTGCTACTACCGGCCGGACGAGCACAGTCCGACCGAGACCTGGCCGGCCATGATCGCATCGGTCAACGATCTCGATGGCCATCTGACCGGCGCACACCGCACCTGGCTCGATCCGGGCGGTTTCAGCGAGGCGACGCTGGGCAAGGCCCCGCTCGACACGCCGCGGCGCGCCATTGGCGACCTGCTTGGAAACGCGGTCCGGTTCGGCATCGCGGGCGAGGTCATGGCGGCGGGAGAAGGCATCGAGACGATCCTGTCATTGCGTTGTGTCCTGCCCCACATGCCGATGGTCGCCGCGCTTTCGGCCGCACACCTTGCCGCTATCCTGTTCCCGGCGACACTGCGCAGGCTCTACATCGTCCGTGACGACGATCCGGCCGGTGACGGGGCGCGCGACAACCTGATCGAGCGGGCGAACGCCGCCGGGATCGAGGCGATCGTGCTGTCGCCGGTACTCGGGGACTTCAACGAGGATCTCCGCACCTTCGGCATCGACGCTCTGCGGGCAGCGGTCCACCAGCAGCTCGCCCCGGAGGACGTCGCCCGATTTCTCGCCCTGGCGGCATAGCCGGAAGGGGCAAGCGCGGGGCCAGCGGCAGCCGTCGCCGCATCGCACGAGGCTGCTCCCCTTGCCTCGGAGAGGACCGCGATCCGGCCTTCGAGAGGGCGATCGGCCGCCAAGCGGCCCGGACCGGCAATGGCTGCGCCCGGCTATTTTCCGGCGGCCCTGCGGGCCGTTCCATCGCGAAGCAAAATAGCCGGCCTTCGCCATCCTCCGCTGCCGCTTCGGCCCTCTCGCTTGCGCTCCGGGTGCAGGTCCGGGCCGCCCGACGGCTTTCGTCGCCAGAAGGCCGCGAGGGTCGCGGTCAAACCGACGAAGGAGCATCCCATGGCGAGCGAACACGACGACGGCTTCGAGCCTCACCACGCCTCATCCCCCACCGACCACGTCCTGACCGAACTCCAGCTCTACGGATACCGCCCATTCCAGGACGAACCCGATCCGAGACCGCTCCCGGAGGGCAACATCGTCGCCGGGGCCATCGCCGACATCTTCGATGCCCTGATCGCGACGTTGGGCGACACGCGCCTCGAGCCCGACCTCGACGACCTCCTCTGGTCGGCCGTCAACCTCTTCCATCGCGCCGCCGACCGGATCGAGCGCGAGCTCGACGACAACGAGCAGGCCCAGCGCCGCAGCCAGCGCGAACAGGACGGCTCGGAGGTGAAGTCGGTCGAACTGGAGCGCCTCACCGCCGAGGGGCAGACACTGATCGAGCGCCGCAACGCTTTCGAGCTGATGCGCGACCAGGCCGCCGAGCATTTCGAGCGCCACACCGGATCCTCCTGGCGGCCGCGCAGCGGATCGATGGTCAATCACCGCACCCTGATCTCGGCCATGATCGACAGCCGCGATTTCCTCGCCGCCAAGCGCCGGGCCGAGACCGAGGTGCTGCTGCCGACCGGACCGAAGATCGCCTTCACTGGCGGGCTCGATTTCAACGACCACCACCTGATCTGGGCGAAGCTCGATCAGGTCCATGCAAAGCACCCCGACATGGTGCTGCTGCACGGCGGATCGCCCAAGGGCGCCGAGCGCATCGCCGCCCGCTGGGCCGACACCCGCAAGGTGCCGCAGGTCGCCTTCAAGCCCGACTGGACCCGCCACGCCAAGGCCGCTCCGTTCAAGCGCAATGACTCCATGCTGGCGGTATTGCCAATCGGCGTGATGGTGTTCCCCGGTACCGGAATCCAGGGCAATCTCGCCGACAAGGCCCGCAAGATGGGCATTCCCGTCTGGAAGTTCGGCAACGGCGGCGCGTGAGCGCCGCCCAATTTCCCTCGACGCCCGCGTCGCGCTCGTCGGTGATGAGGTGCAGAGGAACGTCTAGTCTTGCGGGTCCGATTTCAAATGCTTGGTCGCAAACCAGCGATTGCCGATTTCCTTGAACGCGACCTCGATGCCGGTCACTTCATACGGGGCGCAATTGATCGCATCAGCATCGTCCGGGCTGAACAGGACGACGTTGAAGCCTTTCTCGCCGAACTGGCTCTTATAGACGATGGCCTCGTACCCGCTGTCCCGAAAAAGCTCGGCCAGTATCTGCGTCGGCACGTAGTCAGCGGCGTCATCCGAGACAGTCACTGGCCGCGAAAAGGCATTATCGATGTCGATCCAAACTGCCTTTTCCTTCACCTCGGCACTGACAGGCGTCCCATCGAGGAAGTGCCTGAGACCGACTTCGCTGAACGACGATTTTCCGTGGCCTCGCGAGAGATCGATCGCCCTGAGCGCACGCAAGAGCTTGAACTGGGCGACCGAAATGGAAGCGCCCACCCAAGGCCTCACCTCCGAGATGACCGTCTGCTCGGTTGTGCCGAGATAAAGGGCGGGGATGCCTGCCGGATTGGCGCGCCCCTCGATGGCTTGATTGGGCCGGGGATTCATGCGCGCGGCGCCATAGCCGACAGGCTCCTCCCCCAATTCGTTCCCGTCGTCATCTTTCGGCGTGTGCCAGTCGATGCCCCGCTGCGCGCGGAAAAGGATCATGCCCTCGGACAACTCGACATCCCGACCGCGGTTCGTCGCGCGGACGGTCGCAAGAAATGCCTCCTCCTCCCGGGTCAAGACGTAGCGACGTTCGTGCCGCACGCGACGGGCGAATTTCGTATAACTGTCCCACGACGCAAATTCCGGCTTCTCTGGATCGTCAAGCTCCATCGAGCATCCCCCCAAAACTGGTATTTCTTAACATACACTGGCCGCTTCTTCAGCACTCGCGCCGTGTCGGGAAGCAACTCGGCCTTGGTGTTTCCTCCTCAGAGAATCGGCGTTCGGCTCAGATCGCGGGCATCCATCCCCCGCTTCCAATGCGCTGATCCTTGGTCCGTCCGAGAGCCTGACGCCATCAACCCGTGAAGGGTCCGCTACGCGAGCGTGCGGCCTTGAGGCTTCGCCTCCGCGGTGATTGCGGGCCTCGGCCGGACACATCGGGCGCCTGTCGCGCGGGGGATGGTCCCCCGCCTCCAGACAGGAGCCGGAACGATGTCCCTCAACGACGCTCACGCTTTCGCCTTCAGCCTCGCCACCACACTCATGGTCGCCATCGTCATCTTCCGGGCCGGCGACGGCAGCCTTTCGGTCGTTCCCGCCAACGAATACGACGGCGACACCGCCGCCATCATCCATGAATTCGATCCCTTCCAGCCCTGACGAAGGTAGCACCTGGTCCGACGAGCGGAACTTCCTAGCCGATTTCCGCTCCCGTGGCCGCTCATCTTCAGCTATACTTTGCACCGCGCCGTGGTGGTGGTGGAAGGCGCGACCGTCAGACCTTTTCTCACGGAGACCACCACCATGATCTTCCTTGGCATCATCTTCAGCGTCGCGGCCATCGGCGTTCTCTGCTGGCTGCTGTTCATGCTTGCTATTTACGCGCTTCCAGCCTTCGCCGGCGTCACCGCCGGTATATGGGCCTATGACAGCGGTGCCGGCTGGCCGGGCGGCATCGCGATCGGCCTGGTCGCGGCCGGGCTGATTTTCGGCGTCGGCCAACTGCTTCTCGCCGTCGCGCGGCCGCTCTGGCTGCGCATCGCCATTGCGCTTGCCTTCGTCGCGCCTGCGGCGATCGCGGGCTATCACGCGACCCATGGCATCGTGAAGCACGCCATGCCGTCGGAGACTTGGCAGATCGCCTTTTCCGTCGTCGGTGCGATCGCGGTCGGCGTCACGGCATTCCTGCGGATCTCGGCGATGGCCGCGCCCGAACCGGCCGGACAGGGCATGGCGCGGGGCTGACACAGACACAGCCGTCGGAGCATGGCCAGCAAGTCGGCACGCCTGCCATCCTCGACGCAGGAGATGGACGAAACTGGCCCTCGAGCAGAGATCGCAATGTCAGGCCCGAAATAGCGTAAGGCACGTTGAAGCGGCGCTGGACAGGTAGCTGGTCCGCTGCACAGCCACTCGACGACGAAGGCGCGGATGGCGTTTCACGAGCCGAGGGCTGCGGGAAGCCCATCGCGGTTCTCGCCAGGACAGGTGCAACGTCGTCACCGGCAGCGACCCGTTGCCAGGGTTCCTACGGCTGCACGGGACCGCCACGTTCTCCCTTGATCTTTTTGTCGGGTCGACCGCTCCAAACGGCCTCTCCAATGGCCTGATCTGGCCGAAGACCGGCTGCGCCTCGATCGCCTATGCCGCAATGGCGCCGATCAACTTTCTTCCCCTGAGCGCTGCGCGCTCATTCCTCGCGAAACAAGAAAGTGGCTCGGCTGCCATCCTCCGCTGCCGCTCCGGTCGCAAGCGATGCGTCGTCGATCGACTCCGGCCTGCCGATCGCCATCGAGGCCGCAATGGTGCGGGCTCGGAGCTTCAAATCAAGGAGAACTGACATGGCGACCATCGGCACCTTCAAGAAGACCGGCAACGAATACACCGGCGAAATCGTCACCCTCAATGTGCAGGCCAAGAACGTCCGCATCGTCCCGGAAACCAACCAGGCCAGCGAGAACGCCCCCAGCCACCGCGTTCTGGTCGGCCGCGCCGAGATCGGCGCCGCCTGGTCCAAGCAGTCCAACGAGGGCCGCGACTATCTGGGCCTCAAGCTCGACGATCCGAGCTTCACCGCTCCGATCTACGCCAACCTCTTCGACGACGAGGACGGCGGTTTCAGCCTCATCTGGTCCCGCCCCACCCGCCGCAACGGCGACTGATGCGCCGCGACGCCCCGCCCGGACGATCCGGGCGGGGCCTTTCGCCGTTCGTAGCCGACCGAA
>CAJQNW010000281.1 GCA_905479765.1 uncultured Tepidamorphus sp. | reverse complement strand
CCTGGCCGTCCTTGGCGCCGCCGGCGGAGTCGGCGCAGCCGCGATCGAGATCGGCAAGATCATGGGCGCGAGGGTCATCGCGGTCGCCTCATCGGCCGAAAAGCTCGACTTCTGCCGCTCGATCGGCGCCGATGAGACCATCGACTACTCGAAAGAGGATCTGAAGGCCCGTCTCAAGGAACTGACCGGCGGCAAGGGCGCCGACGTCGTCTACGATCCGGTCGGCGGCGAGTACGCCGAAGCCGCGCTGCGCTCCACTGCATGGGAAGGCCGCTACCTCGTAATAGGCTTCGCCGCCGGCGAGATCCCGAAGATCCCGCTCAATCTGGTCCTGCTGAAGGGATGCGATATCGTCGGCGTGTTCTGGGGACGATTCGCCGAGATGGATCCCGAAGCCGACCGCGCCAACATCCGCCAGCTGCTCGAGTGGATGGCCGAAGGCAAGCTGTCGGTCGCAATCCACGGACGCTATCCGCTGGACAAGACCGTCGACGCACTTGGGGCCATTACCCGGCGCGAGGTCAAGGGGAAGGTGCTGATCGTTCCGTAGGCCGCCGCTGTTTGCTAGCGATTCAGCGTCCTTAGTGCGTCCGCTGCCTTGCGACGATGATCGGGCCGGATATGGGCTGCGACCGTCGTGATCGCTGCGAGCATGACCGATGCGTCGTCGGTGAAGCCCGCGACCAGCAGAAAGTCCGGAATGACATCGACCGGCATGACGAAATAGGCGAGCGCGCCGAACAGCGTCGCGCGCGCCCTGAACGGCGTCGTCGGATCGACGGCGCAGAACCAGGCCGCGGCGAGATCCTCGGCAAACGGCAATTTTGCCGCGACACGTTTGAACTTGCGCCAGAATCGCTCGCGCACACGGGCGCGGTTCGCCGCGAAAACCGCTGGCAACTGCGCCTCTTCACTGATCCAGCTTGCCGTGTTGTCGTTCACCGCGTGCTCCGTCCGTAAATCGAGAATACCTCATAGAAAATGGGGCCTGCGACGGTTTTCCGCAAGTTGCCGCGTTTTCAGCAGCCGACGGATCGGCTAAGAGGACTGCGAAAACAAACGGACTAGGGAGACCTACATGGAACTCGGTAAGGACATCGCGGCGGTCGTCACGGGCGGCGCGTCGGGACTAGGCGAAGCGACCGCGCGCATGCTGGCAGGCGCCGGCTGCCGCGTCGCCATTCTCGACATGAACGCCGAGCGCGGCGAAAAGGTCGCCGGCGAGCTTGGCGGCACCTTCGCAACCTGCGATGTCACCGATCCGGGAAGCGTCTCGGAGGCCCTGGCGGCAGCCCGCGAGGCGCACGGCCAGGAGCGCGTGACCGTCAATTGCGCCGGCATCGCCGCGGGCATGAAGACAGCCAGCCGCAAGCGCGATTCCGGCGAAGTCGTTGCCCACGATCCCGGCCTGTTCCAGAAGACGATCACGGTCAACCTCATCGGCACCTTCAACGTCGCCTCGAAGTCGGCCGCCGGCATGATGGAAGCCTCGCCGCTGGGCAAGGACGGCGAGCGCGGACTGATCATCATGACCTCGTCGGTGGCCGCCCAGGACGGCCAGATCGGCCAGGTCGCCTACGCCGCCTCCAAGGGCGGCGTTCTCGCCCTTACACTGCCGATGGCCCGCGACCTGTCACGGGACGGCATCCGGGTGATGACCATCATGCCGGGACTGTTCTACACGCCGATGTTCGACGGCCTGTCGGAGGAGGTGCGCAATTCGCTCGCCGCCAGCGTCCCCTTTCCCTCACGCCTGGGCGATCCCGGCGAGTATGCCGAACTGGTCCGCTCCATCTGCGGCAACCCGATGCTCAACGGCACCGGCATCCGCCTCGACGGCGCCCTTCGCATGGCGCCGAAGTAAGGGCGCAAAGCGCCTTTACGCGAAAGCGGGAACGGGCAGCGGAAAGACGCAGGCCGTTCACGGCTGCGACGCAATATGGGCCCTGGATCAAGTCCAGGGCACGCGTTCTGCTTTCTGGCTGAGACCGTGCTTCCAAATAGAAGTCGCGTGTCCCGGACTTGATCCGGGACCCATCGGGCGGTGGCGACCATACGAAGCGGCCGCTACACCCCGAACGCCGACGCGATCTTGTCCATCGCCTTGGCGAGTTTGATGTCGCGTTCAGTAACGCCACCGGCATCGTGACTGGTCAGCACCACCTCGACCGTCTTGTAGACGTTCGACCATTCGGGATGATGGTCCATCTTCTCGGCGGTGAGCGCGACCCGCGCCATGAAGCCGAAGGCCTCGTTGAAGTTCTTGAAGATGAACGTCCGCGCGATGGCGTCGCGGCCTTCGACCGGCGTCCAGTCCGGCAGGCTGCCGAGCGCCTCGGCGCGCGCCTCAAGCGTCAATGTCGTCTTCGTCGTGGTCGTCGTCATCGTGAAACTCTCCTCCCTCGAGCGGATAGGCTTCCTCGATCACATAGGGCCCGCCGCCCTGGCCGGAGCGCGATGAAAACAGCACGAACCGGCTGATTTCGATCGGGCCCCAGAAGAAGCCGCCGCGCGATTCCATATAGGTCGCGACCACCCCCGCCGACACGCCCCGGCACCGCGCTATCGTGACATGCGGCGCGAACTTGCGCGGATCCGGCGGCAGGCCAAGCATCTGCATCATTCGCTCCTGCTCCGCCTGCAGCGCGCTCAGAGGCGGCGACGCGGCGACATTGGCGAAGATCGAATGCGGCTTGCGCCCGCCGAACACGCCGACCCCGTCAAGCGTGATCGAAAACACCGGCCGCTGGATCCTGTCGAGCATCTCGGCCACCGAATGCGCGGTCCGGTTGTCGACGTCGCCGATGAAGCGCAGCGTCACATGATAGTTTTCCGGATCGATCCAGCGCGCGCCCGGGATACCGCCCCGCAGGCTCGTCAGCGTCGCGACGGCATCGGCAGGCATTTCGAGGCCGGTGAAAAGACGGGGCATGGGCGCGGCTGCCTTTAGGCCGGGGGTTCCAGGAACCGGGGTTTCAAGAAACTGACTTAAGGGCAGGGATTCTGATGGATTTGATGGATGGCGTCGATACGCTCTTCGATTTCCGATGACAATTTGATGTCGCTCGCGCCGATATCGGTCTCGAGCTGCTGCATGGTCGTCGCGCCGATCAGCACCGAGGTGACGAACGGCCGGCTCAGCGCGAAGGCAATCGCCATCTGCGCGGGATCGAGGCCAGCCTCGCCGGCGAGCGCAACATAGGCTGCAAACGCGGCATCGGCGCCGGGCTTCTGATAGCGCTGCGCCCGATCGAACAGCACCATGCGGCTGTTGGCCGGCCGCGCGCCGTTCAGGTACTTCCCCGTCAGAAAGCCCTGGGCGAGCGCCGAATAAGCAATCAGTCCGACGTCCTCGCGCATGGCGATCTCGGCCAATCCGGTCTCGAAGGTGCGGTTGGCGAGGCTGTAGGCGTTCTGGATCGACTGGACGCGCGGCAGGCCCTTCGTCTCCGAGGCCTTCAGGAAGGCCGTCGTCCCCCAGGGCGATTCGTTCGACAGGCCGATGTGGCGCACCTTGCCGGCCTTCACCACCTCGTCGAGCGCCGAAAGCGTCTCTTCGACCGGCACTTCCGGGCCCTCTACGGGGCGGAACACCGTCGGCACCGAGCCGAACGCGCTCACCGACCGGTCGGGCCAATGAATCTGGTAGAGGTCGATATAGTCGGTACCGAGCCGCTTCAGGCTCTTGTCGACGGCCTCGAAGACCTGCGCCTGCGACAGGTCCGTCGTCTTGCCGCCGTCGCGGAACCAGGTGTTGTCCGAGCGTCCGATGACCTTGCTGGCGACGATCACCTTGTCGCGGTTTCCGCGCGCCTTGAGCCAGGTGCCGATGATCTCCTCGGTCCGTCCCTGGGTCTCCGGCTTCGGCGGAATCGGATAAAGCTCGGCCGCATCGAGGAAGTTGATGCCCCGGTCGGTGGCGTAGTCCATCTGGGCATGGCCCTCGGCTTCGGTGTTCTGTTCGCCCCAGGTCATGGTGCCGAGCCCGATCGCGCTGACGCGCAGGTCCGTTCGTCCGAGCCGCCGGTACTCCATCGATTGCCTCTTATGTCGTGAAAATTGGATGCGATGATCAGGCGGCGCGGGCCACCCGAGGTGATTCAATCGCCATTTTCGATCTTTTCTATCAGCTGTTCAACATACGGCAGGATTCCCGTGACGATCACGTCGACGCCCTCTGCGGTCGGATGCATGCCATCGTCGAGGTTGAGCGCCGGATCGGCCGCGACGCCGTCGAGAAAGAATGGGTAGAGCAGGAATCCGTACCGCTCTGCGACGTCGGGAAAGATCGCGTTGAATCGTCTGGCATAGGCCGCGCCCATGTTGGGCGGTGCCTGCATGCCGGCGACCAGCACGTCGATGCCGCGCTGATCAAGCCGTTCGGCGATATCGTCGAGCGCAGATTGCGTCACGTCGAGGTCAACGCCGCGCAGCGCATCGTTGGCGCCGAGTTCGAGGATAACGCCGTCGGTTTCCTCCGGCACCGACCAGTCGACACGGGCAAGTCCCGCGCTCGCCGTGTCGCCCGACACCCCGGCATTGACCACCGTGACGTTGTGGCCGCGCGCTTTCAGCGCCTTTTCCAGTTTCACCGGAAAGGCCGCGTCCGGCGCGAGCTGGTAGCCGGCCGACAGGCTGTCGCCGAGCGCAACGAGCCGGATCGGCTCCGCGTTGGCGGCAACGCAGGAGAACCAAACGGCGAGAAAAGCCGTAACAATTGCGAGAAGTCTCGACAATCCGGCTTGGACGCGCGGCACAGATGCCCCATATGTCGGGGATTCGCGCCCGCTGTTTTGCCCGCTCAGGAGTTTCGGTCCGTGCCGCATGATGCCATCCGTCTTGAGAGCGTTCACTTAAGCCTCGGCAGCGGGGCCGCAAGGGTCCACGTGCTCAAGGGCGTCGACCTCACTATAGCCGCAGGCGAGGCCGTCGGCATCGTCGGACCGTCCGGATCGGGAAAATCGACCCTTTTGATGGTGATGGCCGGCCTCGAGCCGCCCGGATCCGGCGACGTCGTCGTGGCGGGCGAGAACCTCAGCAAACTCGACGAAGACGAGCTCGCCCGATTTCGCGGCGACAATGTCGGCATCGTCTTCCAGTCCTTCCACCTGATCCAGAACATGACGGCGCTGGAAAACGTCGCCGTGCCGCTGGAACTCGCCGGCCGCGAGGATGCCTTCTCGCGCGCCGAGGCCGAACTCTCCCGGGTCGGCCTCGCCGACCGGATGGCGCATTACCCGGCCGAACTGTCGGGCGGCGAGCAGCAGCGCGTGGCGCTCGCCCGCGCCCTCGTCGTTGAGCCCGCGATCCTGTTCGCCGACGAACCGACCGGCAATCTCGATGCCAATACCGGGTCCCAGATCGTCGACCTGATGTTCGCGCTGCACCGCGAGCGCGACACGACACTGGTGCTCGTCACCCACGACACGGCGCTGGCAGACCGCTGCGGGCGCACCATCGCCATGCGCGACGGGCTAATCGACGGGATACCAGCCGACGGGATCCCGGCGACACCGGCGCGGGATGCCGCGCAATGACCGCGGTAGGCACGACACCGTCACCGCCCCCGCTCTCCCGCCGTCTGCCGATCCCGCTGCGCCTGGCGTTGCGGGAACTGCGCGGCGGCCTCAAGGGCTTCTACATCTTCATCGCCTGCATCGCGCTCGGCGTCGCGGCCATCGCCGCCGTCGGCTCGGTATCGCGCTCGCTCGTCAACGGCATCTCCGAGGAAGGTCAGGCAATCCTCGGCGGCGACCTCGCCTTCTCGCTGATCCACCGCCAGGTCGACGAAAACGAAACTGCCTTCCTGACGTCGCTCGGCCGCGTCTCGGAAATCGCCACCTTGCGGGCGATGGCGCGCAACGGCGACGACAGTTCGCAGACGCTGGTCGAACTGAAGGCCGTCGACGGGGCCTATCCGCTGTTCGGAGAGATCGAAATCGACGGCGGCGGCAATCTCGATGACCTGATCGCCGAGCGGGACGAAACCTACGGCCTCGTCTCCGAGGCCGGACTCGCCGAACGGCTCGGCATCAAGGTCGGGGATATTGTCGCCATCGGCGAAGCGTCCTTCACGCTCACCGGGCTCATCGCCAGCGAGCCCGACCGCCTCAGCGGCGGACTGGGCTGGGGACCGCGCGTCATCCTCTCGATACCGGCGCTCAAATCGACCGGGCTGCTGCAGCCCGGCAGCCTGGTGCGCTGGCGCTACCGGGTCGCCCTGCCCGAGCCGGCCTCTCCGGCAGATGTCGCGGCGGCCGAGAAACGCGCCGAGGACGAGATGGCCGATGCCGGCTGGCGCGTTCGCAACCGCAATGACGCGGCGCCCGGCCTGAAGGAGCAGATCAACCGCTTCACCATGTTCCTGACGCTGGTCGGCCTGACCGCGCTGATCGTCGGCGGCGTCGGCGTCGCCAATGCCATCACCGCCTATCTCGACAGCAGGCGGTCGACCATCGCCACGCTGAAGAGCCTCGGCGCCGACGGCGGCCTGATCTTCCGAAGCTACCTCACCCAGATCCTGCTGCTCGCCGTCGTGGCGATGATCATTGGACTGGCCTTCGGCGCGCTGACGCCCTGGTTTGCCGGATCGGCGCTCGCCACCGTCCTGCCCGTCGCCGACGCGGTGCCCGGTCTTTATCTGCGCGAACTGGTGCTGGCGCTCGCCTATGGCATCCTGACAGCGCTCGCCTTCGCGCTGTGGCCGCTCGGCCGGGCCCGCGAGATCCCGGCGACCGCGCTTTACCGCGAATATGTCGGCACCAGCCGCGCCCGTCCGCGCGCCGCCTATGTCGTGGCGCTCGCGGTCGTCATCCTGGCGCTTGCCGGGCTCGCCATCGGCCTCGCATACGAGCCGTTCATCGCGACGGTCTTCGTCGCCGGCACCATCGCCGCCTTCATCGTGCTGCGCTTCGTCGGTATCGGCATCATGGCCGTGGCCCGCCGGCTGCCGCACAGCCGCTGGATTGCCTTCCGGCTTGCCATCGGCGCGATCCACCGCCCCGGCGCGGTGACGCCGAGCATCGTGCTGTCGCTTGGCCTCGGCCTGACGCTGCTCGTCACCATCGCGCTGATCGACGGCAACCTGACCCGGCAACTGACGCTCTCCATTCCCGACAAGGCACCGAGCTTCTTCTTCCTCGATATCCCGCGCGCCGACTCCGACCGGTTCGTCTCCGTGGTGCAGAAGGCGGCGCCCGAGGGTGTGATCGAGGAAGTGCCGATGCTGCGCGGCCGTTTCGTCATGCTGAAGGACGTCCCCGTCGCCGAATACGAAGCCCCCGCGGAGGCCGGCTGGGTCTTGCGCGGCGACCGCGGCATCACCTACGCCGCCACCCCGCCGGAAAACGGCAAGCTAACTGCGGGCGAATGGTGGCCGGAAGACTACGCCGGCCCGCCGCTGGTCTCCTTTGCCGCCGAAATCGCCGAGGAACTGGGGCTGGCTATCGGCGATTCAGTCGAGGTCAACGTGCTCGGCCGCAACATCACCGCGACCATCGCCAACCTGCGCACCGTCGACTGGACGTCGTTGTCGATCAACTTCGTCATGGTGTTTTCGCCCAACACCTTCGCCGGCGCCCCGCACATGGTGCTGGCCACGGTTACGATGCCGGAGGCCGCCGGAACGGAATCCGAGTTGCAGGTCATGCGCGAGGTGACCCGCGCTTTTCCAACCGTTACGTCCGTGCGGGTGAAGGAGGCGCTCGACGCGGTCAACAGCATCGTCCGCCGCCTCGCCTGGGCGGTCCGCGCCGCCAGCGGCCTGACGATTGCCGCGGGAATCCTGGTGCTGGCCGGCGCCCTGGCGGCAAGCCACCGCCACCGCATCCACGATGCCGTCGTGCTGAAGACGCTGGGTGCCACGCGGCGGCGGCTGGTCGGGGCCTACATCATCGAATTCGCGCTGATCGGCACGATTACGGCCCTGTTCGCGCTCGCCGCCGGCACGCTTGCCTCGATGATCGTCATCGAGCAGATCATGGACCTGGAATTTTCGTTCCTGCCGGTGGTGGCGATCACGGCAATCGGCAGCGCGCTGGTGCTCACCGTCGGCCTCGGGCTGATCGGCACATGGCGGGTTCTCGGACGCAAACCGGCCGCCTATCTGCGCGATTTGTAAGCGGGCGAACTAAGACAATCGCGATTCCGGCGCAAAACCCGGCGGAACCCTAAACATTTTGTAAGAATTCTGGGGCCTATTTCACACCGGAAAGACTTGCTTCGCGCGCGACGCGCACCCATATTCGTCCCGTGTAACCAATAACTCAGGGGAATCCCATGGCGGAATTCGACAAACAGGCTGCCCGCGGCTACGGCATGGGCGCCTCCCGCGCTGGCCTCAGCGCGATCGACGAGGGCCTGCGCGCCTATATGCTGCAGGTCTACAACTACATGGCAATCGGCCTTGCCATGACCGGCGTGGTGGCGTTCGCCGCCTTCACGATGGCGGTCGACGGCTCCACCGGCCAGCTGACGGCTTTCGGTCAGGCAATCTACGCCAGCCCGCTGAAGTGGCTGATCATCCTTGCCCCGCTGGGCATGGTGTTCTTCCTGTCGGCGCGCATGAACAAGATGAGCCTTGGCGGCGCGCAGTTGGCGTTCTGGGCCTTCGCCGCCCTGATGGGCCTGTCGCTGTCCTCGATCTTCCTGGTCTACACGGGCACCAGCATCACCCGCGTGTTCTTCATCACCGCCGCCTCGTTCGGCGCGCTGAGCCTCTACGGCTATACGACGAAGAAGGACCTGAGCGGCTGGGGTTCGTTCCTGTTCATGGGCCTGATCGGCATCATCATCGCCTCGATCGTGAACCTCTTCCTCGCCTCCTCTGCGATGCAGTTCGCGATCTCCGTGATCGGCGTGCTGGTCTTCGCGGGCCTGACTGCCTACGACACCCAGCAGATCAAGGAAATGTACTCGGCCAACGACGACGGCACCCTGTCGGGCCGCAAGGCCATCATGGGCGCACTGCGGCTGTATCTGGACTTCATCAACCTGTTCATGATGCTGCTGAGCCTGTTCGGCAACCGCAACTGATCGGATTGACCGTCTGCTAAAGTGAAAGCCCCGGCGCATTGCCGGGGCTTTTTCGTATGGGGGCCTGTGTGTCCGACCTTGATTTCGTTATCCGTCCCGTATGTCCGGACGACGTGCCGGCCATCACCGAAATCTACGCCGATGCCGTGATGACGGGCACCGCGAGCTTCGAGCTGACCCCGCCCGACGAAGCGGAGATGACCCGCCGCATGGCCGGCCTTCTCGACGGCGGATTTCCCTATCTGGTCGCGGAATCGGCAGACAAGATCCTCGGCTACGCCTATGCCGGCGCCTACCGGCCGCGCCCCGCCTATCGCTTCACGGTGGAGGATTCGGTCTATATCGCACGCCCGGCTCAGGGTAAGGGAGTCGGCCGGGCCCTGCTGTCTGCCCTGATCGCCGACGCCGAGGCGCGCGGGTTCCGCCAGATGATTTCGGTCATCGGCGACGAGGCCAGCGCCGGCTCGATCGCCCTGCACACGTCCGCCGGCTTCGAACTCGTCGGTACGTTCAAATCCGTCGGCTGGAAATTCGATCAGTGGCGCGCAACCGTCCTGATGCAGCGCCCGCTTGGCTCCGGTGATTCGCGGCCGCCTGAAAAGCCCTGAAGTTCAGATGCCGTCTGTCAGGCGTCCACCAGCCGCAACCGCTTGTCGATCGCCCGTAGCACACGCGCCAAATCGTGGCCGCGCTTCAGAATCAGGCCGGTCGTGGTGACGACCGAATAGGCGCCTTGCTTGCGGGCGAATTTCGGATTCTTCTCGATCTGGTAGAGCGGGGCTTCCGAAGCGCGGCGGAAAACGGAAAACACCGCCTTTTCCTTCAGTGCGTCGATAGCATAGTCGCGCCATTCGCCGGCGGCGACCATACGTCCGTAAACATTGAGGATTTCGCCGAGTTCGCGGCGATCGAAAGACACCCTGGGCGGTGTCGTCGGGCGGCTCTGCGGAACGGCGGCGCGCGGCGCGCTCCCGCGGCCGCCGGGAAAAACTATGGGATCCGTTTCGCTCAACGGCGCCTCCCCTGACTGACTCCTCGCTGTCACATGATCGTCAAATCGCACCGGGGACGTCAAGGAGCGCTGGACGATGCGGCGTTATTTACGGCATTCCCTTGCGGCATAAGGTGATTATGCTGCTCGATATGGTCCGGTAAAAATCACATTTCCGCCCCAATCGCGCCCTTGACCTGCCCGATTGGTCGACGAAATTTTCATCGTTGCCTCGAGGCCCGGTTCTAGGAGGCTCCGGAACACCCAGCCCCCCAGCCCCCCGGGGTCTTTCTTGAACCGGGCCCGTTTACCTTTATGAGGCATCGGCAGCCAAGCGCTGCCGGATTGTCTTCCAGCCAAGCTCGGTCAACAGGTTCAGTCCACGGGCTCAGCCCGCAGGATGACCGTCGCCGGTCCTGTTTGATTCCGGCGGCACTGGGCCCGCCCGGCTATCAGTCCGACACGTCGCTCCCAGTCCAGGCCCTTGAAAAATCAGGTCCGATCTCCCTATCTCGGCCCCAGACACTATTTAGGCTGGGTTCAGAACCGGGATAGACGATGAGCACCAAGACGAAGAAGACAAAAAAAGCTGCCGGCAGCGCCGACACTGGCAAGTCCTACGCGTTTGAAGCCGAGGTCGGCCGCATCCTCGACCTGATGGTCCACGCGGTCTACTCCGACCGTGATGTCTTCCTGCGTGAACTGATCTCTAATGGCGCGGATGCCTGCGAAAAGCTGCGCTACGCCGCCCGGCAGGATGATTCGCTTTTGTCCGGCGATTCGGCTCTGGCCGTCACCATTACCCCCGACACCGGCGCCGGCACCCTGACGATCGAAGACAACGGCATCGGCATGGACCGCGACGAACTCGTCGCCAATCTCGGCACGATCGCACGCTCCGGCACCCAGGCCTTCGTGGAAGCGCTCGAGGAAGGCGCCGATGGCTCCAACCTGATCGGCCGCTTCGGCATCGGCTTCTATTCCGCCTTCATGGTCGCCGGCACCGTCGCGGTGTCCAGCCGCAAGGCAGGCGCCAAGGACGGGTTCCGCTGGACCTCCGACGGGCACGGCACCTACGAGATCGAACCCGACGAGCAAGCCCCCGAACGCGGCACGCGGATCGTCCTGCACATGAAGGACGACGCAAAGGAGTTTCTCGAGACCGCCAGGCTCGAGCAGATCGTCCACGCCCATTCCGCCCACGTGCCCGTACCGATCCGACTGAAGGAGGGCGAGACCGCCCGCGAGATCGCCGACGGCGGCGCGCTGTGGCTGAAACCGAAGTCAGAGCTGTCCGAGGACGACTACCGCGAGTTCTACCGGCATGTCGCCGGTGCCTGGGACGAGCCGGCCCTGACCGTCCACTACGCAGCCGAAGGCCGGCAGGCCTACCGCGTGCTGATGTTCGTGCCGTCCGAAAAACCCTTTGACATGTTCGATCCCTCCCGCAAGGGCCGCACCCGCCTCTATGTGCGCCGCGTCTTCATCACCGACGACGCGGAGATCATGCCAGGCTACCTGCGCTTCGTGCGCGGCCTTGTCGATTCCGACGACCTGCCGCTCAATATCTCGCGCGAGATGCTGCAGGAAAGCCCGATGCTCGGCCAGATCCGCAAGGGTGTCGCCAACCGGGTGCTGAGCGAACTCGGCAAGATCGCCGACAAGGAACCGGAGCGGTTCGAAAGGATCTGGACCGCCTTCGGCCCGGTCATCAAGGAAGGCCTCTACGAGGATATCGAGCGCCGCGACACGCTGCTGGAGCTGTCGCGCTTTCACACCACCACGAACCCCGATGGCTGGCGGTCCCTGAAGGACTACGTCAAGGACCTGCGGGAGAACCAGACCGCGATCTACTACGTGACGGGCGACAGCGCCACCCAGGCTGCGGCGAGCCCGCATCTGGAAGGTTTCCGCGCCCGCGGCATCGAGGTGCTGCTGCTTTCCGATCCCGTCGACCATTTCTGGGTGCGCATGGCCACCGGCTTCGACGGCAAGCCGCTCAAGTCCGTCAGCCAGGGTAATGCCGACATCGCCAACGTTCCGCTGCTCGATGAAAGCGCCTCGGAGGAAGAAGACACCGAATCCAGGTCGGCCGTCGCGACGCTCTCGGCCTTCGTCAAGCAGACGCTGGGCGATGCGGTCCAGGACGTCCAGGCCTCGACCCGGCTTGCCGAAAGCCCGGTCTGCCTTATCGCCACCGAAGGCGCGCTCGACCGGCGGCTCGAGCGGATGCTGGCGAAGCAGGAGGGCGCGCCGGAGCGCAGCGCCCCGGTGCTCGAACTCAATCCCCGTCATGCCCTGATCAAGCATCTGGCAGCGCAGGCGACAGGCGACGGCGACAAGGCCTTGCTCGCCGACGCAGCGTGGCTGCTATACGACGAGGCCTGCATCCTCGACGGCGAGACGCCGGACGATCCGGCAGCCTTCGCCGGCCGGCTGACGCGGCTGCTGCTGGGGACGAGTTGAGGCCGGCCAGCCGCCCCATCGTCATGGTTAGGTATGACAAAGAGACCCGTCGCTTAGCAACCGCCGCACTGGATCCCGGATCAAGTCCGGGACACGCCTTTGTTTTTGTGGCACGGCCCCGGCGACATACGAAAGCCGTGTGCCCCGGACGTGATCCGGGGCCCAGACGGCCATGCCGCGTATAAGGCGTTCGTAGCGAAGCACCGCCTCCCCCTCCGTTCATTCCCGCGAAGGCGGGAATCCAGGACCCGACGGGAGCCGGTTCATGTCAGGGATTTGGAGCGGTTACGACGCCTGAGGGCGTGGCCCGGATCCTGTATTTCGCCCTAGATCTTCGCTGCCGCCAGGATGGCGCCCGGCGCGCTGCCGTCGCCTTCCTGCAGGATGACGGCGCACTTCGCGTTGCCGTCGGCCGGCAGTGGCACCTTCAGTGTCATGGCGTCACCCCGCCACGTGCCGATCGGCTCGATGCGGCGCACCACGTTCGTGTAGGTGACGGTGCGGCCCTTGTTCTCGCCGCGCTCGATCTTCACCGACCGGGCGTCATCGAACACGACCATCCACAAGGTCGCCGGCTTCGGGCGGGTCAGAAACCCGCGCGCCTTTCCGGCCTCCACCACCATGGAATTGCCGTCGCGGCGCACGTCGAGATCGATCGCCCGCTTGTCGAGCCGGTCGCCGGTCGACTGCATGGCGTTCTTCAGACCGCTCCTGTCGGAGCCTACGGCATGCATCATGCCGTTGACGACGGCCTGCGGGGTATAGACCGCCCGGTCGCCGCGCGAATGCGCATAGGCCTTCTGGCGGGCGGTGAACGCCGGGCTCGCCAGCGTATCCTTCCAGCCCAGGTAATCCCAGTAATCGACGTTGAAGCTCAGCGTCAGCACGTCGCCGCGCGTGCGCATCTCGCTGAGCACCGCGTCGGCAGGCGGACAGGACGAGCAGCCCTGGCTGGTGAACAGCTCGACGACGTCGAGCCGCTTGCCGGCCTCGGCCTCGCCCGACATCAACGGCGAGACCGCCAACCCCAGCGTCAACGCCGCGAAAGCCGCAAACCGTCCTGAAATCCGCTGCACGTTCATCCCAAAACCACCCGACATCTGAACCATACCCAACCGTCCCTGCAGTTTCGAGATACGCCTGGCGGGCTTCAAACACCAGTCACATTGGGGTGACGCGGACGTGTGGGGGTGACGCGCGTGTGTCCGAAAACGCAAAGCAGCCCCGGCGCGAACGCCGAGGCTGCATTAGCCGTAGCGAAAATCAGGACGCCGTTCAGGCGGCCAGATTGCGCAGCACGTACTGCAGGATGCCGCCGTTCTTGAAATAGTCGAGCTCATCCACGGTATCGATGCGGCAGAGCAGCGGCACCCGCTTGGTTTTGCCGTCGGCAAAGGTGATCTTCGCCGTCAGCGTGGCGCCCGGCTTCAGCTCCTTCTGGAGCCCGGCGATGGTGACCTGCTCGTCGCCCTTCAGGCCGAGCTTCTGCCAGGACTTGCCGTCGGCGAACTGCAGCGGCAGCACGCCCATGCCGATCAGGTTGGAGCGGTGGATGCGCTCGAACGACTGCGCGATGACCGCGCGCACGCCGAGCAGGCGGGTGCCCTTGGCGGCCCAGTCGCGCGACGATCCCGTCCCGTATTCCTTGCCTGCGAACACCACCAGCGGCACCTGCTCGCCGCGATACTTCATCGCCGCGTCGTAGAT
>CAJQNW010000280.1 GCA_905479765.1 uncultured Tepidamorphus sp. | reverse complement strand
AAGCCCGCTTCCCGCCCAATTGGGGCATTCGCTGCGCCCTCCGGGGACCCACTTCGGCTCAAGGCGGAACTTGGCTGGCCCCCTCACGCCTCCGCGCGCCCATCGTGATCGCCCGGCCCCCACGCTGTGATCCCGGTTGATCGCCGCGCCTCTCGCCTTACGGCAGCGACTCCCCGATAGTGCATCCTTGCAGTGGGCACCGCCTGAGTGTCCGCGACGGGAGACGGGCATGCGGATCGGCGTTCGGCTGGCGTTGACGGCCTTCGTGGTGATTTCGATCGTGGTAACCGCGGTGATCGTGCATGCGCTGTGGTGGCGCACCGCGCAGGATAATTCGCGCCAACTCGCCTCGACCATCAACGCGCAGATCGTCTCCGCCGTCGAGGGCGAGATCCAGCAGATCGCCACACAGGCGCGCTCGGCCTACTGGGCAATCCGCACGTTGTTCCAGAACGCCGTGCTGGAAACCCGCCAGGCCGACAAGCGCGAGTTCGTGTTCCTGTCGCAACTGCAGGCGCAGCCTTCGGTGTCGTGGATCGCGCTGGGCTGGCCCGACGGCGATTTCTTCGCCGCCCACAAGCTGGGCGACGAAAAGCTGGAGATGATGGAAATCGATATCGTTGAGGACGAACGCACCCGCCGCGTCGACCGCTATCAGGTCTATCCCAACGACATCGAGTTCCGCGAGCGCACGTTCGAGCCCTCCGCCTTCCTGTCGACCGGCCAGCCTTGGTTCGACACGACCATCGGCCGCGAGGGCCCGCACTGGGTCGATGTCGTCGAGCATCCCACCGGCCCGCGTCCTTCACTGGTCTTTGCCGGCCCCGTCGTCGTCTACGGCAAGAACGAGGCCGTGCTGGCGATCATGATCGAGCACGACCGCCTGTCGCGGTTCCTGTCCGGCCTGCAGGTGGGCCGAAGCGGGGCGGCCTTCATCCTCGAGCCGACCGGACGGCCGATTGCCGTGCCCGATCCGGAGGCCGACGAGCTGATGGGCACCCGCTTCGACATCCGCCCGGCGATGCTGGCGGTTGCCCAGCACGCCATCCACGAGGCCATGGCGCCGATGCCCAGGGAGGCGACGCGCATGAAGGACGCCAAGGAAATGCGCGTTCCCGGCGCAGACGGCGAGATCTACGGCGTGACGCTGACGCCGCTGGCCTATGCCGGCTGGACGCTGGCAACCGTGATCCCGGAATCCGAATTCCTCGGCGAGATCAACCGCACCACGCAGCGCCTTGCGATCGGCATCCTGGCGCTGGTGCTGGCGGCGGCCGTCCTGTCGGCCTGGCTCGGCCGCCGGCTGCTGGCGAAACCGCTCGACACCGTGGCCGGCGAGCTCGACAACATCGAGCGCTTCGAGCTCGACGCGGTGAAATACCATCCCTCGCGCCTCACCGAACTCGACGAGCTGTCGGGCACCATCGCGCGTATGGCGAGCGGTCTGGTGGCGTTCCGCAAGTATCTGCCCGCCGACCTGGTGCGCATCCTGGTCAGCGAGGGCATCGAGGCCCGGCCCGGCGGCACCCAGCGCGAACTCACCGTGCTGTTTGCCGATGTCGCCGGCTTCACCGGCATGTCGGAGCGCCTCGGCGAGCAGGTGGTGCCGATCCTCGGCGCCTATCTCGATATCGTCTCCAACACGGTGCAGCGGGAAAGGGGCACGGTCGACAAGTTCATCGGCGACGCGGTGATGGCCTTCTGGGGCGCGCCCAACGACAACCCGGATCACGCGGCGGCTGCCTGCCGCGCGGCGCTGAAGGCGGTCCGCGCGGTGCAGGCCGCCGGCCTCACCGACGACCGCCGGGTGCCGCTGCACGTGCGCATCGGCATCAATTCGGGTTCCGTGCTGGTCGGCAACATCGGCTCGGACGCGCGGCTCAACTACACGGTGATCGGCGACGCGGTGAATGTCGCCAGCAGGCTCGAAAGCGCCAACAAGCGCTATGGCTCCTCGATCATCATCGGCGAGCACACCCGCCAGATGGCCGGCGACGCCATCGTCGTGCGCAAGCTCGATACCGTCGCCGTCTACGGCCGCATGGGCGGCACCGCGATCTACGAGCTGATCGGCATGGACGGCGAGCCGGCGCCCGCCTGGATCGAGGCTTATGAGGAGGGGCTGGCACGCTACACCCGTGGCGAGTTCGCCTCGGCAATCACCTTTTTCGAGGAGGCCGATAGCGCCCGACCGGGCGGCGACGCGCCGTCGCGGATGCTGATCGACCGGTGCCGGGAGTTCGTCCGTGAACCGCCGCCGGCCGAATGGGACGGCACCACGGCGCTGTTGTCGAAGTAGTCTCTAGCGCCGGGGCGGCCGCACCGCAGTCTGGGTCCCGGATCAAGTCCGGGACACGCCGCTTCTGTTCGGGGCTTCGGCCGTGCCGCGAAAACTGGACTCGTGCCCTGGACTTGATCCAGGGCCCATTGCGACGCGCGTCTGATACACTCGCGCGGTTACTGGATTGACGGATCACGAA
The DNA here is from genome assembly GCA_905479765.1 of uncultured Tepidamorphus sp. Lineage (GTDB taxonomy): Bacteria > Pseudomonadota > Alphaproteobacteria > Rhizobiales > Tepidamorphaceae > Microbaculum. The sequence goes on along the minus strand of CAJQNW010000280.1, from coordinate 13,982 downwards.
GAGCGAAAGCCTATGCCGGACATCAGGGGCTATCACGCCCACGTCTATTTCGACGCGCAGACGCAGGACAAGGCCCGCGCCGTCTGCGAGCGCGCCCGCGACCTGTTCCCGGTCACCATGGGGCGCATGCACGAAAGGCCCGTCGGCCCGCACCCGGTGCCAAGCTGCCAGCTCGCCTTCGCGCCGGAAGCCTTCGCCGATGTGATGGGCTGGCTGGCGCTGAACCGCGACGGCCTCGTCGTCTTCACCCACCCCGAAACCGGCGACGACCTGGCCGACCACCGCGACCACGCGATCTGGATGGGCGCCGTCCTGCCGCTGAAGCTTGCGATGTTCGAGACGGGGTGAGGGGCCGCGAGCAGCCGGACCTCTCATGGACACGCGCCCCGCCGCGCCATAGATATCGCCCATGTCCTTCTCCGATCCCGACGCCGTTGCGCGCTATGCCGATGGGCCCGTGCGGCTCGTCCCCGGTTTTCACGGGCTGCAGCGCATGGCCGCGCTGCTGCTGGCCGAGCGCTGCGGCCCCGACGCGCGGCTGCTGGTGCTGGGCGCCGGCGGCGGCCTCGAGCTGAAGGCCTTCGCCGAATGGTATCCGGGCTGGCGGTTCGTCGGGGTCGACCCTTCAGCCGAGATGCTGGGCCTGGCCACCCGCACGCTTGGATCGCTCTGTGATCGCGTCGCGCTGCACGAGGGCTATATCGACAGCGCGCCGGAAGGCCCCTTCGACGGGGCGACCTGTCTCCTGACGCTGCATTTCGTTCCGGAGGACGAGCGGCTGCGCACGCTGGTCGCGCTGCGCCAGCGGCTGAAACCGGGCGCGCCGCTCGTCGTCGCCCATCACAGCATATCGCAGGCCGGCGACGAGAAGCGGATCTGGCTTGACCGCTACGCCGCCTTTGCCGCCGCCTCCGGCGTTCCGCCCGAGAACACGCGCAACGCCGCCGAGGCGATCGGGGCGCGATTGCCGGTGCTCTCGCCGGAGCAGGACGAGGCGCTGCTGAGAGAGGCCGGCTTCACCGGCGTCAGCCTGTTCTACGCCGGGTTCACCTTCCGGGGCTGGGTCGGCTACGCCGGGTAGCGCCGGCCGGCGCCTACTTCGCGTCGACCTTCGGCAGGGTGATCTCGATGTCGGCGTCGCTGCCGCCGAAGTACCCCTCGCTGTAGAGCCACAGGCCGCCCACGAGGGCTACGATCAGCGCACCGACCAGGAACCAGCCGGCCCCGCCGGAGCCCTCTTTGACGACGACGGTCTTGTCGGGATGGGAGTCGGGATGTGCCATGGGATGATCCTTCCGTTGGTTGGCCGGAGACAGGTCCGGCTGCAGTCGGGAGGATCAACGGGGAAGGGCGGGGGATGGTTCCGAAAATTGCCGTACCGAATTCTACTAGAGAATAAGTGCGCGATGTATTGGGTGAGCTTCCGGGTAAGTTGCCTTTAGGGCTGACATCAATTGAAGGGTAAAATAGTGCGCATCATTTTTTAATCGACGAAAATCTTCATCTTTTCGTTTCGCGCTCGACATGCTATCAAGTTTACTTCTAAATTTATCATCCTTCATCGCTAGCAAAAAATTATCATACAATTCTAGTGCTTTTTCGGAATGATTTCCACAAACGGAAAATAGCCGTTCTGCAGGGCTTAAATTCATAAGCTTTTTAGCAATTTCTTTCTTTTGTAAGTATGTTCTCTGATAAGTTTCCGCGACGATAAGTATACCGGAAAAGTATAGTAATTTTCTTGAGAAGGACAATTTTATATTCCGTAAAGCCCAACCTTTACCTTGTTCAAATGTTTTATTCTCAAAATCAACACATAAAGTCCTCCAATATCGAATGAAATCATTAAGAAGAAAAAGGCAAAGCTGATGTTCAGTTATATTTCTCTGAATATATCTGTCAATTAATAGGTTTCGTTGCTCTGTAAAAGGTGGTGTTTTACCCAAACAGCGTCCTTCCGTCAAAAAAAGAATCCTCTGAGTGATTGTGTCATTCGTATCATTTGGGCCCCCAATATTAGTCGCCAAGGTGCCAGAAATTCTGTAGTCACCAAATATTGTATGGCTTGATGGCAAATTACCGACAATTCTTTTGACTAGCTGCTTTGTATCTTTAACAACGCGCTTTGCGTTAATTTCTGAAACAGCCTTCGGAACAAGTATAAAATAATCAAGGTCTGAATGTGAGCAGGCCTCTTTCCTCGCATACGAACCATTTACAACGATACTAGAACCAAAGAGGTTTTGTGTGTTTAATTCTCGAGCCAATTCACTTAGTTTCTGCTCAGAAAACCCAATAGATTCAGTTATATTCTCGTATTTCTGAAGTGGCTCGATCATTACCCGGTCCCTTCATCGATTTATAGCGCTGCCAAAGGTCTTTCGGTGATCTTAAGGCAGCACTCTTAATAATAGAGAAGTGCCGGTGTCTCAACCCAAAATCGGGGGTCGCTCGGCGATTGCAGTAATTATGAAGCCATTCGCTAAAAATCCGCGAATGCTTGGAACCAAATTCTTTATCGTCAAAACGAAAATCAGTCTCACTCACAATGTCACTTTCTAATATGTAGAGCCGTAACAATTCATCTTGCCTTATGCTTTCAGGAGAATTAATATGATTATTGTATATATAACTCTTGAAATTCCAAAATTTGTCAGATTCTTTATGATAAGAATCTTCTATAAAAAACATATTTTCTATTAAGTATGGAAAATCTATTCCAATACTATCCGCAAAGTAATTATATTTGTTGCCGAAACACCGGAGCATCCCATCTATAGTATCAATATTAATAGGCCTATTAATAATATCAAAACTATTAAATTTACCTTTTTCAAAAGTCAGACTGAAAATAAGATCAAGGTCAATATTATATTTTCTAGATATACTGACTATATTTTTGCTGGAAAAAAGCGTACTGATACCAATGGTATGATGGTCTATTCCGAAGCGTTCTTTGAATCCCATCTCCGTAGAATGGGAAAATGGGCCATGACCAATATCATGGACGAGAGCGGCAAATACGATAGCGTTTCGATCGGGAAGTGATAAATATTTTGCCGCTGAAGCGGCGAAAGCCGAAACAAAAATTGTATGCGCCAGTCGGCTTCCGGAATTTTTTGGTGTCAATTCGGAAACTGAATTGATGGCGCCTAAAAAACTAATCGTTCCTAGTCGGCGTAATTCATTTGTGTTTAACAGATCATGGACGAACGAGTACTTCGAAAGTTCGGCAAAAGCCTCCTTTAAAAACTGAATCCAATTGACATGATTAGAATTTTGCATTTTCGCTGTGCGCTAGTTTACAACCATATCCGAGGCGGAAACCGATAATTTATTAACCTGTATCAAGGCGCATTCCACCACATCTAAATGCATAATCGATTGATTCGTTCCATAAAAGGTTAAATACGAGAGCTAATTTCGTAGCATATTCAATGCTGCTTTGGATGATATTAGAAGAAGGCTACACGAAAGCCTATTGATAATAAGAAAAGCATATGTGCCAACGAAAATAGTGCGCATAATCCCCCCTCACTGCGTCAGCAGCTTCTCCAGCATCTTCTTCGCCGCCGCTTCCGGGTCGTCCGCCTTGGCCTTGGCGTCCTTGTTCTTCCCTTTCTTGCCCTTGCCGGACTTGTCCTTGTCGCCGCCGGTGTTTGGGTCCTTGCCGCCCTTCTTGTCTTTCTTGTCCCTTTTGTCCGTCTTGGCGTCCGACGGGGCAGGGGCCTGCTTGGCGTTCGTCGCCGGCGCGGGTTTGGCATCGGCGGGGCCGTCGGCCGCCTTGTCGCTCTTCTTCTCCTTCTTGCCGCCGTCGCCCTTGCCGCCACCCTTCTTGTCGGCCTTGCCGTCACCAGCCGGCTTTCCGCCACCGGTGGTGGCGGCGCCACCTCCGTCACTAGGTGACCCGCCCAGCAGGTTCCCGAGCCCCTTCAGCGCGCCGTCCTTCAGGGCGTCCTGGTCGATCTTGCCGTCCTTGAGGAGGTCGCCGATATCGACGCCGGTCTTGTCCTTCACAACATCGGCAATGCCGCCCGCTCCCCCCAGGTCTCCGCCGCCCGGCAGGTTGAACAGCCCGCCGCCGAGCTTCTGCAGCTGCTGGTAGGCCGCCTGCGGGTCCTGCAGGATGCCGGCGATGTCGGGATAGATCTTCGGGCTGGCCCACGGGCCCGAGACGATGACGGGCACGCCGAGGCCCTCCATGTCCTTGGCGCCGCCCTGGCCCTCGAGGCTTGCCACCACCTTCGGGTCCACCTTGAAGTTCAGCGTTTGCCCCGGCATGTCGACGGTGCCGCTGCCGGTCATGCGCACCAGCGGGCCGACCAGGTGCAGGTCGTCGGTCTTCGCCTGGCCGCTGGCGATGGCGAAGCTGGCGCCCAGCGAGGCGAAGTCGGTCTTCTCGTTGTCGCCGCCGCTCCAGCCCGACAGCACGCCGGAGGTGAGGTTGCGCGCCATCTTGGCCACGTTGATGCCGCGGATCGCGCCGTTGGCGAACTCGAAGGTGGACGAGCCGTTCAGGCCCGAGACGATCTGCTGCTGGCTCTCGCCGCTGGCCGTCAGGTCGATGGTGATGTTGGCGGTGCCCTCGATGCGGCCGAAGCCCGCCGCGTCGCGCAGGAAGGGATAGGCGTCGAGCTTTTCAAGCGAGAACTGGAAGGCCTGCGTCGGCACCTGGCCGCTGGCGTCGACGCTCAGCGCGCCGGCGCCGACGCCCTTGTAGAGCTTCAGGTCCGACAGCTTCGCGTCCAGCTTGCCGCCGGCGACCTTGGCGGAAATGGCGACGGGGCCGGCCTTGATTTCGCGGTAGATCAGTTTTTTCACCGACAGCGCCAGGTCGGCGTCGATGGCGTTCAGCGCCGAGAAATCGATCTTCGCCGTATCCCATCCAGCAGTCGCTGGCCCGCCGGAAGAGGGGGCCGGCTGACCAGCCGCACCCAGATACGGATTGACGTTCAGCGTCTCCAGCACGAGCCTCGCCTGCACCGATGGCTTGGCCCCCAGGGTCACCTGGCCGGAGCCTGAGCCTTCCGTGTCGTCGAGCCTGATCTTGGTGTCGGCAAAGGCGATCGCGTCCGGCGAGACGGTCAGCCGCCCGTCGACGGAGAAGGCCTCGAAGCCCGAGTCCCAGGCCGGCTGCTGGCCAAGCCAGACCATCAGCTGGGTCAGCGAGGGTGTGGCCAGCGACACCCGGCCGTTCGCCGCGCCGGCCGCCGTTACCTGTCCGTCGAAGCCCGCCGTCACGCGCTTCGAGGTGGCCTTGGCCTGCACGCCCGAGGACTGTCCCGACAGGATTCCGCGCACGTCGGCCGTTGCCGCGATGTCGAACCGCTCGCCGTGCCAGGCCGCCGCGCCGTTCACCGTCAGCGGCTGGATCAGGTCGGCGAACTGCGCGGTGACCGTGATGCCGGTGATCCGGTCGGCCCCCTTGTCGCCGACCACGCCGGACAGGCCTTCGACCGTCGCCGAGCCGTCCTGCAAGGACAGCGAGCCGGACGCGTTGATGCGCGCCTGCAGCTCGGCCGGCGTGTTGCCGGCGGTCGCGAACACCACGTCGGCGCCCGCCGTGCCCGTCACCGGGAAATCCGATCCGGCAAGCCGGCTGGCCTCGGCCAGGTCGACACCCGTGATGCGCAGCTTGCCGCTGACATAGGGCGCGTCCTGGTTGGCATCGACCGACAGCGAGGCCGAGCCCGTCGCGCTGCCCACACCGATCAGGTCGGCGATCATATCGGCCTTGCCGCCGCCGGTCTGGATGTTGGCGACCAGCGGCGCGATGGCGATGCCCGACACCACGACCTTCGACAGCGACACGTCGATATAGGCCGACATCGTCCTGAGCGCCGAGAAGTCGATCGGGGTGTTCGCGGCGTCGCCGCCGGGAGCCGACGGTTCGGCGACCTCCTGGCGACTCGTCGCCTCCTGGTTAAGCAGCGCGTCGAGATCCAGCGTCTCGCCGCTGAGAGTCAGGTGGATGTCGCTGATATCGCTGGACAAATCAGCCCTGAGTTCGCCGCCGAAGGCGCTTTCGCCGGCCGTGGCCTGGAATTGCTCCAGGGCGAAAGAATCGCCTGAATACAAGGCGTTAGCCGTGAAACTCACCTCCTGCGCCAGTACGGCCGGGTAGGCGACGGTAAGCGACACCGGGGCGACCTCGCCCTCCAGGAACGGCCCGAAGCGCTCGACAGAGCCTTTCAGCGCGACCGGCTGGCCGTCGAAAACCGCTTTAAGATCAAGCGACAAGGGCGCATCGAAGTCCGCCAGCGAGGCCGTCAGGTCGACGTTGGACACGGTCTGGTCGCCGCCCGGCAGCAAGATCGTGCCGTTCTCGATCACCAGCCTGTCGAGGCTGAGCGACCGCAGCGTCGAGGCCGGCGAGCCGGCAGGCTGAGACTCAGCGGAAGTGGTTGTGTCCGCTGCGGTTTCGTCTCCTTCAGGCACCGTGATGACGGGATCGATCAAGGCGATCTCGGTCATCCGCACCTTGCCGCCCAGAAGCGCCGTCAGCGCCAGCCCGAACCGCAGCTCGTTGGCCTGCGCAACATCTTGATAGTCCTCGCCAATTCGCCGCGAGACCGCGACGCCCTCGGCCACCAGGTCGAGCGAGGGAAACACCGAGATGTCGACGTCGCCGGCCACCCGTATGCGGTAGCCGGTTGCCGATTCCACCTGATCGAACAGGGTGTTGCGGACGTTTTCAGCGGAGATGAACAGCGGCGCCACGAGGATGACGATGACACCGATGACGACAAGGGCCGCGAGGCCGTAGAGCGTGCGTCGCACGGGAACTCCAAAGGTCAATGATTCGAATTGGTTAACGAAACTAGACCAGAATCCTAAAGAATCATGACCAAGGCAGGGCGGGGCGGCCTAAAACATGAGGCGCCTTTAAATAATCCCGATATCGACCGGCCGTCCAGGGCGAGTCACGACGGGACTCACCTGTCCGCCACGTCGCATTGCGCCGCGCGTATTCAGCCTGTATACAACCTGAAAACAAAGCGTTTCAGGGAGAAAATCGGATGCGGCGAGTCGCTGCGTGACCGCGATGCCCGACAAGGAGGTCGATCGCTCGCTTTCCCAGACGGTGAAGGCGCAGCTGGCGTTGCGCGACCTGATTCTCAATGGTGAGCTGTCTCCCGGCGACCGCATCTCCGAACTGCCGATGGTCGACCGCCTCGGTGTCTCGCGCACGCCGGTCCGCATGGCGCTGGTGCGGCTCGAGGAGGAGGGGCTTCTGGAAGCGATTCCCTCCGGCGGTTTCACGGTCAAGTCCTTCACAGAGCGCGATATTTTCGACGCGATCGAGATCCGCGGCACGTTGGAAGGACTCGCCGCCAGGCTTGCCGCGGAGCGCGGCGCTTCGGGCAGCGACCTGGTGTCGATCCGCGATTGCCTCGCCGAAATGGACACGGTGGTCGAGCAGCAGTTGGCCGGCGGAAATTGTTTCCCGGCCTATGTGGAACTGAACGCGCGCTTTCACGAGATGCTCGTCGATCTGGCCCAGAGTCCCTCGCTCGTGCGCCAGCTGGAGCGCGCCGTCACGCTGCCGTTTGCCTCCTCCAGCGCCTTTGTCATGGTCCAGGCCGAGCTGCCCGAGGCGCGGATCGTGCTGACGGTTGGCCAGGATCATCACCGCTGCGTCGTCGACGCGATCGAAGCGCGCGAAGGGGCGCGGGCCGAGGCAATCATGCGCGAGCATGCCCGGCTTGCCAGCCGCAACCTGCGCTTCGCCCTGCGCAACCAGGAGACCTTCGATCTGATCCCCGGCGCGGCACTCCTGCGCCGCCGCGGCCGCACCTGAGAGGCGGCGGGCAGTCATTCTAATCGGCTGATATCAAACGTAAAAAAGGCACCACCAAGGAGGACTGATCATGCAAAGAACCACCCCGCCCTATCGCGCAGACCACGTCGGCTCGATCCTGCGCACCGCGCCCCTGAAGGAAGCGCGCGCCAGGCGCGAGGCCGGCGAGATTTCTGCTGAAGAGCTGACCGCCGTCGAGGACGCCGAGATCAGGAAGATCGTCGCCAAGCAGGAAGAGGTCGGCCTGCAGCTTGCCACCGACGGCGAGTTCCGGCGTTCCTGGTGGCATTTCGATTTCCTCGCCGGACTCGACGGAGTCGAGCTGGTCACGGGCGAAAAGTCGATCCAGTTCCACGGCATACAGACCAAGTCGCAGAGTCTGAACATCACCGGCAAGGTGGGCTTCTCCACCCATCCGATGGTCGAGCACTTCAAGTTCCTGAAGGCGAACTGCAACGTCACGCCGAAGATGACGATTCCCTCGCCGTCGGTGCTGCACTTCCGTCTTGGCCGGAATTCGATCTCCAGGGACATCTACCCCGACATGGAGACGTTCTTCGCCGATACGGCGGCGGCCTATCGCAAGGCGGTCGCGGCCTTCGCCGACGCCGGCTGCAAGTACCTGCAGCTCGACGACACCGTGTGGGCCTATCTGTGCTCGGAAGAACAGTGCGAGCAGGCTCGCCAGCGCGGCGACGAACCCTACAAGCTGGCTGACATCTATGCCGACATGATCAACCATGCGATCGCCGAGCGCCCCTCCGACATGGCGATCACCATGCATGTCTGCCGCGGCAACTTCCGCTCCAGCTGGATCTCCGAGGGCGGCTACGAGCCCGTCGCCGACGTGATGTTCAACAAGGTCAACATCAACGGCTATTTCCTCGAATACGATACCGACCGTGCCGGCGGGTTCGAGCCGCTGCGCTTCGTGCCGAAGGGCGACAAGCAGATCGTGCTCGGCCTGATCACCTCGAAGAGCGGTACTCTGGAAGCCAAGGACGACGTCAAGCGGCGCATTGAGGAGGCGACGCAGTATGTCGACCTCGAGCAGTGCTGCCTCTCCCCGCAGTGCGGTTTTGCCTCCACGGAGGAGGGCAACGTCCTCACCGAGGACCAGCAGTGGGCGAAACTCCGCGAGATCGTCGAGCTGTCGCAGGAAGTCTGGAAGTAGGCGTCCGACGCAGGCTCCATCCTCTCCATCGTCATCCCGGACGGCCGTAGGCCGAGCCGGGATCGGAGAGCAACGGAGGGTGCGGGGGCTCGCCGATCCCGGCTCTCCGTTTCACTCCGGCCGGAATGACGAATGAGAAGGAGCGATCCGCGCGCGGACTTCGATACCCTCGCCGTCATGGTCAAGACGAGCCCGGCCATGACGGCGAACGGGGGAGCAGCGGTTGAGGCGTGGCTAGCCCGGATCCCTGAGCCGCCCGTACTTCGCCATCACCGCCCTCAGCGTCTCTGTGTCGATGCCGGGGCAGACCTTGCCTTCGGGCTTCACGGTGGCCACGTCCTCGCCCTGGACGATGGCGTTGATGACGCTTTCGTCGACCGCCTCGACTGCGGCCTCGTAGAGGGGGTCGAGCACTTCCCAGTTGAGGCTGTGGCGGGTGATCACCGGGCCCGCGTAGACGCTGTCGACCATGTCGTCGGCGACCGAAAACGCGAGGAACATGTCGCCCGACCCGTTGCCGCCGGCCGTGCCGGAGCGGCCGATGCCGAGCGCGGCGCGCTTGGCGAGATTGCGCAAGATCGCGTCCGACAGCGGCGCGTCGGTTGCCAGGATGACAATGATGGAGCCGGTTTCCGCCGCGCGCATCCGGCCTTCCGGCATCTCCGTGCCGACGGGCACGCCGAGGACGGTGAACCACGGCCGGATCCCGTAGTTGGCCTGGACGAGGGCTGCGACCGTATAGGTCTCGCCGCCGATTTCGACGCGGCGCGACGCCGTGCCGGTGCCGCCCTTGAACTCGTAGGCAATCATGCCGTTTCCGCCGCCGACCGAGCCTTCGGCCACGGCGCCCGTGGCGGCGCTGTCGAGTGCGGCTATCGCATGCTCGGGCTTCACATGCAGGGCGATGATGTCGTTCAGGGTGCCGTCATAGGTCTCCGCCACGATCGGCATGGCCCAGGCGTCTTCTTGCCCGAAATGCGCCGCGTAGGTGCGGATCATCCATTCCACGGCGCCGTGATGGCATGCCCCGATGGCGTGGGTATTGGTGATGAGGATGGGGCCGAGGAAATAGCCGGCGTCATTGACCCAGTGGGTGCCGGTCATCTCGCCGTTGCCGTTGAACGCATTGAAGCCCGCCCAAACAGGGCGCGGACGGTCCTTGTCGCGGCGCGGGACAATGGCGGTGACGCCGGTGCGCATCTTCTTCGCCGGATCGGTGAGCGTGGTGTACCCGACCCTGACGCCGGGCACGTCCGTGATGGCGTTGAATGGGCCGGGCTTTCCGGGAAAGGGCAGGCCGAGGTCGCGGGCGCGCGGCTTGGTCATCTCAGGCCCACGACTCAGGTCCTGGACTTGCGGTACGAGTCTTTCAGCGAAATCAGCCCGCCGTCGAACTCGAAAAGGTCGCAGCCATCGACCTCGACGCTGTTTCCGGTCTTGTCGGTGCCTGTGAAGCGCCATTCCGAAAGCCCCCGGTCTCCCGCCACCATGTGGCGCGGCTCGTTCCAGCGGGCGTCGGGAAAGGCCTCGAAGATCGCCGCATAGCCGGCGCGCACCTCGCCGCGACCGGCGTAGCGTCGCCCGCACGCGTCGCGTCCGCCCGAGGCGTGGAAGGCGCAGTCCTCGGCCATGCAGGCCATCAGCGCGTCGGCGTCATGGGCGTTCCAGGCGTCCGCGAAACGCTGGAGCAGGGCCAATTTTTCCGCATCGCTCGCCATGTCGCTCAACCCGTGATCTCGACTTCGAGGAAACGCATCTCGCCGTCGCCGTCGTTGATCACGTTGTGCTCGACGCCGACCTTGCGGGCGTAGGGAATGCCCTCGGTCAGCTCGGCGGTCGACGAACTGCCGTCCGGCATTTCGATGAGCAGCCGCCCGCTGACCAGCGGCACCACGACATAATCGTGCTCGTGCCGGTGCCAGCCGGTTTCCGCGCCGGGCCTGAACGCCCACTCGGTCGCTTTCACCCGGTCGTCGTCGATGCGCACGGTCGGGGTTGCCTGGGGTCTCTCGCTCATCTGGTCTCCTGGGTGTTGATCGTCGCGCTATCCCGACGGGAAATCTGGCTCAGTTGGAAAGTCCGGGGCCGCCGCCGTTGAAGGTCAGGCTCATGAAATCGTAGAACGCGCGGGCGGCCGGCGAAAGGTCCGCGTCGCGCTTCCAGGCAAGTCCGACGTCCATCGAGGGAACCGGATCGTCGACGCTGCGCGTTTCGATCCGCTGGCCCTCGAGCGACCACGGCCGATACACCATGTCCGACAGGACGGTGATGCCCATGCCGTTGGCGACCATCGAGCGCACCGCCTCGACCGACGAGGTCCGGAAGATCGTCTTGGGACGATATGGCGTGTTTTCCCAATAGCGCTCCGTGGTCTGGTGCGCCTCGTCGACGGTGAGCATGACGTAGGGCTCCTGCGCCACCTGTTCGAGCCGGATCTCCGGCATCCGCGTCATCGGATGGTCGATCGGCAGCCAAAGCCGGCGGCGCGACCGTATCAGCGTCTCGTGGTCGAGCGCCATGCGGTTTTCGAGGTTCGAGGTCAGCATAACGGCGATGTCCATCCGGCCGTTCATCAGTTCTTCCTCGATCGTCGTGCGCGGCGCCTCGCTGAGCTCGATCGTCACGGTGGGATAGCTGCGCGAGAAACGCGCCTGATGCTGCGGCAGGAAGTAGCCGGCGACCGTATAGGTCACCCCGACCCGGATCGCGCCCTGCACCTTGGCGGTCGACGCGCTCGGCACCCGCATCGCTTCGTTGACGGACGCGACGATATTGCGCGCGTGCTGGAGGAAACGGCTGCCCTCGAATGTCAGCGACACGCCGTTGGGGTGGCGGTCGAACAGCCGCGTCCCAAGCTGCCGCTCGAGCTGCTTGATGGCGCCGGTCACCGCGGATTGGGAAATGTTGAGTTCGACGGCGGCGCGCGAAACCTGTCCGGTTTCTGCGGCGCCCACGAAATAGCGTAATTGGCGTATCGACAGGCTCATTCAACGTCTCTCGTCATGCTTTTGGAGATGCTTTTGGCGGCGTTTTGGTCTCATCCGGAAGTTGCACGATAATAGTCATGCCCGAAAAAGCGCCAGCCGGAATGGGGTCTGAGTATCAGAATTTCAGATATTGGAGCACGATATTTTCGATTTAACAATACTGCCGTCTTGCGCGAACATAGCCAGCGACCCTGCGGCTGCACCCTGCCGTTCGTCCGGGTCCATTTGGGAGGTTTGCATGAACCGTTATCTTACAGGGGCCGCGCTCGCGGCCATCCTCGTCGGGACCGCCGGTGCGGCTTCGGCGGAAGACTGGTTCCCGTATTCGGTCGAATCCTGGGAATCGTTCGACATGGCGAGCCCGCGTACGTCGGTTGACTACGTTCCGCTCGACAAGGCGTCGAAGGCTTGGGAAATCTGCGTGTCCTTCCCGCACATGAAGGACGCCTACTGGCTCGGCGTCGATTATGGCGTCGCCGAGGAAGCCAAGCGTCTCGGCGTCAAGATGCAGCTCGTCGAAGCCGGCGGCTACACCGAACTGCAGAAGCAGATCTCGCAGATCGAGGATTGCGTGGCCGCTGGTGCCGACGCCGTCATCATCGGCGCGATCTCGTTCGACGGCCTCAACAACCTGGTCGCCGAAATCCGCAAGAAGGACGTGCCTGTGATCGACGTGATCAACGGCATGTCGTCGCCGGAACTGACCGCGAAGTCCCTGGTCTCGTTCGGTGAAATGGGCGCCAAGGCCGGTGAGTTCCTCGCCAAGGCCCATCCGAAGGGCTCCGATGCCGTCAAGGTCGGCTGGTTCCCCGGACCGGCGGGCGCCGGTTGGGTGGAAGCCGGCAACACCGGGTTCCTGGGCGCCGTCGACGGCAGCGCCGTCGAGGTCGTCGAGACGAAGTACGGCGACACCGGCAAGGAAGCGCAGTCGAAGCTGATCGAGGACACGCTGGAAGCCTATCCGGACCTCGACTACATCGTCGGCACGGCAGTGACGGCCGAAGCGGCCATCCCGATCCTGAAGGACCGCGGCCTGACCGATCAGGTCAAGGTGCTGTCCTACTACTTCACGCCTGGCGTTGATCAGGGCATCCGGCGCGGTCAGATCCTCGCCGCTCCGACCGACTCCACCGTGATCCAGGGCCGAATCGCCGTCGATCAGGCGGTGCGCGCGCTGGAGGGCAAGGACGTCATGATCCATGTCGGGCCCGCGCTCTATGTGGTCAGCCAGGAGACAATCAAGGACTTCGATCCAGCCTCGACGCTCGCACCGGACGGCTTCAAGCCGGTCTTCCGGGTCGAGTGATCCGCTAACAGCCGCCGCGCAAAGGGACCGGTTCGCCATGAACACGGACACACAGCGCGGCGGCCCTGGTTCCGGGGGCGCCACCATTGGTGCCCCCGCGTCCGGGGCCGCCCCACTTCTTCAGACGCACGGGATCTCCAAGCAGTATCCCGGTGTGCTGGCGCTCGACCACGTGGACTTCGATCTGCGGCCGGGCGAGGTGCACATCCTGTTCGGAGAGAACGGGGCGGGCAAATCCACACTGATTTCGATCCTGGCCGGCGTCCAGTCGCCGACGGCCGGCGAGGTTCTGTTCCGCGGCGAGAAGATCGAGCACGAGTCCGTCCATCTCGCCCGCGAGCTCGGCATCTCCGCGGTGTTCCAGGAATTCTCGCTGGTCCCGCAGATGACGGTCGAGGAAAACCTGTTCCTCGGCGCCGAGATCACCCGCGGCGGCGTCCTCGACAAGGCCGGCCTGCATCGCCGCGCCCAGGACATCATCGACCGGCTCGGCTTTCCGCTGAGGCCCGGTGACCGCGTCCAGCATCTCACCCGTGCCGAACAGCAGATGGTCGAGATCGCCAAGGCGTTCCGCTCCGATCTGTCGGTGTTGATCCTCGACGAGCCCACAGCCTCGCTGACGGATCGCGAGACCGAACAACTGTTCGCCCTGATCGACCAGATCAAGGCCGAGGGCGTCGGCGTCATCTACATCACCCACCGCATGCAGGAGAT
>CAJQNW010000279.1 GCA_905479765.1 uncultured Tepidamorphus sp. | reverse complement strand
AAAAAGCGGGCCCTGCAGTCGCCGGTAATGGTGCAAATCGTCCTTGGAGTGAAATATGGCGCGATCGCCACGCCACAAACAATGATCTATCTCCAATCATTGTTGCCCCAAGACGCCCAATGGGCGGCCTTCGGCATCGGGCGTTCCGCTTTTCCAATGCTAGCTCAGGCGTATTTGATGGGTGGTCATGTCCGCATCGGAATGGAAGACACCGCCTACATCGACAAGGGCGAACATTGTATCTCCAACGCACAGCTTGTCGAAAAAGCCGTCGGCATCGTGTCGAGCCTGGGCGGAGAAATCGCTTCGCCAGCAGAAGCCCGCGGCATGCTTGGCCTTCTCCATTGATCTAGGATTCCAAACACCGGAGAGCAGGTTGATGAAGTCCCGGGATACGAAAAATCGCAAGCCCCTTACATGTGAAGATACCGTGGGGCCGTATTACCCCGTGCAGTTTCTCGATGACGACCGGATGGATCTGACCGTTCTGCACCCGGGGCTGGCCCATCGCCCGAAAGGCCAGCAGATCGTACTTAAAGGACGGGTGTTCGACATTAACCGCAAGCTGGCAACCGGTGTCGTTTTGGAGTTTTGGCAAGCCGACGCGAACGGCATGATGCGCGGACCGCACAACATAGGAAGCCCTGCTCTTGATCCCGCTTTCGACGGCTTTGCGCGTTGCCGCGTTGATGGCAAGTATTGTCTGAAGACGATCATGCCCGGGGAACTGGCGCCGGAGGTTGCGGGAGAAGCCGCGCGCGCACCCTTCATCAACATCACCATCTTTTCTGATGGCTTCTCGCGGCTTGTCACTCAGGCTTTTTTTGAAGGCCAGAGCCGCAACGCCATCGATCCTGTCTTGCAGGCTGCGCCGGAACCCGTTCAGAGCAGATTGGTTGCGACCCGCTTGAACGAAGAACTCGATGGCGTGCCTGTCTATGTGTTCGACATCGTGCTGGCAGGCGACGGAGAAACTCCGTTTTTCAACGACGAACCGATATTGGAGGACCAGGCATGAGCGGGAAAATCCTGCGAATAGGTCCCACCGATAATACCTCCGACGAGCGAACACCCCGATCGCCGCTGCTGGCAATTCCAAAAACCGCCCGCCGGGGCTTTGCCCCCTGGCTAAACCCGAGGCCGGCGTCAGGTACAGGGCTTTTGGACCTCACACACATAGCACCAGGGAAACCGCGCGCGCAGGGTAGTGCGATCGAGGTTTCCGGGAGGATTTCGGATGGGTATGGCCGGCCATTGCGCCGTGCGGTGATCGAAGTATGGAGCGCAAACACCCACGGCCGTTACGCCCATAAGGACGACCAGACCGACTACGAACTCGATCCCGATTTTATCGGTATGGGCAAGTTGATATCCGATGATGACGGCGGTTATGTCTTCCATACGATTCTGCCTGGTCACTATATCGCGCGCCCCGATATCGGCCGCTGGCGGCCCCGGCATATCCATTTTTCAATCCTTGGCGGGGCTTCGCGTCTGATCACGCAGATGTATTTCAAGGGCGATCCACACAACGACACAGACCCGATGCGGATTCTGATGGGCGATAAGTGGGAGGCTCTTCAGGTGGGCAAGGAATATGCGACGGCCGACAATACTACGGATGTTGGCTATCGGTTTGATATAACAGTTGCCGGCAAGGACGCCGTGTTTTTCGAGTAGAAAAGCTTAGTGGCGACACGCCTTTAACTGACCTTTGTCGACGTCAGAATCATGTCCGCGCATTTTTCCGCGATCATGATGGTTGCCGCATTGGTGTTGCCCGAGGGAATGACGGGCATGACGGATGCGTCTGCAACCCGCAGTCTACCGATCCCTCGGACCTTCAGCTGCGGATCGACAACGGCTGCGGGGTCGGTGCCCATTTTGCAGCTGCCCACGGCGTGATTATTCGACGTGCCGTACTGCCGGAGGAAGCGCTCGATGGCGTCAGCCGTTTGCACTTGCTCTCCTGGTAGAATTTCCTCCGCGGTATAGTCTTCCATCGCGGGTTTCGAGCAAATCATTCGGATAATCTTGACGATCTCTGAGGCAAGTTTCACGTCTCTGCTCGTCGAGAGAAAACCAAACTTGATATCCGGATCCTGTTGCGGATCACTGCCTGCCAGCCGGACTGATCCCCGCGCGTCGGGGTGCAGGTGAATGCCGGTCAGCGTAAATCCGGGAAAGCGATGTGCCGTGGGTTTGGCGTTTTCATTGTCGTCGATCGACCAATTGCTGACAGTGATCTGCAAGTCAGGATTTCCGACCTTCGAGTTGGATTTCAAAAATGCTCCAACCGGAATTCCGTTTTGCGCGAACGGACCGCGCCGCATCAAGGCGTACTGAGTGCCATAGAGGCCCTGCCTTACAAAACTGTGAGCAATTTCGTTTACGGTGATTGGTTTTTTGCATCTGAATTTGATGGGGACACAGAAATGGTCTTGGACGTTTTCGCCCACTCCCGCAGAGTCGTGCACTGTTTCGATGCCGTATGCGCCAAGTTGTGCCGCTGCGCCGATACCTGAGAGCAGTAAGGTTTTTGGCGTGCCGAAAACGCCAGCCGCAAGAATGACTTCTCTGTCGGCAAAGGCGTTTTGAATCCTCCCCTCTCTGGATTTGAACTCCACACCTTTGGCTTGCCGGCCCGCGAGCAGGAGGCGCTGCACCTCACCGCAGGTCACAACGGTCAGGTTTGTCCGTTTCCTGGCCGGCCGCAAGAATGCCTGTGCCGTGCTCATTCTGCGACCGCGCGCTATCGTGGTCTGATAGTATCCGATCCCGTCCTGCGTCTCGCCGTTGAAATCGGTGTTCAGCGGCAAACCGAACTGTTGTCCCGCCGTTACAAGTGCCTCTGACAATTCATCGCGTGTTGGCGGATCGGTCACCGCAAGTGGCCCTCCCACGCCATGAAATTCATTCGATCCGCGCGCCTGATTTTCCGATTTCTTGAAATAGGGGAGAACACCTTCCCATCCCCATCCCGGACATCCCTGGCGTTCCCAATTGTCATAATCATGCCGGCTGCCGCGCACATAAAGCATGCCGTTGATCGAGCTGGTCCCACCAAGCGTTTTCCCGCGCGGCTGATACAGGCGGCGGCCATCAAGGCCAGGCTCAGGGGCGGTGTAAAACCTCCAATTTAACTGTTTGCTTTGAATCAGTTCCGCATATCCAAGCGGCATGTGGATCATCGGGCTTCGGTCGTCAGGGCCGGCTTCAACAAGCAGAACCTTGTGTTTGCCGGATGCGCTTAGGCGGTGGGCCAACACGCAACCCGCCGAACCGGCCCCAACAATAACGAAGTCAAATGTCCCCAAGACAGCCACGTCCGTTTCCCTCATGGCAAAACACTGGTCGGGGCAATGAGGTAGGTATCAACAAATCCTAGAAAGTTCTTCGCGTCATCGAACATGTCGAGAGCCGGTTTGTCCGCGTAGGCGGCGCGCATTTCATCGTCGGTGCGAAAACGGATCTCCACAAAGCCGTCAATATCCGTACTGCCGGGGATCATCGTTCCAAGGTGCCCCTGATTCCGGACGTGATTTTGGACGTATCGGGTTAGAGGAGCGATTTTTCGCGTGAACGTGGCGTGGACCTGCAGCCAGTAGTCACTAAACTCTGCGTGAGACAGCTTGCTCAGACGCACAATGGGCGAAAAGCGAATTGTGTCGCCTGGTTCCGGTGCCTTGCGGTCAATCACCACGTGTTCGTCAATTTGGTACCACGAAAGATGATTCCAGATTTCGTTTTGCGGCGCGGCTGTCAGCCCCTCGATCATATCAGCTACGGAAACCGTGTCCGGCAGCCACAATTCGGCAAAGCCGTCGAACTTGGCTAACCCCGTTTCAACGTGGGTTACCGGCAATTCCCCGGACACGAAATCGTGCACATATCTGATGCCGGCATCGACCTGTTTAACGAGGTCAGCAATCGCGGCGCTCGCTTGGGCATTGAACCGCTCGGCATCGGTCGCTTTCCTGCGTGTCAATCCAAGGATCAGTTTTGACATTTTATACCCTTCATCCGCCGGAGGATCCGGTGCCGCCAAAATTAAGTTTGACGCGACCTCTCGATTGCGTATCGTTGACATGCAAACGGAATGTTTATATATGGTCAGTCAGCTGAGCGTCAATCGGATCAGCGGGGGATGTTGTGGGCACTTTGAATGGCCTGCAACAAACAAAGCCGAATGGAGGAAATTTTTGGGAACAAAGCTTGGCCTCGGTCCGATTCCATTCTTGCTTTCCAAGGCCACAAGGATTGGCCAGGGCGACGACATGTATCCAACAGGTGCCGCGCAAGATCACGCGTGGGTGCGGATCTGATGTCGGCAAAGCTAAAGGCTAAATTCGCTCAGGGCGCTCCGGCATTTGTTGTAAATTCGGACCATCCCTCGCCAAGCCTGGTTGAAACCATGGGCGGCGTCCTGATCGATGCGGTATTCATCGATTGCGAGCAGGGCAGCGCCGACTTCGAGTCGGTCGAGAACATGATCCGTGCTGCAAAACTGACGGATATGCCCGCCATCGTGCGCCTGTTTTCGCACGAGGACTGGATTGTCGAGCGCATGTTGTGCCGTGGCGCAGAGGGCCTCGTCATTCCAAAGGCCGATACGACGGAAAAGCTGGAACAAGTGGTTGCCGCAGTGCGCGACCATTTCTATCCCAATCCCATACAGGATCGCATGGTGATTGCGCAGATAGAGACACGGGAGGGTTTCGCGGCGCTTCCCGATCTATTGAGGGTTGATGGCGTCGATGTGTATTTCCTGGGGCCCATCGATGTTGCCAAGAGCCTCGGTCATCAGGGCAACCTTGACCATCCTGAGGTAGTCGCGCTCATCGATGGTGCCATCAAGGCGATACGGGGCGTCGGCAAAGTTTCCGGCATTCTCGTCGACTTCAACAACATAGATCACTACGCCAACAAGGGCGTTCAGTTCCTTTATGGGCATGTGAACGAGCTGTTGATGCTGGGAGCTCAATCAATGTCGTCAAAAATTCGGACGGATGAATAGCAAGCTACGCGCGACGCCCGCGACCGATGCCGGAGTTGCACGTAATTGGTACCAAGTTCCCGAAAGGAAAAAGCAACGATGGGTGAATATATAGATTTGGGCGCTCAAGATGGCGCCAAGGTTTCCGGATATCTGGCCAAACCTGAGGGCAATATCAAGGGTGCGCTGGTGGTCGTACAAGAGATATTCGGCGTAAACAATCACATTAGAAATGTTGCTGACCGGTTTGCTGCAAAGGGCTATGTCGCCTTGGCTCCCGCGCTATTCGACCGCGTCGTGAGTAATGTGCAGCTTGAATACAATGAAGCGGGAATCGGGCGCGGTCTGGAGTTGGTCCCGCTCTCCGGCGGCACGGCGCTCACCGATATCGGCTTGGCCGTCAAGGCGCTAGCTGAGTACGACAGTATCGGAATTGTCGGATATTGCTGGGGTGGAACTTTGTCATGGCGTGCCGCATGTTCAATGCCGGAACTGAAGGCGGCCGTTTGCTATTACGGAGGCGGCATTGGGGAATTCGCCGATGAAACCCCTAACTGCCCCGTGATGATGCATTTTGGCGGTCAGGACGACCACATACCGGCTGAGGAGATACAAAAAGTCAAAGCGGCAAACCCTGAAGGCGTGGAAGTCTTTGTCTATCCTGATACCGGACACGGTTTCAATTGCGATGAGCGCCCGAGCTATCACAGTGAAAGTGCCTCTTTGGCGATGTCGCGGACGTTGAAATTCCTGGACGAAAATCTTGCCTGAGTTCGACCGTCACCGGTTTGATGCCGTGGCGGTTGTTCACCGGGAAGAATGATACGGAGGCGACCGTATCCTTACAGAAGGTAATACTTCGGAGTCGCGCGTAAAATAAGATAAATATAAGAAGCTTCAAAGCTGCAAAAATCCAAAATACAATGGGAGGAAAGAATGACGAATACTATATTGAAGACGGCAATCGCCGGCATCGCCCTGTTTGCCGCATTGACGGCCACAAGCGTGCAGGCGGAAACGCGCCTCACACTTAAGACCGGAGGGACCAGCTCGTCGTATTATCAAATGGCCGTGCAACTTGCCGAGGCGCTGAAAGCGGGCACGAACGGTGACGTAATAGCGACCGTTGAAGACAGTCAGGGCTCGGTTCAGAATGTTATGGAATCCGGTATTCGTAGCGGCAACTACATATTCTCCACCCCTCCTGCGCTCATCAATCAGGCGATGGAAGGCGAGGGTGCGTTCGAGGGGAAAACCAATCCAAAATTTGCGGACATCCGTGCACTGTTTCCGTTTCCCTCGCTGACCATGCATTTCGTTGCCAAGGGTGACGAAGGCGTTATTTCTTTCTCCGACTTGGAAGGAAAATCCATATTACTCGGAAAGGGCTCCTTCGGTGCGCGGGAGGGCGAAAAATACCTCGGGCTCTTCGGGCTCAACGATAAGGTTACCGTCGCGGACGCGGAGCTTGGAAACGCCGTCGCGGCGCTCAAGAACCGTCAGATCGACGCATTTGTCACTGCGGGTTCTTATCCTGCGCCGAATGTAATCGAAGCCGCGGCCGGCAGCGGCGTTTCCATTGTCAGCATGACCGATGAGGAGGTCGCCGAAACCGGCAGAACGCGTCTTGTCATCCCTGCAGGTACGTATCCGGGTGTCGACGAGGACGTCATTACCACGTCGCTACCTGTTATTATCTACGCTGGCGCCAACGTTTCGGACGATACCGCCTATCTCGTCACCAAGACCTTCTGGGAGCAGAAGGAGAAGCTGGTCGATACCGCACCTTGGTGGCGCGGCGTGACGCCTGAAATGCTCGAAAGCGTGACCTCCAAAATGCACCCCGGAGCGATCAGATATTATGAGGAAATAGGCATCGACGTGCCTGCCTCAATTCGATAGCGCTCCGCCAATCAGTTAACAAACGCAGCGCCGGCCTCAATTGATCAGCGTGTCAGATGGTTCTCGCTGACCAAGTGAGGTCGGTCGGTTAAGTCCTGTTCCTTGTCTGTGTCCCCAGCGTACGCTCAATCGCTGGAGCCAGCGCAGATTGCGGGCTGCGTGCTGTAGAACCGATTGTGGACAGCCAGTCTTCCAGGAAATCGCAGTATGATGTTGTTCAGAAGATTAAGTGCGCGCGAGCGCATTGTTTGGTCGGCTCTCGGTGCGATCTCTGTTGTTTTCCATATTTGGCTGGTGGTCGCTTCGGCGCTCTTGCCGAATTTGGTCACGCGGCCGCTTCACATGGCGTTGGCTTTGCCATTCGTATTCATCCTCGCGGCACGAACCCGAATTGAACTCTGGACCGGCACGGTGTTTGCGGTGTTGGGCGTTGCCGCGTGTCTTTATGTTGCGAGAAATAGCGGCGCGCTGGCCGATCAGTATGGCTTTATCGAAAATGATTTTCAGTTTCTTCTTGCCGCCGTCCTTCTCGTGGTCGTTCTCGAAATGGCCCGGAGATCAGCCGGCTGGCCCTTGCCGCTTGTTGCGTGCATCGCGCTCGTATACGGACTTTTTGGGCAATACGTACCTGGCGAATTCGGGCATCCGGGTGTGCCCTGGTCCAGCATGTTGGGTACTCTCACGATTGCCGAAGGCGGCATTTGGGGCAGCCTGACAGGCGTCTCCGTTTCGATCGTATCTGTGTTTGTTATTTTCGGCGCTGTGTTGAACGCCGGCGAAGCCGGCCAGGGATTCATGAATCTCGCCGTGGCTTCGGCCGGGAAACTGAGAGGTGGAGCTGCCAAGGTTTCGGTGATCTCATCCGCGCTGTTCGGATCGATATCTGGTTCCGCGTCTGCGAATGTGGCGTCAACGGGTGCGATTACGCTGCCGACCATGGTGCGCTTGGGGTATCCGAAATCCCTTGCCGCGGCAGTCGAAGCCGTTGCCTCTTCCGGCGGCCAGATTATGCCGCCGCTCATGGGGGCAGGCGCATTCGTAATGGTCGAGCTTACCGGCATCCCGTATACGGCGATAATTTCGGCGGCGCTTTTTCCGGCGTTGTTGTTCTTTTTCGCCGTTTGGGTCGGTATCGATGTTTACGCAGGCCGATACAACCTGGTTCCGATGGACGCTGAAGGCTACCCCGCTCTTAAAACCGTGCTTATAACGGCGGGCTTTTTTGCAATCCCCTTCGCTATTCTGCTGCTACTTATGTTTTGGGGCGGATACACTCCACAATATGCCGGATCCATTGCTATAATGGTTAGCGTATTATTGTTGTTCTTCGAAGAATCTGGAGTCGGGACCTGGAAACAGACTATCGATCGTATAGAAAATTCAGTTATGAATGCCGGTCGCCAAATCGGATTGATTGCCTCTATTATTCTATGCGCATCTATTATTATTGGAATACTGAGTATTACAGGACTCGGTGTCAAGATAACATCACTGATATTGTCTGGCTCCGGCGGATATCTCTGGCCAGCCCTCCTACTGACCGGCGTGGCATGCCTCATACTGGGTATGGAAGTGCCAACAACGGCGGCTTATGTGATTTGCGTTTCGGTGGCGGGGCCCGCCCTTCAGAATCTCGGATTGGAACCTCTGCCGGCGCATCTGTTTGTGTTTTGGTTTGCGCTACTTTCGACGATAACACCGCCGGTGTGCGGAGCAGTATTCATTGCCGCAGGTATGATCGGCGAAAACTGGTTGAAAGTCGCTTTCACTGCTATGGCCCTTGGGGTGGGACTATACATCATTCCACTCGGAATGATTGCCAATCCTCAGCTTCTCAATATGGCCAACGAACCGCTTTATGCAGTTCTTGCCCTCATCAAAGTTGGAGCAGGCCTCGTACTGGTCTCGAATGCGGTCATCGGAAAGCGCGGTGGGCTCGTGCGGCTTGGAATGGCGATTGCCGGGCTATTGGTGATCTTCTTGCGACCCATGCATTGGGTCTGACATAGCCTGGCTGTATAGCCTCCGGATTTACTGGTGTCTTGCTGGCTTGCGCGACACATCCCGACGCCCCACGCTGCGCTGGCGATCGCAGGTGCCCGCTTGGCCCAGCTGAGTCCGGCCC
>CAJQNW010000278.1 GCA_905479765.1 uncultured Tepidamorphus sp. | reverse complement strand
TGGTCAGATATTCGGCGATATAGCCGATGTTCTTGTCCTTGGTCCGGCCCGACAGGATTTCGTCGCCGATCACAAGGATTGCCGCCGTAACCGGCTTGTCGCCGTTGTCGTCCTGACTGTTTGTCACGCCGTTTTCCCTTTCGCGGAGTGGCGGCTGATCTATCCCAGTGGATCACCGCGCTCAAGTGCCGTATCGCGCTTGCCTTACCGTCAACGACACGGCATACGGCTTATATGCGCTTTTCTGAGCCCCTCGTCCGCGGCCGCCTGCTGCGCCGCTATAAACGGTTTCTCGCCGATATCGAACTGGATGGCGGCGAGATCGTGACCGCCCATTGCGCCAATCCCGGCTCGATGCTCGGCCTCAACGATCCGGGAATTTCCGCCTGGTTGTCGAAATCCGATAACCCGAAGCGCAAGCTGGCCTGGTCGCTGGAAGTCGTGGAGGTCGATGTTGGCCGCGGCCCGACGCTGGTCGGAATCAATACCGGCCACCCCAACCGCCTCGTCGAAGACGCGATATCGGCAGGCGCGATTTCCGAACTCGCTGGCTACGAGACCCTCCGCCGCGAGGTGAAATACGGCAAGAACAGCCGCATCGACCTTCTACTGTCGAACGAAGGCAAGCCGGACTGCTATGTCGAGGTCAAGAATGTCCATCTGGTCCGCGAGCCCGGCCTGGCCGAGTTCCCCGATTCGGTGACCGCCCGCGGCGCCAAGCATCTCGACGAACTATCGGACATGGCCAGGCAGGGTGCCCGCGCGGCGATGTTCTATCTCGTCCAGCGCGGCGATACCGAACGCGTGATGATCGCCCGCGATATCGATCCGGCTTACGGCGACGCGCTCGAGCGGGCGCGAAAGGCGGGAGTGGAAGTCGTCGCCTACGGGTGCGAGGTGACAGCCGAGGGGATTGAGGTGACCGGCGCGCTGCCGTTCGCCCATTAGTCGGCCTCGCGCGCCATCACCATGTTGAGCCGCGTTTCCGCGACATGCCGGTAGCCGGCCTTTTCCAGCAGCGCAATGCAGTCCGTCTGCCAGCGGTCGCGGGCGTGTTCGATGATCATCAGGCGCGGCAGCAGGTTGGCGGGCGCTTCGGACAGGAACGGTACCAGGATCAGGTCTTCGGCGCCCTCGACGTCGATCTTCAGCGCATCGATGTGGTCGATGCCCTCCTCGGCCAGGATGCCGAGCAGGGTCCGGGCCGGCACCTGGACCGAGCGGTCGCCGCCGCCCGGCGTCCCGACGATCTTGACGCTCGCCTCGCCCTTGTTTCGCGCCGGCATGAACAGCGTCATTTCGCCTTCCTTGTCGGCCAGCGCGCAGGCGATCGCCTTCACGGTGCCGGTCGGATTGAGCCCGATATTGTAGACCAGCCGGTCGAAGATGATCGGTTGCGGCTCGATGGCCAGAATACGGGCGCTGCCGCCGGCATGGGCTGCGACGAACAGCGAATAGCCGCCGACGTTGGCGCCGATATCGACGAAGACGTACCCCTCGCCGATATGCTGGCGCAGGATGTCGCGCTCCTTCTGGTCGAAATACTGCGGGGTGAACAGGATCCGCTTTTCGGAAACGTTGTTGAACGGATTGAGCCGCATGCGCTGGCCGAACACCTCGACATCGAGCGGATGGGTAAGGCCGAGCATCACCAGCCGTCGCACCAGGAACGCCAGCCGCTTGCCGAGCCAGGTCTCGGACTGGCGGCGCGTGAAGGCGACGAGCCGCGCCTGAAATGCCGTAGGCGCATAGGTGCCGAACGGCGGCGCCTCTGGCGGGCCCTCCGGTTGACCGGTTCTGGAATGTTGAGTTGCGTTCATTGGCGCGACAGACCATATCCGTGTTTCGGGCGCAAGAATGGTCGTGACCGGGACCGCCCCAATGGGTTGCGCTGTGACTGCATTAGATTAGATTTCATATCGGGATTTCATGTGCACGATTGCCGCCCCGAAGCAGTGTCCGGCCAACGCCGGCGGATGGAGACCATGAACTACGTAGACGCGGAAATCGCACCCTCGCGCAACACTGGCGAGATCAAGCTGTACAACGCGGACGCCTTCGAAGGGATGCGCAGGGCCGGACAGCTCACCGCGCAAGCGCTGGACCTTCTGGTCGAGCACGCTCACCCGGGCGTAACGACGGGAAAGCTTGACGATCTCGTCTTCGAGTTCGCCCGCGATCACGGCGCCTTTCCCGCGCCTTTGCTTTATCGCGGCTACCCGCGCGCCATCTGCACCTCGATCAACCACGTCGTCTGCCACGGCATCCCCAACGACAAGCCGATGCGCGAAGGCGACATCGTCAATATCGACGTCACGCTGATCCTCGACGGCTGGCACGGTGATTCGAGCCGCATGTATCCGATCGGCGAGGTCTCGCGGCGCGCCGAACGGCTGATCGAAGTCACCTGGGAATCGCTGATGCGCGGCATCGATGCGGTAAAGCCGGGCAACACCACCGGCGACATCGGCGCCGCGATCCAGGTTTACGCCGAGGGCGAGCGCACCAGTGTCGTCCGCGATTTCTGCGGCCACGGGCTTGGCCGCGTGTTCCACGATACGCCGAACATCCTGCACTACGGCCAGCCCGGCGAAGGCGTCGAGCTCAGACCCGGCATGCTGTTCACCATCGAGCCGATGATCAATCTCGGCCGCCCGCATGTAAAGGTCCTCGGAGACGGCTGGACGGCTGTCACCCGCGACCGCTCCCTGACCGCGCAGTTCGAGCACACCGTCGGCGTTACCGAGGACGGCGTCGAGATCTTCACCCTGTCCCCTGCCGGATATCACAAGCCGCCATACCTGGCGGACTGACGATGTCGGGCTTCGAGGAAAACCTCCGCAAGCCCGAGCCCGATCATGTCGGCCATCGTCAGCGGTTGCGCGAGCGTTTCCTGAGCGGCGGCGCCGACGCCCTGCCCGACTATGAACTGATCGAACTCGTCCTGTTCGCAGCCCTGCCGCGCATCAACACCAAGCCGCTGGCCAAGCGCCTGCTCGCCAAGTTCGGCTCGTTTGCCGAGGTCATCGCGGCATCGCCCGAACGATTACGGGAAGTCGACGGCGTCGGCGACCGGGTAATAACGGATATCAAGATCGTACAGGCCACCGCCGAACGGCTGGCGCGCGTCTCGGTGCGCAACCGCCCGGTCCTGTCCTCCTGGTCGGCGGTGATCGACTATTGCCGCACGGCGATGGCGTTCGCCGAGAAGGAGCAGTTCCGCATCCTTTTCCTGGACAAGCGCAACGCCCTTATTTCCGATGAGGTCCAGCAGACCGGCACCGTCGACCACACGCCGGTCTATCCGCGCGAGGTCATCAAGCGCGCACTGGAACTTTCCGCCACCGCGATCGTTCTCGTTCACAATCACCCTAGTGGGGATCCGACACCGTCGCGCGCAGACATCGACATGACCAAGACGATCATCGACCTGGCAGAACCGCTCGGCGTCAGCGTCCACGACCACGTCATCGTCGGCCGCGACGGCCACGCCAGCCTGCGCGGGCTGAAGCTGATCTGAGCGCCATAACCACATGCCCGATACGCCCGAACCCGCCCTGACGATTCGCTATTGCACGCAATGCAACTGGCTGCTGCGCTCCGCCTGGATGGCGCAGGAGATTCTGTCGACCTTTTCCCAGGAGATCGGCTCCGTCACGCTGGTCCCCGGGACCGGCGGCATATTCGAGATCGCCCTCGACGGCGAGGTGATCTGGGAGCGCAAGCGCGACGACGGTTTTCCCGATATCAAGCGGCTCAAGCAGATGGTCCGCGACAGCATCGATCCCGACCGCGACCTCGGACACGTCGACCGGGCCGGCACGGCGGAGAGCTGAGGCCCTTTCTCAGGCGGCAAGGTCACGCTTGTCGAGCACCCGGTCGATCAGTCCCCACTCCATCGCTTCGTCAGCCGTCATGAAAGTATCGCGGTCCAGAGTGCGTTCCACGTCTTCATAGGAGCGCCCGCAATGGTCCGAATAGAGCTGGATTATCCGGCGCTTTGTCTTCAGGAGATCCTCGGCCTGGATCAGGATGTCCGAAACCTGCCCCTGCGCCCCGCCAAGCGGTTGGTGCACGTGCAGGCTGGAATTCGGCAGCGCCGCGCGGTGGCCCGGCTCGCCGCCCATCAGCAAAAACGACCCCATCGACCGTGCGGTCCCCATGCACAGGGTGTGAACCGGGGAGCGGATGTACTGCATCGTGTCGTACATGGCGAAACCGCTGGTCACGACGCCGCCCGGTGAGTTGATGTACAGAAAGATTGGCTTCTTCGCGTTGTCGGCTTCCAGGAACAGCAGCTGGGCGCAGACCATGGCGGACACGACGTCGTTGACTTCGCCGTTGAGGAAGATGATCCGCTCGCGCAGGAGCCGTGAATAGATATCGAAGGATCGTTCGCCGCGGGCGGATTGCTCGACGACCATCGGAACGAGCTGCAGCGTGTCGCGCATGGGCGAACCTCTCTTGATACGAAAATCCGAATGCACCGCCTGAGGCGTCAGGCCGCGGCGAGCAGGCAGAGGCAGTTGCTGTTCGATGCGGTCGGCGTCCCGGTCCGCGTGCGCCAGTCGGTCAGCCGGTGAATGATTCTGAGCTGTGTGCCGTGGCCCGAAAATCCGGGCCGGATCTGAAACACCACGATGCTCTCGAGGTAAGGCGGCTCGTCGTCCCGCATCCGGTAGGAAACTTCCTCGCCCGGCGTTTCCGATACCGGCTCGGGATCGGCCAGCGCGCCGTCCGGTAACCACCGGTCGCGCAGGTCGGGTGTGGTCACGGCCCGCCAGACCCGGTCCGGCGGCGCGTCCAGATCGCTGGCGAATACCAGCCTCCCATCGGCGCCGCCATCGATGTCCCCGCCGTCCATATCCCCGTCGGCACTGTCCGCATCGTCTGTAGCGCTCACGTATCCATCTCCTTCAACACCGTCTTCAGCGCTTCGATGCGCGCCGGCCAGTACGCCCGATACTTCGCCAGCCATCGGGC
>CAJQNW010000277.1 GCA_905479765.1 uncultured Tepidamorphus sp. | reverse complement strand
CTCGCCGATTTCGATCTGGCCGACAAGGCCGACACCCCGGCGACTGGATTGAGCTATGGCCAGGAACGCCGCGCCGGCATGGCGCGCGCACTGGCGCTCGAACCCCGCTTCCTGCTCCTCGACGAACCGGCTGCCGGCGTCGCGCACGCCGAAGCCGAGGAACTGGGAGATACCGTCCGCGCCATCAGGGAGCGCCATGGCTGCGGCGTCCTGGTCATCGAGCACAACATGGCGCTGGTGATGGACCTGTGCGACCACATCCACGTGCTCAACAGCGGCCGGACGATCGCCGAGGGGACGCCGGGCGAGATCAAGGCCAACGCGGTGGTTCGCTCCGCCTATCTGGGCGCGGGCACGGAACAATGATCGTGGCCGAGACCACCACCGAACCGTTGCTGGACCTGCGCAATATCGAGGTGCGGTATGGCGCGATCACGGCGCTTCGCGGTGTCGACCTGCATGTGAAGACCGGCGAGATCGTCGCGATCGTCGGTCCCAACGGCGCAGGCAAGACCTCGCTGCTGTCGGCCGTTGCCGGGCTCGTCAAACCGGTCTCCGGTTCGATCTCGCTGTCAGGGAAATCGCTTGCGCCGGTCGGCCTGGAAGACATCGTCCGACACGGGATCGCCCTGGTTCCGGAAGGCCGGAACATCTTCGCCAGCCTGACGGTTGAAGAAAACCTCCAGCTCGGCGCGACGAGCCGGCGCGACAGCGAAGTGAATACCGATATCGGCCGGTTCTTCTCGACCTTCCCGATCCTTGGCGAGCGGCGAAACCAGCCGGCGGGCCTGCTGTCGGGCGGCGAACAGCAGATGCTGGCGATTGCCCGCGCGCTCCTGTCCCGTCCGAAACTGCTGATGCTCGACGAACCCTCCCTCGGCCTCGCCCCCAAGATCGTCGAGCAGGTCTATGTCGAGCTCGAAAAGATCCGGGACGACGGGATCACGATCCTCGTGGTGGAGCAAAACGCCGCGCGCGCCTTCGCCGTCGCCGACCGGGCCTACATCATGAGCCATGGGCAGTTCGCGCTTTCAGGCACACCGGCCGACCTTCGCGATAACGCGGGTTTCGATGCCGCCTATTTCGGCGTTTCGATGGACTCTGAATCGAGGGACGGGGCCTGATGGACAGGATCGTTCAAACCCTGGTGGATGCGGTCAGCGTCGGCGGGCTCTACGCCCTGACCGCGCTCGGGATCGGCCTGATCTTCGGCGTCATGCGGCTGATCAATTTCGCGCACGGCGAACTGATCATGATTGCCGGTTATGCGATCCTGCTGATGTTCGGCCTGCCGATCTGGCTTGTCGCCGTCGGCGCGCTGGGTGCGGCGCTCCTGCTGGCGCTGGCGATCGAGCGCGCGGCATTCCGGCCGATCCGCGAGGCCGATCCGGCGACGCTGCTGATCTCGTCCTTCGCGGTCAGCTTCTTTTTGCAGAAGACGATGATCCTGTTCGTCGGCTCGCGTCCGAAAGGCGTCGACTTCCTTCCGGGCCTCGCTCAGCAGATCCAGCTCGCCGGCATCCGCCTGCAACTCCTCCAGATCGTCACCATCGTTGTCAGCGCCGTATTGCTGGTCGGCCTGACCTGGTTCCTGAAGACAACGCGGCTGGGGCTGGAGATGCGCGCCGCGGCGGAGAATTTCCGCATGGCCCAGGTGCTCGGCGTCCGGGCGAACCGGGTGATCGCGACCGCCTTCGCGATCAGTTCGGTGCTCGCAGCCGTCGTCGCCTGCCTGTTCGTCGCGCAGACCGGACTGGTTCAGCCACGCATGGGGCTGCAGCTCGTGGTGATTGCCTTCGTCGGCACGGTCATCGGCGGTCTCGGCTGCCTGCCCGGCGCCGCTCTCGGCGGATTCCTTGTGGGCGCCGCGACGATCCTCCTGCAGACGCTGCTGCCGCCCGACCTGCGCGTGTTTCGCGAAGCCTTCGTCTTCGTCGCCGTGGCGCTTGTCCTGCTGTTCCGTCCGCAGGGCATCATTCCGGCGCGTGGCCTGAAAGAGCGGATCTGATGAATAGCGACGGACACACACCGGCGCGCACGGCGGCCGCCTTCTCCGGCCCGGAGCTCCTGCGCCGCCTCTGGCCGCTGCTGTGCCTCGTGGCCATCATCGTGCTGATCGGAATTTTCGCGGAGCTTGCGCCGACGGTCGTCCAGCGCCGCATAACGCAGGGACTGATCTATCTGGTCGCCGTCGTGGGTCTTTACGTCTTCGTCGGCAACTCCGGTGTGCTCGCCTTCGGCAACGTCGCCTTCATGGCGATCGGCGCCTATGTCTCGGCCCTGCTGACGATGTCGGCGGGGGCGAAGGGCATTTTCCTGCCCGATCTGCCGGCCTGGCTCCAGACGGCCGAATGGGCGCCGCTGGCGGCAGCCGGCGCGGGCGGCGGAATAGCCGCGATCGTCGCCTTCGTGGTTGGCTATCCGCTGATGCGGCTGTCGGGGATTTCGGCGGGCATCGCCACCTTCGCTATCCTCGTCGTCACCTATGTCGTGATCGGCAACTGGTCTTCGGTGACCGGCGGGCAGAACTCGCTGATGGGGCTTCCGATCTACGTCGGGCCGTGGACGGCTGTGATCGGTGCGCTGGTGGCGGTCGGCATCGCCTTCGCCTATCAGGAATCGCGCTCGGCGCTGCTGCTGCGCGCCTCGCGGGAGGACGAGGCAGCGGCGGCCGCGTCCGGCGTGAACGTGGTGCGGCACCGGCTCGCTGCCTTCGTCATCGGTGCCTTCCTGTCCGGCGTTTCCGGTGTGCTGCTCGCCCATTTCCTGGGAACCGTCCGGGTCGAGACCTTCTATCTCGACCTGACGTTCCTGATCATCGCGATGCTGGTGATCGGCGGGATGGGGAGCCTGACCGGCGCGGTGGCGGGCGCCGTCGTCATTGCCGCGCTCACCGAGTTGCTGCGCCAGGCGGAGGTCGGCGTCACGATCGGCGGGGTGTCACTCGCGGCACCGGGCGGCCTGGGCGACGTGGTGCTGGCGCTCCTGATGCTGCTAATCATCCTGTTCCGCCCGAAGGGCATTGCCGGGGGCAAGGAAATCCCCTGGCCGTTCCGGCGCTGACACCCAATTAGGCACTGAACTCCGCCGGGTGCCGCCTCCCCGCACCGCAATCCGACGCGGCGAGGCGTTCGGCCAGTGGTCAGGATATAGTCGAATAGTAGCGGATCGCGAAGTCGATCCACTCGGGCGCATCCCAATCGGGATGCTCGGCGCGGATCACCGGGCCGAGCTCCGCCACGATTGCATCGGCGTCCTTGCCGGCCTTGCGTTCATTGGCGACTCGGGCGGCCAGATCGATCATGTAGGTGCGTACCGCCTTCAGGATCTCCGGTCCGCCGATATCGCCGTGGCCCGGCACGACGATTGCCGGATCGAGCACTTCGAGATCCGACAGGACCTCGACCCAGCGCGCCGCGTCGAGGTCGGCGTCGTCCGGGGGGAACCAGGGGAAGATTGGGAAAATGCGTTCCTCGGCGAGGTCGCCGGTGAAGAGAATACGCTCTTGGGGAAGCCAGACGATCTGGTCGGCCTTGGTGTGCGCCAGGCCCCAGGTCCTGAAGACGACCGTGCGCCCGCCGAGATCGATTTCCGCCGACGAACCGTCGTAGACCTTGTCGGGCATGACCAGGTCCGTGCCTTCCAGCGCCTCGGCGACAGAGGGCCCGAAGGTCTTGAACATGCCGAGATAGGCTTCGCCCTTTTCGGCGAGTTCGTCGCGCTGGGCGGCGTTGTAGAAAATCTCGGCTTCGCCCTTGAACGCCTGAGCGCCGTAACCGTGCTCTGGATGGAAGTGCGTCAGGGTCAGGATCAGCCGGCGTTCGCCGGCCAGCTTCCTGGCGGCTTCCAGGACCGTCGCTCCGTTCGCGGGGCCCATCCCGGTATCCACGACGAGAACAGCGTCTTCGCCCGCAACGATGCCGATGTTGGGCACAAGGGGAACGCGCCGGTCGTCGATCACCCATACCCCCGACGCGATTTCCGTCAATCCGGCCGGGTCGACAGTTGGCGGCGGCGGGCCTTGCGTTTCGGGTGTATCGGTCATTGCGGACGTCCTCTCCGTTTCCAGTCAAATAAGGCGTGCATTCGCTATCGCTTCAAGCTTAAAATGAATACCATACGTTTTTGGAGAATACGATGCCCAAAGCGCTGATTGCCCTTCATTTCCAGAACGATATTTGCCACCGTGATGGGAAGGTTCCCTTCTCGCTTGACCGTGAGGCTGGAGAGCCAACGGCGTTTCTGGAAACGAGCCGAGTGCTGATCGAGACAGCCCGCGAAAAGGGCTGGGCGATCGTCCACATCCATATCGCCTTCGCGGCGGACTATTCGGATCTGCCGCGCAATTGCCGGCAGTTCAAAGCGGTCGCCGAGGTTGGCGCGGTAAAACGCGGATCATGGGGGGCGGCGGCGATGGAAGGCTTCGAGCCGGACGCGGGCGACGTCGCGCTCGTTCATTCCTGCAACAACGGCTTCCATGGCACCGGCCTGGACGATGTTTTGCGTGGCCGGGGTATCGACATGATCGCCGTCATGGGGCTCGCGACGCAGTTCTCGGTCGAACACACGGTGCGCCATGCGGCAGATCTCGGCTACTTCGTCACGGTCGTGCGCGATTGCTGCGCCTCCGCAAATGCGGCCGCGCACGCGGCTTCGCTGGATGTCATGTCCTATCTGGCGGACATCGCCGACAGTCGCGATCTGGAGTTTTAGGCGAACGGTCCAGGTGTCAGTCGGTTCCGCCTGAGCCCGGCACCGGGACGAGCTTGGGCGCCGTATCGTTGCCGAGAATGAGATCCGTCATCGTGTCGATCGCGGTTCTCATTTTCCGGGCCCGCACCCCGAGATAGGAGCGCACGGCGAAACCGTCGAACGCCATGAAGATGATATGCGCCATCTGGGCGTGGTCGGTGCGGCTGCGCCGGCCCGGGGGCAATGACGTCTTCAGCATGCCGGCGACGCGGCCTTCGCACCAGTCGAGCAGTTCGCCGCTATAGCCATCGACCGGCGAGGCGGTCGACACGGCCTGGATCAGATTGTTGGCGAAGAAGTTACACTCGTTGGGAATGTCCAGCCAGATAGCCTCGATGATGCGGCGTACCTTTGCCCGATGGCCCGACACTTGCTCCACGTCATGCTCGAGCGCTATCAGGCGATCCTTCAGCCACGGTTCGTAGACCGCGTAGAAAAGGTCCAGTTTCGACTTGAAATAGATGTAGATGCCCGACGGCGCGACACCGGCCGCACGGCCGATTTCCGCGATCGACGTCCCGGCATAACTCTTTTCCTCAAAGAGGCTGAAGGCTGCCTCGAGGATCGCGTCGCGAACTTCTGCTTTCTTGACCTGCACCATCTGTCGGTATCGCCGCTGTTTCGCCTGTCAACCGCGTGCCCGAATACGTACCGGCCTCATCAACCTGCGATCGGAAATGTCGGGATTTTGCCCGGCGGCTATGTCCGGACGGGGAAGTGGACCGAACCTAACCCATCGACCAACGACACGAAACCAAAAACGGGACGACCGGTCAGGGAGGATCGTGCGAACACGGAATTGGCCAGGCAGTCGGTCCGGCCCGTTTTCTGTTTCGTCGGGATAGCTTTGTGACTGCTAAGGGTAAAATTCCGTAAAAGGGGATTCCGTAAACTATTGAATTAATTGGTGTCCCCGACTGGATTCGAACCAGTGACCCTCAGATTAGGAATCTGATGCTCTATCCTGCTGAGCTACGGGGACCTCGGCTGGAACGGCCTGATGGCGCGGTCATAGCATGGCAATGCGGACGTTGCAGCCTCATATAGACTCGATCGGGACAAAATGGAGGCCTGGCGGGTGGCCTGGACGGTGGATCATGTCGGCGCGGTTCTGGTCGCGGCTTTGTACTGGTCGGGGCTGGTCGACGTGCGACCATCCGATGCCGGCGACGAACCCTGTCCGCCGGCGCCCGGCGAGCGGGTCCGTGTCGCCGAGGCGATCGACGGCGATACGCTGTTTTTGGAAGACGGGCGGACGCTGCGGCTGGTCTCGGCGCTGGCCCCGAAACCCAGTGCAGACGACGTTACGGCGCATACCGTCAGGCTGGCGGAAACCGCACGCGCGACGCTGGCGGTGACGGTGGAAGGCAAGAACCTGGGGCTGGCTTTCACCGGGCAGCGCCAGGACAGATACGGACGATTGCTTGCCCATGCCTTCGTCGATGCAGATCCGCAGCGCTGGCTGCAGCGCGAGATGATCGACAAGGGTCTTGCGCGCGCCTACGCGCTGGAGGACAATTATCGTTGCGTCGGGCAGCTGGCCGCCCGCGAGGCGGTGGCGCGCGATGCGAAAACGGGCCTCTGGTCAACGGGTCTGGGCGCTTTGGGGCGCGCCGATCGACCGGAGCTTTTGGCGCGGGACATCGGCCGATTTGCAATCATCGAGGGACGTGTCAAAACGGTCGGCGTCCGACCAAGGCGAACTTACCTCAATTTCGGCACGAATTGGGGGCAGGATTTCACCGTTTTTGTGGACCGAGGGGATATCGCACGGTTTGAACGCGCCAAAATCGACCTTAACGGCCTGGAAGGCCGGAGGGTCCGCGTGCGTGGCTGGATCCGCGATGACAGGGGACCTGCACTTCACATGACGACTCCGGAGCAACTCGAACTTGTCGACGCGCGCTAAATTGCGGATGTGGCGGTTGCCGATGTGGCAATCCGGCCCGGTGATCGGGGCGATTCTGGTCGCGCTGACGCTTGCCGGCTGCGCCGGTGGCGGCAATCTCGGCGACGGAAGCCTGCTTAGCCAGGCAAGCCAGCCAACGCGGGTCAATACCGGGTTCGACAGCAAGGAAGTGGCGCTGGGGCGGCGCGAACACCCGAAGATCGTCGCCGCCTTCGGTGGTACCTACGCCGACCCGCAACTGCAGCGCTATCTCAATTCGACGGTCGAGACATTGAGCCGCGCTTCCGACCGGCCGGAGCTCGGATACACGGTGACGGTGCTAAATTCGCCGTCGATCAACGCGTTTTCGCTGCCCGGCGGCTATATCTATGTGACACGCGGCCTGCTGGCGCTGGCCAACGACTCCTCCGAGGTCGCCAACGTGTTGGCCCACGAGATGGCCCATATCATTTCCCGGCATGCGATCCAGCGGGAGGAGCAGGCCAATTCGGTCGCCGTCATGACCCAGGTCGTCAATGACGTGATCCGCGATCCCGAGGCCGGGCAGGCCGCGCTGGCGTTGACCAAGGGGCGGCTCGCACAGTTCTCGCGCCAGCAGGAGCTCGACGCCGACGTGATCGGCATCCGCATGTCCGCGAAGGCCGGTTATGATCCGGAAGGTTCGGTCGCCTTCCTGCGCGCACTCGAACGGCAGACCGATCTGCATTCGAAGGTGCTGAACCAGGTCTACGATGCCGGCCGCGTCGATATCTTCGCCAGCCATCCGGCGACCCCGCAGCGCATTCTGGCGGCCGAGCGCGAGGCCGCGCAGGTCGGGCGCAACGCCGACATGGAGCGCGACCAGAAGAGCTATTTCACCGTTATCGACGGCATGGCCTATGGCGACGATCCCCGCGAGGGCTTCGTTTCGGGCCGCACCTTCATCCATCCCGCGCTCGGCATCACCTTCACGTTGCCTGAGGGCTACGGGCTGGAAAACACCTCGCGCGCAGTCGTCGGCTTCTCGGAAGCGGGCGACATCATCCGCTTCGATGCCGTATCCGTGCCAAGTTCCGTCTCACTGTCGGATTATCTCGCCGCAGACGCGGTGCGCGGCGGCCAGGTCACCGATATCACGCCGATGACCGTGAACGGGCTGGCGGCGGCAACCGCGACAGTGGGCGGCGAAGGCTGGACGTTCAAGGTCGCGGCGATCCGGGGCGACCATAACAGGGTCTACCGGTTCATCCTCGCCTCGCGCGATCTCGACCATGCCCGTGAGACGGAACTGCTGGCTGCCGCCGAAAGCTTCCGCGTGATCCCACCCGAAGAGGCACGCGCGGTCAGGCCGCAACGGCTCGATATCGTGACTGTGAAGCCCGGCGATACGGTCGAGAGCGTGGCGGCGCTGATGGCGTTCGACGACCACCAGGTGGAACGGTTCCGGGTTCTCAACGGCCTCTCGCCGGCGGACCGTCTGCAGCCGGGCCGGCTGGTCAAGATCGTCATCCGCTAATATCCGACGATCCGGGCGCGCTCGCCGACTGAGGCCTCTTCCTGACGGCGCTTCAGCTCAGGTGAAGGCGCCCACGTCGGGCTCGCCGGCAAGCAGCGCGGCACGCAGCTTCTCCAAAGCCCGGCTCTCGATCTGGCGGACGCGTTCCTTGGAAATGCCCAGCGCCTTGCCGAGTGCCTCCAGCGTCGCGCCCTCTTCGGAGAGGCGGCGTTCGCGGACGATCTTCAGCTCGCGGTCGTTGAGTACGCCGAGCGCGTCGTAGAGCCGCCTGGTGCGCTTTTCCTGATCGATCGCCGTTCCGACGGTCTCGTCGGGCAGCGGATCCTCGCTGACCAGGAAATCCTGCCGTTCGGCGCTGCCTTCGGCCTCCATGACAGGGGCGTTGAGGCTGGCGTCGGGACCCGACAGGCGGGCGTCCATGCGGGCCACGTCGGTCTCGGAAACGCCGAGCGCCTGGGAGATCTGGCGGTGCAGTTCGTGCTCGGGCAGCGGCGAGGGGCCCTGGCCGAGCTTGGCGCGCAGGCGGCGCAGGTTGAAGAACAGCGCCTTCTGAGTGGAACTCGTGCCGCCGCGCACGATCGACCAGTTGCGCAGAATGTGGTCCTGGATCGAGGCGCGAATCCACC
>CAJQNW010000276.1 GCA_905479765.1 uncultured Tepidamorphus sp. | reverse complement strand
GAATTTGGCGGCCTGTTCGGCCTTATCATTCTGGCGCTCGATATCTACGCGATCGTCAAGATCGTCGGATCGGGCGCCTCCACCGGCGCGAAGGTTCTCTGGATCCTGGTGATCCTCGTCCTTCCGATCGTCGGTTTCATTCTGTGGCTGCTGCTGGGCCCCGCGAAGCCCAGTACGGTCGCCGTTTAGGAGGAGGACAACGATGATCGACCGATTGCCGCAGACACCGATCGACACGCCCGGCAACGCTGCCCGCGGCGCCTACGCCCATCCTCAGGATGTCGTTGGCGATTCCGGTCTCACGACCGTCGAAAAGCGACGGATCCTGAACGAGTGGGCCGAGGACGCCAAGGCCGCGAAGCCTCAGTCACAAGCGGGAACGGCTGGCGGCGAACTGGAGCATCTTGCGGAAATCGAGCGTGCGCTCGCCGCGCTGTAGGGCGCCGGTCGAGGGTGTTGGTTCCCCGGATCCCGTCGCCTGGTCGGCCGGCCCTGCCTACCGGCGATCGACGGGAAACAACACTTCCGGGTTCATGATGCCCTTCGGATCGAACAGAGACTTGATGCGGAGCATCATGTCGTAACGTTCCGGCGGAGACAGGCGCTTCAGTTCGCCAACGAGTTTCCGGCCGATTCCGTGTTCGGCGCTGAACGACCCGCCATGCTCGATCGCGACGTCGTTGATGAGGACCTGAACCGCATCGGCCGTCTCCATCGGATGCCGTTCCGGCCCGTCCCGGTCGAATAGGAACATGGCGATGAAATGGACGTTTCCATCGCCGAGATGGCTGACCACGACGGGCAGGGCATCGGGAAACTCACGCCGCAACGCCTCCGACGCGGTCGCCAGGAAAGCCGGAACGGCGGACACTCGCACGGAGATATCGAGCGTCACGCCCATGCCCGCCTTCAGGTTCGCCTCGGTCACCGAATGGCGCAGCTTCCAGAATTCGCCGGCCTGGGTGGAGCTACGGGCGACGACCCCATCGAGGACGCGTCCTGCGGTCAGCTCTTCTTCGAGAAGGCTCTCCAGCCTGTCGCGGAGCCTGGCCTCGGGGTCCGGGTCGCCGAGATGAATGACGACGGCCCAATCCGGCACCGTCTCGAGCGGACACCGGATGTCGGGCAGCATGTTCCCGACAATCTCGATCTGCGATCCCGAAAGAAGCTCGAAGGCTTGTACGGCCGTGTCGAAACGGTCCTGAAGTCGTGCCAGCAATTCGAGCGCCATCTCCGGCCGTTCGACGCTGACGAACGCGTCGGCATCTGCGTGAAGGGCCGGGTGGAGTTTCAACGCGGCCGCCGTGACGATACCGAGCGTGCCTTCGGCGCCGATGAAGAAATGGTTGAGGTTGTAGCCGCGATTGTCCTTGCGCAGGGCACTCAAGTCACTCAAGACCTTGCCGTCCGGCATCACGACTTCCAGCCCGAAGACGAGATCGCGCATCGGGCCGTAGCGGAGCGCGCCGGTGCCGCCGGCGTTGGAGGAAATGAGTCCGCCAATCTGCGCAGTCCCTTCCGCCCCCAGATGCAAGGGGAACTGCCTGCCGATGCCCTCGGCGGCATCGTGCAGGCTGGTCAGCACGGTTCCCGCCTCGGCGACAACCACGGATCCCTCTCTGTCGAGCTCGCGAATCGCGTTCATACGGGAGAGATTCACGACGATGCCGCTGTCCCCGGAGTGCGGAACGCTTCCGTAGGACATGCTGGTGTTGCCGCCCTGGGGGACGATCGGCACGTTCTCCGACGCCGCCAGCGAGACGATCGCGGCGACTTGCTCGGTCGAGCGCGGCAGGACGATTGCCCGCGCGTCGCCGTGTATCCGGTCCCGCCAGTCGATCAGGTAACGCGATGTGTCGCCGTCTACTACCAGCCCTTTGGGCCCCACAATCTCCGCGAGCCTGCGATGTAACTCGTCCGCCATATGCTGCCTCGTATCCGGTTTCGACGCTTGCCGTTGTACTCGGACTCAATGGCCCGTTCAGGCGCTGCGCGCAAGACGGCCGGTCTCGGCGACGCCAGGCATGTTCTGCATGGCGCGCTTGAGAGCGGCTTGCGTCTCGGCTGAAACCTCAACAAGCGGTAGCCGAACGGACCCAGCGTCGTGGCCTGCCATCGCCATCGCCTTTTTGAGGGGGCCGGGATTCGGCTCGGAAAAAAGCGCATCGATCATCGGATAGACCGCTTTCTGCAGGGCTGCCGCTCCCGCGATGTCTCCCGACGCGGCGCGATTGAAGCAGTCGACCCAGAATTCGGGGTAGAGGTTTGCCGTGGCCAGAATCGCGGCCGGGGCGCCAAGGACCATATGGGCGATCAACAGGGTGTCCTCGCCGCTCATCACGGCCATCTTGTCGCCGGCGGCGTTCATCACACGCGTGTACTTCACCATGTCGTAGTTCGAATACTTGATGCCGATCGCGACCCCCTTCTCGGCGAGCGCGGCAACCGTTTCCGGCGCGAAACTCACGTTCGTGCGGCTGGGGATCTCGTACAACAACACCGGGCAGCCGACGGCATCGTGCATCCGGCAGTAATAGTCGAGAAGACCTTGCTGCCCGCCGATCACGTAGAACGGGGTGACGACCATGAGCGCGTCGGCGCCGGCGGCGGCGAAGGCCGCGCCGGCTTCGGCGGCTTCGGCGAACCCCGGCGACAGCACACCGGCGATTACGGGACCGCGCCCCTTGGCGGCGGCGACCGACGTCTCGACCACGGCAAGGCGTTCCTCCGGCGAGAGCGCGGTGTATTCGCCGGTCCCGCCAAGCGAGACGATGCCGGCTGCGCCGGCTGCGAACATCCGGTCGATCAGCGCGGTCATGGCCTCCGGGTCGAACTTGCCTTCGGTGTCGAAGGGCGTCACGAGCGCGGGATAGATGCCCTTAAGGTCTGCGGCAGTGAGTGACATGGTGATCTCCAGAAAAGTCGATTCAGTTGAAGCCGAAGAGCCGCGGCAGCGTCAGCGATATCGCGGGTACGTAGGTGACGAGCATGAGCACGCACAGACAGGCGAGCAGGAACGGGAGCGACTGGCGCACGATGGCGCCGAGGCTTTCTCCGCTGACGGCCGATCCGAGATAGAGTGCGAGACCATAGGGTGGCGTCAGCAGGCCGATCATGACGTTCATGACCATGATGACGCCGAAATGGACCGGATCGACGCCCATTGCCGCCAGGATCGGCGTGAAAAGA
>CAJQNW010000275.1 GCA_905479765.1 uncultured Tepidamorphus sp. | reverse complement strand
GTAAAGGTCAAATAGGCGATGCTGGAAACCAGCGGACCGATACGATGTTCGCCGGTACTATCGCCAAATGTTGAGAGAAAATCGCCGTAATTCATCCAACTTCCCCTGCGATAGTGAGAGATTGGCAAGGGTTTGTCCCGTAAAGTCAGCCGACAAAGGTGACCGGGGGGACGAGGTGTTCCCGCGGTCCGGTTTCGTGCTGGGCAGGGAAGATCAATGGAAACCATTCGTACGAAAGTCTGCGTCGTCGGCGGCGGTCCGGCTGGCGTAATGCACGGGCTCCTGCTGGCGCGTGCCGGCGTCGAGGTCGTGGTTCTGGAAAAGCACGCCGACTTCTTCCGCGATTTCCGTGGCGACACGATTCATCCCTCGACGCTTGAGCTGATGCATGAGCTTGGCGTCCTGGAGGACTTCCTGAAGCTGCCGCACCAGGAGACGCCGACGATCGACGCGCGGTTCGGCGACTACGTGGCGACGGTTGCCGACTTCTCCCATCTCGGCACCCAGTGCAAGTTCATCGCGATGATGCCGCAGTGGGATTTCCTCAACTTCATCGCCGATTTCGGCAAGCGCTACAGCACCTTCGACCTGCGCATGGAAACCGAGGCGACCGGCGTCATCGAGGAAAAAGGCAAGGTCGTGGGCGTCAAGGCGAAGACGCCGAAGGGCGACGTCGAGATTCGTGCCGATCTGGTGGTGGCCGCAGACGGACGGCATTCGACGGTGCGCGACGTGACCGGCTTCGAGGCCGAGGAACTCGGCGCGCCGATGGACGTGCTGTGGTTCCGGCTGCCGCACAAGGACGATGATCCGCGAACGACCACCTTCTTCTTCGAGGCGGGCCAAATCGTCATCCTGCTCGATCGCGGCGACTACTGGCAGGTTGCCTACATCATTCCGAAGGGCGGGCTGGACGCGATGAAGGCGGAGGGGATGGAAGCGTTCTTCCGCACGCTCACGCATATTGCGCCGTTCCTCGCCGACCGCACGGGCGAACTGAAGAGCTGGGACGACATCAAGCTTCTGTCAGTGCAGGTTGACCGGCTGAAGAAGTGGCACAAGGCGGGGTTGCTGCTGATCGGTGACGCCGCCCACGCCATGTCGCCGATCGGTGGCGTCGGCGTCAACATGGCGGTGCAGGACGCGGTCGCGGCGGCGAATATCCTCACTGAACCGCTGCGCGGGGGCGACCTCAGCGAGGAAGACCTCGCCGCCGTTCAGGCGCGCCGCGAGTTCCCGGTGCGGGTGACGCAGAAGATGCAGGTGATGGTCCAGAACCATGTGATCAGTCCGCTGCTGAAGCAGGACGAAGCGCTGAAGCCACCGCTGCCGGTTCGCCTTGCCGCGGCTTTCCCGCCGCTGAGGCGCTTGCCGGCGCAAATCATCGGCGTCGGCGTGAGGCCCGAGCACATCGAGATGGCGGAAGATCCCGCAGCGCTGGCGGCCCCCAAAAAGAAGGTCACCCGGAAGGTTGCGAAAAAGCCCGTAAAAAAGGCCGCACCAAAGGCGGCCTGACGCCACGGGCGCAGGCACGAACACGGGGAATGCAGTAGGGTCAGCATCGGCGGTTTCGACCGCAGAACGAATCGACCTTTTCGCACGCACCATGGACGGATGATCATGGCCTACCCACCGCGACGATCCTCAAGCGCCATCGACAAGGCCGAGGCGATGTTCAAGGCCGCCACGACCAAGCCGGTCGAGGAGCCAGCGGCGACGGAAAACCCGGCTATACCGGCTGGAAAGGAAACCGTGTCCCTGCCGATCGACCGGGACGTGCTTGCCCATTTCCAGGAAGACGGGGCGGGATGGCGCGAGCGCATCAACGCCGCGCTGCGCAAGGCCGCCGGCCTCTAGGTTGACGCCGTCTATTCGGCCGCCGGCGGCTTGCTGGCGATCGGTTTCCTGGCGATCAGCCTATTCGCGAGCTGCACCGCCGCCGTGAAATCCGATACCAGGTGAACGTTGTCGCCGGGATGCAGGATGTGCATGGCGATGAGCGTGCGGCGCGGCATACGCTGCAGGCCCGAAACAACCACAGTAGCATTGTGGCGTGTGGCGTGATTGATGAATTCGCGGAACCGGGCTGCCCCGCTTGAATCGATCAGCGGTACGTCGCGCATGCGCACGATGTAGACCCGCGGCGGTGTGCCGATCCGGTCCATGACGTCGGCCAGACGGTTGGCGACGCCGAAGAACAGTGGGCCGCGCATCTGCAGGACCTGGATCTCGGGGGGCAGATCCTCAAGGCCGTTTCCGCCGGCGCGCCGCGTTTCGGCCTCGTCCTCATCCTCGTCGCCCTCGATGATCGTCGCGCCGGGCTGGCCGATGGCGACGACCTCGCTCATGCGGTGCATGAACAAGACGGCGGCGAGCACCACCCCGACCTCGATGGCGACGGTCAGATCGACGAGGATGGTGAGCCCGAACGTGGTGAGCAGCACCAGCCGGTCGCCGAGCGGAGCGGACATGAGCTGTCGGAAGCGTTCGATCTCGCTCATGTTCCAGGCAACGATGACCAGCACCGCGGCAAGGCTTGCGAGCGGGATGAACGAGGCGAGCGGGGCGGCGACCAGCATGAAGGCGAGCAGGAAAACCGCATGCAGTATGCCGGCGACGGGCGTGCGCGCGCCGGAGCGGATGTTGGTGGCGGTGCGCGCGATGGCGCCGGTAGCAGGCAGGCCGCCGACTAGGGCGGACGCCGAGTTGGCGATGCCCTGGGCGACCAACTCGCCATTGGAGCGATGCCGGCGCCCGGTCATCCCGTCGGCGACCATCGCAGATAGAAGCGACTCGACGCCGGCAAGGAACGCGATGGTGAAGGCGCTCGGCATGAGTTCGACGATCCGGTCGACGCTGACCGCGGGCAGTGAAGGCATCGGGATGGAACTCGGGATGCCGCCGAAGCGCGAGCCGATGGTATCGACCGGCAGGCCGGCAAGGGCGACGATCAGCGAGGCGAGGATGACGGCGACCAGGAAACCGGGCGCTTTCGGCGCATAGCGGCGCAGCCCGACGATGATCGCGAGCGCGCCGGCTGCGATCGCGACCGACGTCAGATCTATCGTGTGGCGCACCAGCCAGAAGCCATGCCACTTGTCGAGGAATTCGGCCGGCACTTCGGCCATGTCGAGCCCGAACAGGTCCTTGATCTGGCTTGAGAAGATGATCACCGCGATGCCGGCGGTGAAGCCGGTTACAACGGCGTCGGGGATATATTTGATCCAGGTGCCGAAGCGCGCAAGGCCTGCGACAATCAGCATGAGGCCGGCCATCAGCGTGGCGAGCACCAGGCCGTCGTAGCCGTAGCGCGCGATGACGCCATAGACGACGACGACGAAGGCGCCGGTCGGTCCGCCGATCTGGAAGCGGCTGCCGCCGAGCGCCGAAATCAGGAATCCGGCGACGACCGCCGTCACCAGCCCTTGCGCGGGCGTGGCGCCCGACGCGATCGCAAGCGCCATGGCGAGCGGCAGCGCCACGATCGCCACCGTCAGCCCTGCGACGGCATCGTGGCGCAGCAGCGACAGGCCGTAGCCTTCACGCAAGGTGGTCACCAACTTGGGGACAAACAGGCGCCAATCCGGCCGGCGCAGGCTGCGGGCGAGGAATTCATTCATGGCGAGTCAATCACATTGGGGTGGGGCTTCAGTCTTTCAGGCGGACGCCGCGGCCGCCGGCGGGGCTTGGCGTGTTCTCGCCAATCAACTCGATCCCGGAGGATTCCAGTGCCGCCACGACCTTGGTGAGAGTATCGACGACGCCGCGTACGACGCCGTCACTGCTCTCCATCCGCTGGATGGTGGCCAGCGATACGCCGGAGCGTTCGGCGAGCGCCTTCTGGTCGATGCCCAGAAGCGCCCGGGCGGCGCGCAATTGGCCGGAAGAGATCATCGAGGCGTTCCAGACTGCCTGCAGATTAGCATGCTGTGCCATTTAAAAGCATAGAATGCCTGTTCTGTCTATTGATAATGACGCTTTAAACCTCATTTATGCTATTTCAAATTGCGCATACGTAAAAATACTATCAGTATTAGTTTCAATTGAAACTTGTTGGCGGGCGAGGGACGCTGTGTACCTAGGCCAGATGGCTGCAGACCATATGGCTCTCAAGAAGGCCCGAATGGCCTACGGAGGAAGACATGTTCGATCGCCTGATCAAAAACCAGGACCGCCACTCGAAGCTGATGGGAGAGATGATGCGTCGGTTCGGCGTGTTGGATGCCGATCAGTTCAGCCAGAACGACGCGATCAGCCTTGGATCCGCGGCGCGGCGGTGCATGGGCT
This sequence comes from uncultured Tepidamorphus sp., assembly GCA_905479765.1. Classification (GTDB taxonomy): domain Bacteria; phylum Pseudomonadota; class Alphaproteobacteria; order Rhizobiales; family Tepidamorphaceae; genus Microbaculum. The sequence goes on along the minus strand of CAJQNW010000275.1, from coordinate 1,617 downwards.
GCCGGTCCCTGGAACAGTGCGAGCACTGGATGGAAACCACGACGGGGACCGAAGGCGCGGCGGCATTCTGTCCGAACGCGCGCACGTTCGCCGAAATCGCCAGCAACTGACCGGTCGGCACCGGTCCGCCAGGTGATAAGGACGCACCCGGAAGCTGTCTATCCGGGTGCCCGTCTTGCTATCCAGGTATACCGCTGATCCGAGGGGGCGGTCAGGACTGCTTGGCCACGCAGTCCTTGAGGACCCCCTTGTTCAGCTTCTTCATCATCCGGTTGTAGGGGCACTTGTTGCGGCCGCAGACCTGCTCGGTCAGGTCGACCGAATCCGGCTCGGTACCGCCTGCGGCGAGCGTCGTGACGTTGCGAAGCTGTGACAGCGACTGCGCCCGCACGACGATCCTCACGAAACGCTTGCCGTTGGCCTTCTTCCAGAGTTCGAAGGCGATTCCCGCGCCGGGCGGCACCTCGTTCAACGGATAGCTGGTCAGCGTCCACTCGGCGTCGATCAGGCCGGCGATGTTCAGGATGTTGTTGTCGTGGGCGACGAACAACGAGACGATCTGCCCATCCTTCTTCTTCGCCGACTTGAGTTGCTTGCGGATCCGGGAGAGGAGGTTCGAGCCGTTGAGCTTCGAGGTATAGGGGTTGGCGTTCGCGCCCCAGAATACGTGCGCGTGCGGGCCGTTGATCTGGCTGATCAACTCCTCGGACTCGGCTCGGCCCCAGCCGACCTTGGAGGCGGGCAGGCCGGTTCCGTATTCCATGATGATGTTCTCGGGGACTTCCGACGCTCCTTCGATCTGCTCGTCGGGATCGAGCGCCGTCAGCGTGCAGGTTCCCGAAACCTTCAGCTGCTGGCAAACGGTGGGCTTGCAGCAGTCGAGAACATCCTGCAGGCCGGATAGCGCCGTGGCGTAGGTCTTGACGAGCTTTGCAGTATTTCCGATCGCGGCATTCACGGCCTTGCGGTTCGCAGCCGCGTCTTCCGTGCAGATACCGGCATCGACCGGATCGAACAGCGGATCTACCGAGCCGCTTGTGTCCGGCTTCGGGATTTGCAGATGGGACACCTTGATGCCGCATCCCGGGAACATTCCCTTCGCCATTTTCTTGGCTGTCAGAACCGTCCGCTGGGTGTTGTCAGCGTGCACGTACACCTGGCTCTTCGACGGGCATGCGCCCTTTTCCACGAGCCCTTCCTGCTGAAACAGGCTGCCGTAGAACTTGCCCATTGCCTTGGAGGCCCGCTTGCCCTGCTCGGTCAGCTCGCCTTCGGCCAGGCCCTTGCCGAAACTCGGCCAGGTGTCGTTCGACATATTGGGGTAATAATCCCAGTCGTCCGGGTTGCCTATGGGGGTGCGGAGCGAATGGCGGTTGACGATGACGACTCCTTCAAGCTCCGCCTTGCCGGCGAGGCTTGGTTCGGGGAGTGCCGTGATGGCGGCGAGGCCGGCGAGGATGGCAAGTAAAAGGAGGCGCATATTTGTCGATCCGTTGCACGGTGGAGTATTCGCGAGCAACAATTACACGTGTCATGTTAAGGATTCTCAAACGTCGGTGCCGGCGGCGACACACCCGTAAGGATTTCCAGCGCACGGAAATGTGACGAGGCGGTGCT
>CAJQNW010000274.1 GCA_905479765.1 uncultured Tepidamorphus sp. | reverse complement strand
GCGTCAACGCCATCCGGCCGGGGCTGATCGACACCGAAATCCATAACGATTCCGGCGACCTGGACCGGTTGAACCGGCTCGTTCCCGGCGTGCCGATGGGCCGCGCGGGCACGGCGGAGGAAGTTGGCGAACTGGTCATCTGGCTGCTGGACGATCTGTCGTCCTATGTAAACGGAGCGATCATCGACGTCACCGGCGGTCGGTAGGCGGCTCGCCGCCACAAAACGAGGATCCTCGAGATGCGCTGTTTGATTGCCGCCCTCGTTTTGGTTTTCGCAGCCTGGCATCCCGCGATGGCGCAATCCGACGCGCAGTTCCGCAACTGGCTGGAAACACAGGTCTGGCCCGACGCGCAGAAGCAGGGCGTGTCGCGGGCGACCTTCAATCAGGCCTTAGCCGGCATAACGCCAGACCGGAAGCTGCCCGATCTCGGCCAGCCGGGGCAGGCGCCGAAGGTGAACTGGCAGTCGGAATTCTCCGCGCCGGGGCGCTATCTGTCGGAAAACAACGTCGCGCCGCTGGTTTCGATCGGCCGCGCGCAGATGAAGCAGTGGGCCTCCGTGCTCGACCAGGTCGAGAAGCGCTACGGCGTACCGAAGGAGATCGTCGTGGCGATCTGGGGCCGGGAATCGGCTTTCGGACGCGCCGCGATCCCGAAATCGGCGATCCGGACGCTGGCGACCCAGGCCTATGCGGGCAGCCGCCGCGACCTGTTCTATCCCGAGCTGATCGCCGCGCTGAAGATCCTGCAGGGTGACCATATCCCCTTGTCCGAGATGAAAAGCTCGATTGCCGGGGCGCTCGGCCAGCCGCAGTTCCTGCCGTCGAAATATCTCGTATATGCGGTCGATTTCGATGGCGACGGGCGGCGCGACATCTGGAAATCGGTGCCCGATACGCTGGCCTCGATCGCCAACTATCTCAAACAGCACGGCTGGCAGTCCGGCCGGCACTGGGGCCATGAGGCGCGCGTTCCCGACGGGGTCCACTGTGCGGTCGAGGGGCCCGACAAGACCTATACGCTGAATGATTTCCAGAAGGCCGGCAGCACCGGGGTCGACGGGTCGGCCCTGCCGGGCGCGGGCTCGGATTCTCGCTACCTGATGATGCCGGCCGGCCGGCTCGGGCCCGCCTTCATCGTCTCGAAGAACTTCTATGTGCTGAAGGAATACAACGAATCCGACCTCTACGCCCTGTTCGTCGGCCATGTCTCCGACCGGCTTCGCGGCGGCGGCAATATCGTCGGCAAATGGAACACGGTGGCCGGCTTCAAGCGCGGCGACGTGCGCGCCATGCAGGAGCGGCTGGTCGCCCAGGGCTACGACGTCGGCGGTGCCGACGGACTGGTCGGCTTCAAGACCCGCACGGCAATCGGCCTGTGGCAGGGCAAGAACGGCATGACGCCGACCTGCTTTCCCGATGCGAAGCTGATCGGGGCAATCCGATAGTGTGCGCAAGAACCCGGCAACAGCGCCCCCCCTTCTGACGCCGGCCCGTCTCGCATACGCGATTCTGACTGTCACCATCATGATCGTCGGCCTGTTCTGGGCCGCCGGCAGGTGGGACTGGGTGGGTGGCTGGGTCTATGTCGCGGCGATCGCCCTGGGCAGCGCGGCGAGCGAGTTCGCGGTCTGGCGCCGCGATCCCGACGTTATCCGCGCCCGAGCGCGGATGGGCGAGGGAACAAAGACCTGGGACAAGATCTGCCTGTCGCTTTACGCGATCCTCTACATGACGATCCTGGTCGTAGGTGCGCTGGATGCCGGGCGCTATGGCTGGTCGGACATGCCGGGCTGGCTGATGCCGGTTGGCGTCGCGCTGGTCTGGCTGAGCCAGGCGGCGCTCGCCTGGTGCATGATCGTCAACCGGTACTTCGAAAAAACCGTAAGGCTGCAGACCGACCGCGGCCACACGGTGATCTGGTCGGGCCCGTACCGCTACCTGCGCCATCCCGGCTACGCGGCGGCAATCGCCGGCTACATCGCGGGCGCCCCCTTCATCCTCGGCTCCTGGTGGGCGTTCGCTCCCGCGCTGGCGACTGCAATCGTCCTCGTGGTGCGGACCGCTCTTGAAGACAGGATGCTCCATGCGGAACTTGCCGGCTACCCGGACTATGCGGGACCGTCCGCTACAGGCTGGTGCCCGGTATCTGGTAGCCGGTGGACCAATTTCCGAATGCCGGGCCAATCGTCTTTAATCGTGGCGGCACCTGGCGACGGGCCACCTGCGGTCCGATATCCTGACTTGTGCCGAATGCCGAAACGGCATCACCAGCGAGGGGCCTTCGCATGACCGATGTGACCAACCCGACACTCGGATCGATCCTCGACTCGTTCCGCCGGACCGAAGACAGAGTCCAGGATGGCGTCGAGGACCGCTTCGTCGCCGAAGCGCTGGAGCGCAACAAACGCGAAGGCCTGGTGCTCGCGGTCAAGGCGCGCTGGATCGCGCTTGCCGTCATCGGCATCCTGATCTTCCTGCTCAACCGGACCTGGGACCAGCTCTACTACGAGGCGCTGCTGATCCTGTTCGGTCTGATCGGCTGGGCACAGATGCGCTTCGGACGGGTCGGCAAGTCGCGGATCGAACTGTTGCTGATGTTCTGCGACCTGGCGCTGATGACATTCACGCTGCTGGTGCCCAATCCGCTCAACCCAGAAGAAGGGCCGCTGGCGCTCCAGTACAGCTACGGCGGGTTCATCTTCTTCTTCGTGCTGCTGGCCGGCGGAACGCTCAGCTATTCATGGCGTACCATCGTCGCGATGGGGACCTGGACGGCCGGGCTATGGATGCTCGGCCTTCTCGCGATGGTGCTGCAGCCGGTCCGATACCCGGAACTCAGCGCTCGCTTCCAGGAGGCGTTTGCCGACTGGCCGGATGTCCTGGAACATCTCGATCCGACCGCCTTCGGGGTGTCGACGCGAATCCAGGAGGCCGTGGTGTTCTTCATCGTCGCCGCGATCCTGGCGCTCGGCGTGCGGCGGGCAAGCCATCTCGTGGTCCAGCAGGCCGCGCTGGAGCGCGAACGGGCGAACCTCGCCCGCTATTTCTCGCCGAACGTCGTCGAGCAGCTCGCCCACAACGACCAGTCGCTGCGCGAGGTCCGCGCCCAGAAGGTAGCGGTGCTGTTCGTCGATATCGTCGGGTTCACCGCCTATTCGGAGGGACGCGACGCCACAGCCATCATCACGACGCTACGCGACTTCCACGCGATGATGGAGGCGGAGGTATTCCGCCACGAGGGCACGCTCGACAAATATCTCGGCGACGGTCTGATGGCGACCTTCGGTACGCCGATCGCGGGCGATACCGACGCCAGCAACGCGCTATGCTGCGCCCGGGCGATGCTGCGGGCGGGCGAAGCGTGGAACAAGGCGCGGATGATGCGCGGCGAAGTTCCCGTCAAGATCAGCTTCGGCCTGCATTACGGCGACGCGGTGCTCGGCGACATCGGTGGGACGCGGCTCGAATTCGCGGTGATCGGCTCGACCGTCAACGTCGCCAGCCGGCTGGAATCGATGACGCGCGCCCACGAGGTTCCGCTGATCGCCAGCGACGATCTGGTGACGCGCGTCCACGCGGAAATGAGCTGCCCGCCCGACGACCTGTCGGGTCTGGAAAAATGCCCGGCCCAGCCGGTGCGCGGACTGACCCGGCCGATCGACCTGTGGATGCTGAAGGCGATGGGAACGGCGTGACCGGACTGCCGGGCGGCCGTCGCCGGCCCTCGGCACCAGGCCCCGGGCGTTCGTCGCTCGCAACCCGTTGCGTTTCGTCCACTTCGCGGACCGCTCCTCACTCCTCGCCACCGACGCGGCGGCGCAGGGTTTCGTTGTCGAGGTTCTCGCCGGCCGACATCGCGCAGATGCGCGAGATCTGCGAGAGCGGGCGGCCGCTTTCCGTCGCCCAGGCGTTGAACTGGTCCTGGATCTTTTTCATGTCGCGCTTCGAGGTCGGTTTCTCGGCGATGTCGAGACCGGCGTCGCGCAGGCAGGCGACGACGTCCCTGGAGGTCATGAAGCCGTCGCGCCCGAGAAACCGCAAAAGATACTGCCCGGTGTTGCCGCCGAGCCGCTTGCCGCGCTTTGCCAGAACCTCGAGCAGGCCGGTCTGGTCGTCCGCCGGCCACTGGCTGAGGAACTTGCCGAAGCTGCCGTGCTCCTTCGCGATGTCCGCGACGAACCGCGCGTTGTCGCGCACCGCCATGATCTTCTGGCCATTACGGACAATGCGGGTGTCGGATGTCAGGTCATGCCAGTAGTCGTCGGGCTGGAACAACAGGCGTGCGGGATCGAAGCCCAGGAACGCCTCCTCGAAGCCCGACCACTTGGCCTCGATGACGCTCCAGGCGAAGCCGGCGGCGAAGACCCGGCGGGTCATTTCGGAGAGCACCCGGTCGTCGGGGATCGCGGCGAGCTGTTTTGCGGACAGTGGCTTGGACAAAAGCTTTTCCAGCTCTTTCTCGCCACCTTTGCGCTTGGCGGCGCGGGCTTCGATCTTGGCAAAGGACAGCATGGGGGCCTCCCGAATCTGACATCAGGCCAGACTAGGTCCAATCGGGCGGAAGCAACACAGCGTGTTCGAGACTTGTCGCAGCCGCCCAATGGGCCCTGGATCAAGTCCAGGGCACGCCTTCGTTTTTGAGGCACCACCTTAGCGATAAATAAGAGCTTCGTGTCCCGGACTTGATCCAGGACCTATAGACCACCGGTTAGGCGGTCGCGATGATATTGGAACCTAAGTCCGAAACCGTTCTCAGCCTGTCGAAAACCCTTCGCGCTTCAGCCGGACCACCGCCTGGTTGAGGGCGGATAAGAAGGCGGAGCGGTCACGCTTGTCGAACGGCGGCGGGCCGCCGGTCGTCTGGCCGGCGGAGCGCAGGTCGGTCATCAGGTTGCGGGTCGCAAGCTGCATGCCGATGGAATTCTCGTCGAACGGCCTGCCCTTCGGCGACAGCACCGTGGCGCCGGCCTTCACGCAGCGATCGGCGAGCGGCACGTCGGCGGTGATCACGACGTCGCCCCTGACGGCGCGCTCGGCGATCCAGTCGTCGGCGACATCGGGGCCGGCGGCCACCGCCACCCGCTCGATCAGTGGGCTCTTGGGCACCATCATGAAGCTGTTGGTGACGACATGGACCTTGAGGCCGAGCCGCTCGGCGACGCGGTAGACCTCGTCCTTCACCGGGCAGGCGTCGGCGTCAACGTAGATCTCGATGGATTTGCTGGTACCGGTCATTGCGCCGTTTCAGGCTTTGCGTTCAACGCCAATTCATACAGTTTCGCCATCATTGGCACGAGCTTGTCCTCGTCGCCTTCGGGCTGGCTGTTGGTGGCGGCCGACACCAGCACGTCTTCTTCAGGCGAGAACAGGAAGGCCATGCGATAGCCGAGCGTTTCGCCCTCGTAGAACCAGAGTTCGCCCATCTGCGGGTTGAGTATCTTCACCAGGCCCAGGCTGAAGCCGCGCGGATCGTCGGGCGTCAGCTTCTCGATCGGCTCGCCGGTGCTGGTCGACACGAGCGACAGGAACTCATCGAGCTGCTTCTTCGGCAGAACTTTTCCGGCAAAGACGGCACGGATCCAGCGCGACAGCTGGCGCGGCGAGGAGACAATCCCGCCGGCCGGCCCGGCCCAGCTCACGTCGGAGAGCCTGACATCGCGCCCGATCATCGGGGCGAGAACGGCCTCCTGGCAATCGGGTTCATACAGCCCGCATTCGGCATTGTTGAAATAGCCGCTGGCCATACGGTCGGTGACCGCGGGCGGATAGGCCACCGGCTCGTAATAGGTATCGGTGAGCCCGGCCGGGGCGAACAGCTTCTCTTCCAGCAGCTCCTTGTAGGACTTGCCCGTCGCCTTTTCGGCGATCAGGCCGGCAAGAACGTAATTGGTGTTGGAATAGAACCAGCCATCGTTGGGCGGCAGGTTCACGGTCTCGCTTGGATAGGCGTAGTCGATCAGTTCCTGAAGTGTGTAGTGGCGGTCGGGATCGTCGACCCACAGCCTGCTTAACGGGAGGCTTTCCGAATAGGTGGGAATGCCGCTCGTCATGTGCAGGAGATCGCGGATCGTGACGTCCTTCCAGGCGGGATAGAGCGGCAGCCAATCGCCCACCGTCTGGTCGATATTCAGCTTGCCCTCGGCCTCCAGCGCCAGCATCAGCGCACCGGTAAAGCCCTTCGTGTTGCTGCCGATCTGGAAAAGGGTATCGTCCGAGACGGGCACGCCGTCCTGTTTTGCGGTTTCGCCGGCATAGATCTCGATTGCCGGGCCGGGATCGCCGAGGCTGATATAGGCGGCGACGCCGGTGATCATCTCCGTCTCGCCGCGCTCGGCCAGATAGGTATCGACGGTCGACTGGAAGTCGGCGATCGAAACCGGCTCTCCTTCCGCGGCCAGTGCGGCGCCAGACGAGACGACGTGCAGTGTCGCGGCACTCAGGAAAACGGTTGCCAGGATGGCGGCGGAAAAAGTGCGGGAAACAGTCTGAATCGTCTGGACGAGGGTATCGGTCACGGTCATTCTTCCGGTGTTTGCTTTGGGGCGGACGGCCACGATACGCACCCCGCGTTACCGGTTCGTCACAGACCGACCGATTTTCTGGAACCGGGTGATGCTTGAGGCATGCCGCCCCGCTCGACTAACGAGGCGCGCGCTTGGCCAGTATTCGCTGCAGGGTGCGCCGGTGCATGTTGAGGCGGCGGGCAGTCTCCGAGACGTTGCGGTCGCACAGTTCGTAGACACGCTGGATGTGCTCCCAGCGGACCCGGTCGGCCGACATCGGGTTTTCCGGCGGCGGCGCCTTGTCGCTCGGCTCCGCCATCAGGGCCGCGAACACCTCATCGGCGTCGGCGGGCTTGGCCAGGTAGTCGACCGCGCCGAGCTTCACCGCCGTCACGGCGCTGGCGATGTTGCCATAGCCGGTCAGGATGATGGCGCGGGCGTCGGGGCGCTTTTCCTTGAGCCTGCGGATCACGTCGAGGCCGTTGCCGTCCTCCAGCCGCATGTCGACGACGGCGAAGGCCGGCGGCGCGGCATCGACCGCCACCAGCCCGTCGGCGACATTGTCGGCCTCGGTCACTTCGAAGCCACGCCGCTCCATGGCCCGGGCAAGCCGCGTGAGAAACGGGCGATCGTCATCGAGAACGAGAAGCGTGCGGTCCGCCAGGGCGAGGACCGCGTCATCGGCGGAATCGTTCATATCCTGCTTGCCATCGTCTATGCGGCCGGATCATCGGCCGAGTTGCCTTTGACGTTCATACCCTCCGCGGCGCCAAGGTCAAAGTCCGCGGTTTCGGTAAGGTTTGCCAGTTCGAACCGAGAGCGCGGCCAGTTGGCGGTCACGATCGCTCCTTTTTCACGTGGGAAGCGGTTGGCGAAGGTCAATTCGGCGCCGGAGCGTTCAAGCAGCGTCTTGGCGATGAACAGGCCGAGACCAAGGCCGGATTCCTCGCTGCCTCCGCGCCGCTGGTCTCGCGTCGAAATATAGGGCTCGCCGATCTTTGCCAGCACATCCTGGGAGAAGCCTTCGCCATCGTCGGTGATTTCCACGGTAATCCGGGCGTCGGTCCAGTGCGCCCTGATTTCGACGGTCGACCCGGCGAAGTCGACGGCGTTCTCGACGAGATTGCCGAGACCGTAGAGGATGGCGGAATCGCGACGTCCGACCGGTTCCGGCGGCGTACCGTCGAAATCGATATGAATGTCGATGCCGAATTCGCGGTGCGGGGCAGCAATCTCCTCGATCAGGCTCGACAGCGGCAAACGGTCCATGTGGCCGCCGCGCTCCTCGCCGAGCGAGCCGATACGCTCGAGGATGCCGCGGCAGCGCTCGACCTGGCTGCGCAATAACCGGATATCCTCGGAATGCGGGCCTTCGCGGGGCAGTTCGCGTTCGAGCTCGCGGGACACCAGCGCGATCGTGGCCAGCGGCGTGCCGAGTTCGTGGGCGGCGGCGGCGGCCAGACCGTCGAGGGCGGAGAGGTGCTGCTCGCGGGCCAGCACCAGTTCGGCGGCGGCGAGCGCGTCCGACATCTGACGCGCCTCGCGGGCGACCCGGAAGGCGTAGAGCCCGGTGAACCCGATGGACAGCGCCAGTGCCACCCAGATGCCCGACAGATAGAGTACCGGCAAATCAGGCTCGTCGCCGGCGACCCAAGGCAGCGGCAGATGCACCGCCCCGATGAGACTCGCCGCCAACAACGCCGTGACGCCGAGAGCCACCGTGTTGACCGGCGGCAAGGCGCTGGCCGACACCACCACGGGCACCAGCAACAGGACCGAGAACGGATTGGCGAGACCGCCGGTCAGGGCCAGCAGGGCCGCGAGCTGGACGATGTCGTACCCCAGCAGCGCGGTGGCCATCGGCGATTTCAGGTCGCGGGAAGCCGGGTAGCGAATGCGCAAAAAGATGTTGAGCCAGGCCGACAGGGCAATCAAAGCGAAGCAGAAGGCCAGCGGCAGGTCGTAGCCGAACACAGCGTAGACCACCAGAACGGCGACGGACTGGCCGGCAACCGCGATCCAGCGCAGCCGGATCAGCGTGCGGAGCCTCAATCGCGTCGCGCCGATGGTAAACTCGTCAGACAGTGCCGATTGCATTTCGCATCCACATCGCGCCAGGACCCGCTCCGCTGTCGCGGAGAGGCGACTCAGCTCGCGGGCATACCCTATATAGTCCAGGGAAGGCCAGGCGGACCAACCAGGCCTTCGGCGGCGTCCAGCTGACCGGTAACACCGAGGCCGGGGATGGTAATGCGGCCTGGCCGCGACGTGGCATGGCAGTATAGGTTCCGCGGTCCGCAGGTGCCCATACGTTAACCTTGCATTAAGGTTAACCATTTCTAAATATTAGCCGCCTCATACTTGCTATTCAACGCGCCACCTACTAGCGTTTCGCACTGCACACAAAATCGCGTCATCAGAACGCGGGTGCAAAATGGGGGCAACACGGATCTAGTCATCGGGGGATCCGAACACACATGCCGTATTACCACTGGTACGAAATGACCCACGCGGCGCTGTCGCCGGCGCGGGCCATGGCCGACGCGACAAGGCTCTACTACAAGAATCCGCTCAATCCGCTGACCCATACCAGCATGGGGCGCGGCGTGGCCGCCATGATGGAGGTCTTCGAGCGGGTGACCCGGCGCTACGGGAAGCCGGCATTCGGCCTCGACACGACGCTGGTCGGCGGCATGCGTGTGCCAGTCCGCGAGGAAGTGGTCTGGGAACGGCCATTCTGCCGGCTGCTGCGCTTTTCGAAGGCGCTACCCAACCGGATGGATCCGGGTCCGAAACTGCTGATGGTCGCGCCGATGTCGGGCCATTACGCCACGCTCCTGCGCGGCACCGTCGAGGCGATGCTGCCCGACCACGACGTCTACATCACCGACTGGATCGATGCGCGCATGGTGCCGCTCTCCGACGGTGTCTTCGATCTCGACGACTACATCGACTACGTCCAGAACATGCTGCATGCGCTCGGCGGCGACACCCACGTAATGGCCGTTTGCCAGCCGTCGGTGCCGGTGCTGGCCGCGGTGGCGGTGATGGAGGCGCGAAACGACCCGTACGCGCCGCTGACGATGACGCTGATGGGCGGGCCGATCGACACCCGCGCCAATCCGACGGCGGTGAACCGGCTGGCGGAGGAACACGACATCGAGTGGTTCCGCCGCAACGTCATCATGCAGGTGCCGTATCCGCACGCCGGCGTCATGCGCGACGTCTATCCGGGCTTCCTGCAGCTCGGCGGCTTCATGAGCATGAACCTCGACCGGCATGTGGCGGCCCACCACGACCTGTTCACCCATCTTATAGAGGGAGACGGGGATTCGGCCGAAAAACACCGCGATTTCTACGACGAATATCTCGCGGTGATGGACCTGACCGCGGAATTCTACCTGCAGACCGTCGAAACGGTGTTTATCGAGCACGCTTTGCCCAAGGGCGAGATGATGCACCGCGACCAGCTCGTCGACTGCACGGCGATCCGCAACGTCGGCCTGATGACGGTGGAAGGTGAGAAGGACGATATTTCCGGCCTCGGCCAGACGAAGGCCGCGCACGCGCTATGTTCCTCGCTGCCTGACGAAAAACGGGCGCATTACATGCAGCCCGGGGTCGGTCACTACGGCGTCTTCAACGGCTCGCGGTTCCGCTCGGAGATCGCCCCCAGGATCTCCGATTTCATTCGCTCCAATACCGGAGTCGTCGTGCGCCGCGCTCCGGCGCCCGCGCCGAAGGCCAAAGCGGCGGTGCCGGAAAAGGCCGTGCGGGAGAAGGCATCGCCCGCGCAGCCGAACGCCAGCAGCGGGACGGTTAACGGCAAGGCAAAAGCCGCGGCGAAATCGAAATCTGCCCCGAAATCCACCGCCAAATCGGAGATTTATCTCGATAAGCCATCGGGAAAGCCGGACGATCTGACCCAGATTGCCGGAATCGGGCCGAAGCTGCAGGAAACCCTGAACAAGCAAGGCATCTTCCACTTCTGGCAAATCGCCGGGCTGAAGGCCGCCGACATCACCAGGCTGGACGAGGCGTTACGCTTTCCCGGACGAATCGGCCGCGACAAGTGGGTTTCGCAGGCAAAACAGCTCGCAAAATAGCCTTTATTCCCAGTATTTTGCCCGAATCCTGGTCGGCAATATCTTGAACCGGGCAGCAAACACTCCCACGTCTACAAGGTCTTTGAACCCCGTGGGAGGATCCCGTGAGAAACTTTCCGATCCGTCCGGCCTGGTCGCCGTTGACGATTGCGTTGATGGTCATCGGCTTCATCGTCTGGTGGCCGCTCGGCCTTGCCATGATCGCCTGGATCGTCTGGGGCGACCGGGCGATTGCCTGGTGGGACGAAAGCCAGCACCGCATGCAGACGCGCAACGCGACCGGTAACGAGGCCTTCGAGGAGTATCGCCGCTCGGAGCTCGACCGGCTGGAGCAGGAACGCCAGCGCATCGAGCGCGAGGCCGTCGAATTCCAGACCTTCATGCGCGACCTGCGCAAGGCGCGCGATCGCGACGAGTTCGACCGCTTCATGGCCGAGCGCCGGCGCAACGCCGGCAAGGGCCCGAAGCCGGATACGGGATCAGAGCCGGGAGCCGCCGGCGCCCCTGCCTGACGGGGATTACCAGATTCGATCCAACCGATCTCCGGCCCGCAATATCGGGCCGGCCGGACTTTGTGCGTATCCTTCCCGATCATTC
>CAJQNW010000273.1 GCA_905479765.1 uncultured Tepidamorphus sp. | reverse complement strand
CAACTCCCCCTTCACGCTTTGTTACAGCATTGAGAATACTTGCCTTTTGCCATTCCGGCGCCAAAAATCCGCCGGACTGTCGCCGCATTCCCCGCGTGTCACCGGTTGCGGACGCCGCGCTGGACGGTGCGCGACAGCTCGGCGGCGATCTGGCCGCGTGCGCGCCTGAAACCCTCCACGTCCGGCGTCTGGATGTTGACGGTGACGTTGACCGGCTGGCCGCCGCCGCCAGCCACGCCGAGGCGCCCGTCGGCGCCGCGCCTCAGCGGCAGGATCGCCTCGGGCCCGGCCTCTCCGGCGAGCCCCAATCCGCCGCGCCCCGATCCGCCATTCAGGGCGAACAGGCCCGGCTGCGAGACGATACCGCCACGGGCAAAAGGCGTCAGCGCGCCGCCCTTCTCGAACGGCACGATGCCCTGAACCGCCGAGCCGAGCGCCGCCGACAACCCCTGCTCCAGGGTTTGAGCGCGGCGCTCAGCGCGGAGCTCGACAGCCGCTTGAGGATGTCCTTCAGGACGTCGCTCAGCGACTGGCCCTTCAGCGCCGCCCCCTCGAAGGCCGAGGAGAGCGCCGACCCGAAGCTCTTCGCGAGTCGCGTCGCCTCCTCCATGTCGCTGCGAAACGCCGACAGGTCGGCGTCGACATGGACGGTCATGATGTCGTCTGTCTCGGGCATGGTTTGGGTTCCGGTGGGTGTCTGCCGGGCGGTTCGGCTGCCGCCGGGCACAAAACAAGCCGCCCTGGATTCCCGCCTTCGCGGGAATGAGCGGAGATAACCGACGGCCCCGTCCCCATCCGCTCATCCCCCCGACGCGGCCTTGGTCCGGTCCGAGGAAATTCCAGCGGGGATCGGGAAGCGGCTGGTTTCGAGCCGCGCCGCACTGGGTCCCGGATCAAGTCCGGGACACGAGATCCGTTGTGTGGCGGCGACCGTACAGCACTGTCAGCCGCGTGCCCCGGACTTGATCCGGGGCCCATTAGCCACGCGACGGGCCTTCGCACTCAGTCCGGAAACCGCGCCATCAGCGCGGCGAGATCGGCCTGCGCCGGCGCGTCGCGGCCGGGGCGTATCACCCAGCCGGCGGCGAGCGACAGTTCGCGCGGGGTTACGCCCCATGCCTCGCGCGGGCTCAGGCCCAGGCCGGCAATGGCAAAGCCTAAGAACGCATCCCAGGGAAACCGCCGGTCGGCGGGCGGACTTCTATCCGGCGACGTCAGCCCGCTTGGGTAGGGTTTGGGAGACTAGTCTCCGGGCTCGCCCCCTCTCCGCTCGATGCTGTCCCCGCCGGCCCGCCGAAGGTCGTCTCCAGCAGGTCGGCGACGAGGCGCACGTAGCCGGCCGCACCGCCGTCGATCGGCAGGCCGGCCACCTCGGCATCGGTGATCTCGTGGCCGGCGCCGCGCAGGCCCGCGCCGATGACGGCCGTCGCCTCGCGCGCCGAAAGCCGCCCGGCCTCGAAGCGGGCGGCCAGCGCCATCAGGTCGCCGGCGCCAAGGGCGGTTTCCAGCTCGGCCAGGGCGCCGAGCGTCAGGCACAGCGTGTAGTCGCGCCCGCCAAGGCGCGCGGCGATCTCGCCCCTGATGGCATTGGGGCCCCTGATCGCATTGGGAGGAGGATTGGGCATAGAGGATGTCCTGCTGGGATCGGGGTCGTGAGGCCCGTGCCACCACCGCACGTCATTGCCGGGCTTGACCCGGCAATCTCAGGCAGGATGGCGCGAGATGCCCGGATCAAGTCCGGGCATGACGTAGAAATCGGAAGCGTTATACCGCCGCAAATGTCAGTTCGCCGGCCGATTCCAGCGCCATATCGAAGGTCAGCTCGCCGTCGTGGCGACCGGAGAATTCCAGCGCGGTGATCTGGAACGGTCCCTCGACCGTGCCGAAATCGGGGATCGTCACCTGGAAGTCGCGGATCGCGCCGTCGAAGAACAGCGTGCGCATCAGCGCGTCGGAGGCGGCGTCGCGGAACAGGCCGGCGCCGGAGATCGCCGCGCGCTTGATGCCGCCGCCCTCCAGCAGCTCGCGCCATTCGCCGGCGGATTCCATGTCGGTGATGTCGACCGCCTGGGCGTTGAAGGCCAGCGACCGCGAGCGCAGGCCCGCGACGGTGACGAAGGTGCCGACCCCGTCGGAGTCGATCTTGAGCAGCAGGTCCCTGCCTTTCTGGGCAGCCATGGGTGTCTCCGTTGATGTCTGAGTTGATTGCAGTGATCAGCGTTTCGCTACCGCGGCCCGTGGGCCCTGGATCAAGTCCAGGGCACGAGGCTGAGTTCGAGGCACGGCCCTGCCCCAACCAAAGGACTCGTGTCCCGGACTTGATCCGGGACCCAGCGTGACAACCCGTCGAAGGCGCCGCTAAGCGGCTTCCGTCACCGCGCGCACGCGCATCAGGCCGCGCCAGGTTTTGGCGTCGGACTGGCGGCGGGCCTCGGTGCGCTCGACGGCGAGGTTGACCAGCGCAGGCCCGCGACGGTGACGAAGGTGCCGACCCCGTCGGAGTCGATCTTGAGCAGCAGGTCCCCTGCCTTTCTGGGCAGCCATGGGTGTCTCCGTTGATGTCTGAGTTGATTGCAGTGATCAGCGTTTCGCGACCGCGGCCCGTGGGCCCTAGATCAAGTCCAGGGCACGGGGCTGAGTTCGAGGCACGGTCGAGCCGCAGAAATGAGAGCCGTGTCCCGGACTTGATCCGGGACCCGGCGTGACAACCCGCCGAAGGCGCCGCTACGCGGCTTCCGTTACCGCGCGCACGCGCATCAGGCCGCGCCAGGTTTTGGCGTCGGACTGGCGGCGGGCCTCGGTGCGCTCGACGGCGAGGTTGACCAGCGCGTGGCCGGCAAGCGACAGCGCCGCTCCATCAAGAACGGCGGTCATGGCGCCGAGGATCTCCAGCGCCTGACGGCGGCCGCCCTCGCGCGACCAGACGAGCAGCGTCGCGAAGTGTTCCTCGCCCTCGCCGGAGGAGTCCGAATAGTCGAGCGAGGCCAGGTCGGCGAGCGCCACATGCGGGAAGGCCGCGCCCTGCGGCGCGCCGTCATGGATGGCTTCGCCGCCGAGCAGCGCGGTCAGCGGGGCATCGGCGCGCAGTGCCGCGATCAGTGCGGTCTGCAAGGCGAGCGCGGCGCTCAACGGTTTCGTCTCGGTTCGGGCCGGGGCGTGACGCGCAGATCACCGGTTTCGATGGATGATCCATGCGGTCTCGGACTGCCGGCCCTGTCGCGGCCATCCTTGAAGCGGCCCTCCAGACGCGGTATCCGGCCGGTCTCCATGCCGGTCTCCAGGCGGCGGGCGAGTTTGGCCGGCGTATCGGCGCCGGTCAGGCGGGCTTTCGGTCTCATGGGGCGGTCTCCTCGCAGAGGCAGTCGAGGAAGCGGTGGCGTTCCTCGCGGTCGGTCAGGCCGCGGATGGCGAAGACCCGCGTGCCGAAGGAAAAGCGCATGGCGTGGGTGACGCCGGCGCGCCAGCGGATGGTGATGCGGTGGTCGATTGCCGCTTCGATACGCTCGGCATCGACGCGTTCGCCGGCATCCAGCGGCTCGATGCGCGCCCAGAGTGTGACCATGTCGGCCCAGGTGCGCGCGGTGCCGCCCGAACCATCATCGGTGTCGACGGGCTGCTGCAGCGTGACGCGGTGGCGCAGCCTGCCGATGGGCGTTCGGCCGCTCACAGGCTCACCGCCCCGTAGGGCGCGATCAGCGCGGCGACCGTGCCGGGCACCTCGCCTGCCGGCCCGCCGAAGGCGACCGGCTCGCGGGTCTCGTACCAGTGGGCGACGAGCTGCAGGATCGCCTGGCCAAGCGGCGCGGGCACATCGGCCGCGTCGCCATAGCCGGCGGTGAAATCGATCTCGACGCCGTTGAACGCCGCGCCGGGCGACAGCGTATCGCGCACCAGAAGGCGGGCCGGCCACGACGAGATGTCGGCGACATAGGCCGACGCGTCCAAGACGCTCGGGCTGCCGTCGGCGTCGTAGACGGTCACCGCGTCGATGGCGGCGACCGGCGACAGCGGGATCTCCA